>NZ_OZ244997.1:605317-907975 GCF_965223285.1 Candidatus Leptofilum sp. | reverse complement strand
CAATTCAACACCGCCAGCTCTGGCCGCAAGCGGGTCTCTTACTTGTTCAACACGCTCATCAGCCGTGGCTTTCGCGCCAATCGGCAAGCGGCTCACTTCTTCTTGCAGTGCAGCCACCTAGCCTACACCAAGCACCATTGGAAGCTGTTCCAAGATGCAAAATCGGCACAGGAGATTGCCGAGCTACGCCAGGAAATCGCCCAACTCGCCCCCCAACTCCGCCAATAGAAGTTTGCCGCGGATTTCGCGGATTTCCACGGATTATTTTTTAATCCTTTCAATCCGTGAAATCCGTGGCTGATTACCTACTCAGCAGCGAGGGTGGCTTCTGGCTCTTTTTCCTCGGCCACGCGCTCGACGGTGATGGTGCAATCAATTGCCAATGCACCAACGACGGCGACGGCAGCAATGAACGGTGCCCACAGAATGGCCAGCGCAATGCCCGGCAAACCAACAGCCAGCGGCAAAGACAAGTTAATGTTACGTTCTTCATTTTTGACGACGACGCGACGAACGGCCGTTTCGTGCATGAAACTTTTCACCACGCTCACCAAATCCTCGCCAGCGGCCACAAACTCTTCCGTCCAGGATTCAGCTTCTTCTGCCACATCCTCTTCATTGATAACAACTTCTTCTGCTACTTCAACTTCTTCTACAGTTTCTGCTTTTTTCTTAGCCATTATAAATTCTCCTTAAAAATTCTGCGCGGTAAGAAACCGCGGCTACTGATTACTGAAAACTGCTTACTTCTTACTATTTACTGGCCCGTCGTTCCTTCACCAGCATGTAAATACCAAAGCCAATGACACCCAGAGGCAGCAATGGATTGACGCTGCCAAATACGATTACCTCAAAGAACACAACCAGCCCCATTGCCAACAGCACCATTAGCCGCATAAAGTTGTACCCGGTGTGGTGAATTTTGTGCGTTGGTTCATACCGGCGCATATACATCAAGCCCCAGGCGGCTGAGGCCAAAACCAGCGGCCAGCCATATGCCCAAGCCTCAAAGTAATCCGAGAGGTTCATGATGAACAGCAAGGTAGCAATAGTTATAAACATCGCGCCCGGTACAGCCAAAAAACGTAGGCGACTGGAACGCTCTGGCGTGGCGTTGTAGGCCGGCATTAGCAGCAGCAAGCCGGGAGCCAATACAAAACCAGGCCACAGCACGTCAATCATATCAAAGCCAAAAAGCTGGCTGGCCAACAGCCCCAATCCAATAGCAATCACGCCATAAGCAGGCCACGATTGGCGGCGTTGGAGTTTGCGTGTTTCTTCTATCTTCAAGACTGATTCTTTTGACATTTCTCACACTCCTTTCTCAGGTGGATTATGCCCGCTTTACGCAGGCCTGGAAGGTGAGTTGCACGGTTGGCATCGCTCTCATGAGATGTACACATTCTCTACACAAACGAAAAAGCCACAGAGGTCACAGAGGCAAAAGAGAAAATCCTCTTAAGTTTCTGTGGGCTCTGTGGCGTAAAAAAAGAGCAAAATTGTTTACGCTACTTCAGGCACGGGTTCCGGTGGTAAGAAGGTTATTTCCAGGATGCCATCTTGCAGGCTACCGCCGCCAGCCCGCCGCTTGGCCAACACGGTGGGCAAGATCATCTCTCGCTTAAAGTTGCCAATGGTGATAAACATCTCATCGCCACGCTTGCGCAGCTTCACATCACCGCCCGTTACAAAAGGCATCGGTAGGCGCATCAGGTAACGGCCGTCTTCCTTCTCCACAATTTCCTGCAACGCCCCACGATAGAAGATATCGCCGGGATCAGCCTGGCCAAAGCAATCATGCGCCAGGCGAGACAGTGCCTCTGTACCCACTACTTCGTGTGCATAATAAGGCGCGCGCCACAACGGCAGTGGCGAGAAATTATTTTCAATCATCTCTAAATATTTGGCCTGCACGGCACGCCGCTGGGCATAAAATGGCCCTTCTTCGGCCGATTCAGGCAAAATGCGGTTGATGATGACGCTATCGACGGGGTAGTTGAACAACCCCAGGTAGCTGACGGCGCGTTCAGCTTCACGCACGACCATTTTCTCCGGTTGAAGCACCACGCGGTAGCTGCTGATTTCTGGATTGCTGAGCGTTTCGCGGAGTTCGCCTGTGGCGGCGTCTAATTTTTCCAATGCTTCTAGTACCTCAGCTGGCCCTTGGAGGAAGCGGCTGGCAAACGGCCGTAATGCGTTCACCACCTTGCTCCGCCCTCGGCTCAGATGGCCCGCATACCAGCGGAACGTGTCTGGCATGGTTAGCAACCGGATTGTTTCACCGGTGGGTGCCGCGTCAATGATGACGCGGTCAAAGTTACGTTCCTTGGCCTGCTTGTTGATGTGCAGCAGGCTCACAATCTCATCCATACCGGGGAAGGCAGACAGCTCATCGGCGACGACGTTATTGATCCTGTCGCCGTTGCGCAACATGCCAGAAACAAAATCTTGTAGCGTTCCCCAGTAGTTGTGAATATCGGCCACCACGCTGATTTCTTGCGCCCACAGGTTGGGGGCAACTTCCACCGGGTTGGCCGCAAGGGGCGTGTTGAGTGAATCGGCTAAACTGTGAGCAATGTCGGTGCTGGCAACCAGGGTTTTGTAGCCTAATTCAGCAGAGCGAACGGCCGTTGCTGCCGCCACCGTCGTCTTCCCTACCCCACCTTTACCTAAATACAAAATAATACGCATTGTATAACTTATCCTTCGTCAATAATTTGAAGTTTCTTTATGATTTTTGTTGCCGCTTCACGCACATCTGGCTCTTCATCATCCACTGCAAGTGCATCAAGTAATCGGCGCATCTCCCAATCTACTATCTCTAATTCTAGCAATTGTTCTGCGGCCCAAATTCGTTCATGCTTAAAACTGCTGGTCAGCCCATCAATAATGGTTTCTCTATCAGATTTTTCTTCAAACGGCATCTGATCAGGAAACGGCCGTCTGGACTCCTTAAGCTGCTCTAATTGCCAACTGTTTACCGTATACATTAATTCAGGCTCAGACCACGCCAACTCGGTAAAACTCACCGAAAAGCACTTTGCCCGATACAATTCATTTTTATCATTCACAAAAGTAACTGCATAACCACCTGAATTCCAAGGGGTTTTGTAGCTTTGGCTAAGCCAAACAACGCTCAATAGTTCACAATTGTGTTTTTCAAGATAGGCACGAATCCTTTTACGATCCCTAGAGCGTAAATAAAATCCAAGGAAGGTCATTGCGAAAGCAAATATTGCAAAAAACGAAATTGTACCTGTACTCAATGTAACTCCTTTCACTATTTTGTTTCGCTCATTATACGCCGCAATTTGGATTCTGGTTGCAAACTGGCAGAAAAAAAAGCGCAGCACCATTTGGCACCACGCCTAGATTTTGAGAAAAGTTGTAAGTGGCTATTTACTTGCCACTTGCCCACTTGCCCACTATTTACTCAGTTCCAAAGTCAAATAAATGGAATCCGGGTCTTCATCCGTGAAGGCGAGGAAGCCATCAGTGTTGTAGTAGCCAGTAAGCCCAGCCACGCCAGGATATTCCACGCCGCGCTGTAGCGGCTGCGGCAGGAAGAAGTACCCTTTCTGGTCTGTCTCGGCATAGGTATACACCTCAGCATCGGTGGGATCGTCTAGCCAGGCATCCAAATCGGTGCCGGGCTGCAAGATGAAGATGACAGCTCCGCTAAGCGGTTTACCGCTGTCCGCATCTACGATCTCGCCTTCTACCAACACGCCATCTTTGCTACCGCTGTTTGTGTTGCCTGTGTTGCCGGAATTATTGGCGGTGCTGCTGCCAACGGCCGTTTCTGCTAAACCTACAAATTCCAGCCCATCACCTGCATAAATCTCCACCGCATAATTACCATTGGGAATCGGATCGCCATAGTTGTGGAAGTAGAATGCGGTGCAGTCACCAGCTGCCCCCTCATTCCATTCAAAGACGGAGGTACTCATGATCTCTTCCCCCAACCACCAAGCCACCAAAATCTGCTGCCCATCGGTCAATCCGCTGAATTCAAAGACGGCCACGGCCAACGTTGTGTTGCTAGGGTAACTGTTTCGTGGCCCAACGGGGCATTGATCTGCATCGCTGAAATCATCTGCCCAGGTGATCAGATTAAACGTTTCCTGGCCGGTGCCGGGCACGATGTAAGGGCTGGCATAGCTGTTGCTTACTTCAGCCGCTTCCAGCATGGGCAGTGCGTAATTGATGGCGCGTAAACGGTTAATCGCCCCGCCAATCGCCTCTTGGCCAAACGAAGGGACACCAATGATTTGCCCAGCAGAATTCACACCCAAACCACCAGAATTACCGGGGGAAATAGTGGCATCTGTTTTAATCCAGGCGCGGTCGCCAACGCGGTTTTGGCTCTCGAAGCCAGCCACGTTGCCCCGGGTGAAGGTGATCGTTTCGCCGCCTGCCCCAGGGTAGCCCAAAATGCGAATCTCCTCGCCCAAGCCTATCTCGTCCGAATTACCAATTTCGACAAAGGGCAAATTTAATGACCCTAAATCGAGCGCATTGCCATTCAAATCGGCCGTTACTTTAATAACGGCGAGGTCCAGCGCACCATCAGCGGCGACGAGTTCAGCGATGTAGGTTTCGGTCGGTGGCTGGTCAGCCGATGCGCTGAGGGCTACCACAAGCTGGTCTGGCTCATCGCCAAAGAGCAACTCCGGGTCGTTGTAGAGCGTGGCTAGGCCGGGCGCAGTTGGGGCTGCGACGTGGGCATTGGTTAAAATCACGCCATCCGGTGAAACGATGGTGCCTGATCCGGTCCAAATGGTTTGGAGACGGCCGTTAATCGTCTGCTTGGCAAAAATTTGTACCGTTGCTGCTTGAAGCCGCTCAATGGGAACCACGTCACCGCTGTTTGTGTTGCCCGTATTGCCGTTGTCGTCGGGGTCGGGCGTTGGCTCCGGCTCTTGCGTCGGTTCCGGTTCATCCCCATCATCGTCGTCATCATCCCGCGTGCGGGGCGTCGGGGTTGCTTCCAAAGCAGACCCTAGCTGACAAGCCATCGCCGTAAACGAGAACAGAAGCAGCAGTAAAAAGAGCAGTTGCAAAGGGGAGTTTTGGAGTCGTTTCATGCCTTACTCTCCTGTGTTTGTCATGGATTGGGCAAATCGTTGAAACGCAGGCAGGGCATCTGCAAATGATTCGCTTTCAGCTTCTAAAGATAGAACATTGACCTGATCGCCTTCGGCAAAGTAGTAATCTAGCCCTTCAATGACGTGCGGAATGCCGGGAGAATCCAGATCAACGCGGGCAAAGCTCACCTTGTAGCCGTCGTGTCCGGCAAAAACAATTGGCTCTGCCGACAGCACGCGATAAGAGTCATCGAGCCTGGCGCGGGCCAAGTTGCGATTCTCGGCTAGTACCGCCAAATCTGGTTCGGCGGGCAGTTGGCTTACGCGGTACAGTTCATCAATCGCTAGCGGATTACGGGCCACGAAGAGCAGATCGCCTGCGCCTTCTTGCACCAGCCAGCCATTTGGCACGTCTACCGTGAGGCCGCTAACTTCAACGGTCCGGGTGGCGTTTTGCACGGCCGTTTTCACCTGCCAACCAATTAACAAACTCAAAATCAGTAATCCCACCACCAGCATTGCCGAGCGGCGTTCATGGGCCAAATTTTGTTGGGGAACGCTTACAGGGGTCATGTTAGCTACCTCCATGCACGGCTAAATCGTGCTGAATTGAGCGGGAGAGGAACCAGGTGATGACGCCAGCCAGCACGGCGGCCAAAGCCAAACCCACCCAGTTGTTTACCGCGCCCAAGCTGCCCTGGCTCAACGTGCCGCGCAGGAACACAAATAAGCTGTTCAAGCCAGCAGCAGTTATCAAACCGAGGGGCATCCACCAGAGCGGCCGTTTCTCAAACTTCATCCGCCCCAAGAAGTAGCCCACGATGCCGGCAAAACTGGCCTGCGCCAGCGTCGTGAGCACCATGCGAATCGCCCCGGAACCTAAATCAACGCCGCCAGAGCTAACCACGAAGTTGATGTTTAGCACCACCGCAAAGCCAACGGCAACGGCCGTTGTGTAAATGATGCCGTCAATGGATTCATCAAAATCATCGGCGTAATAAACAGAAAACCGAACGGCCGCATATTTGAGAAATTCCTGAATCATGCCCACAATAAAAAAGCCACCCAATAACTGCGCCCAGGCGGGGCTGCTGCTCAACCAGGCTGGTACGTCAAACACGCCCTCCACCAGGGGAATGCCCACGGCACTGGCCAGCAAGCCGCCCAAAATCACCATTTGCACGACCAGATGTTTCGGTTCCGGCTCTAATCGGTCTCGCCGATAGAAAAATGCCAGCCACACAATGGCAGGCACCAAAGCCATCACGATGCCCGTTAAAACCAGGGTTGTGGGGGTAAATTGGGGTTGGAGCCATGCTTCCAGGCCAAAAATAGCTAAAACAAACAGGATGAGCAGCACGATTGAAGCAATATCGGCTTGCCACAGGCTGCTGCGTTGTCGCCAGGGTCCACTCATAAAACATCTCCTTAAGTTTAAGGTTGTCGCCTAAGCCCATTTTAATGGAACGGCCGTTCACGTCAACCATTATTTAGCCTATCAGGGAAGGGATCCAAAAGCGATCTTGCCGAGTTCGAGAGATGGATACGCAACAAGAAATAATCAGCCTTTTTATTCATTGCATAAAATTTCACAACGTTTTTTTTATGAAGATAGTAAAAGCACACACATGTCTATAGTACCTTGGATACAAAAATCCCTCGTGTAACAATTTCCGAAAGTAGTATTTCTTAAGCTCAAACGTAAGAATTATTTATCTTACAAGGTGAATTTTTAGTAATCTCATGAACAGACACATATCCAAAACATCCAATCATAATCACATTTCCTTAGGGAGAAGAGCAATCGTAGTCTGTCTTTTGCTCGTTATCGCTTTTTTGTATGCAAATGTTTCCACAGCATTCGCCGACCTGCCACCAGAAGTTTATTATCAAGGCGTTGATACCGGTGTCAACGGTGACGATGATGGAACAGATGCCCTGCCTATTGGGTTCGATTTCACCTTTTACGGCAATACGTACGATGAATTTTATGCGGCGTCCAACGGAATGATTACCTTTGACGATTACCGTTTACAAGCCGGATGGGGAGATTGGCCACATTACGTTAACCGCAGCATTCCTAACGACAACTGGCCCAACAATTACATCGCCCCATTCTGGGATGACACCACAGCCCACAACAATCTTAATCAACGGGTTCTATACAAAACCATTGGCACTGCACCAAATCGCATGCTGGTTGTTCAATATACAAATGTGGGCTTTTACGATGATCCAACCCCACTGGGCACATTTTTTGTCATTCTTTACGAGGGCAGCAACAACATTCAGTTCCAATACCGCTATCTCATTGGCGATAATGTGCGCGCCCATGGCAATTCGGCCACAATTGGCCTTGAGAATGCAGACGGCACCGCTGGTACGCAATACGCCTTCAACACCGAAGTGCTGGAAAGTGAACAGGTCATTTTGTTCACGCCAAACGGCAATGGCACTTATGATATTTCCACAGACAGCTATGAGCCCGTTTATCTAGGTTTAGGCACCGAAGCCGCCCCAGATATTCCCATACAAACCACACCATTAAAAGGCGCAACGGTGTCTACGACGCCTACATTTTCTTGGAGTGCAGCCGAAAACGCGACGAGCTATGAAATCCGCGTGGATAACAATCCCAACATGGGCTCTTTAGAGATTCACGAAACAGGCATTACCAGCACGTCTTTTACACCGGACTCAGCTTTAGCAGAGGACACCTATTATTGGATTGTGATTGCCCATAACGCCAACGATCAGGCATGGTCACAGCAATGGAACTTTACGACAAGCAATAACCCACCGCCGCCAGAGCCCGGTGTACCCTTGCTAAATTCTCCGGAACAAGACGAAACGAACGTCTCACTGACGCCTACTTTTTCATGGCAGGCGGCTTCTGATGCGGATGAATACCAGCTAATTGTCTCTGAACAAGCTGACTTGAGTGCACCACTCATTGACCAAACGGGAATTCTCACGACCTCTTTCGATGCAACTGGGTTAACGACCGATACGGTTTATTATTGGTCGGTCATTGCCAGCAATATCACTGGGAGTACGCAATCTTCGGTTCGGAGCTTTACTTCATTTCATATTAATGTGGCACCAACGGCCGTTGACGACAATGAAACGGTCGCCGAAGACAGTGGCACAACCAGTTTTGATGTTCTGTCCAATGATTCAGACCCTGAAAACGACGCTTTGACGATTGATTCGGTTGGCACGCCCGACAGTGGCGGAACGGCCGTTATCAACAACAACCAGGTCGATTACACGCCAGCAGCCAACTTCTTCGGCACCGAGACCTTCACCTATACCATCTCCGATGGCAGCCTAAGCGATGTGGCTACTGTAACCGTAACCGTAACGGCTGAGAATGATGCGCCAACGGCCGTAAATGATAACGAAACAGTTGTTGAAGATAGCAGCACCACCAGTTTCGACGTTTTGAACAACGACAGCGATCCTGAAAATGATACTTTGACAATTGATTCGGTTGGGGCGACAGATAATGGCGGTACGGCCGTCATCAACGCAGGCCAAATTGATTACACGCCAGCAGCTAACTTTGTCGGCACAGAAACCTTTACTTACACCATCTCCGATGGCAATGGGGGCAGCGACAGCGCGACGGTGACAATCACCGTCACAGAAAGTCCCGTTAATGATGCACCAGTCGCCAATGATGATTCGGATTCGGTTGTAGAAGATAGTGGCACAACTCAAATTGATGTGCTGGCCAACGACTCAGACCCAGACGCTGGCGACACTTTGACAATTGATTCGGTTGGAGCGACGGATAATGGCGGAACGGCCGTACTCAACGCAGGCCAAATTAATTACACACCCGCAGCCAACTTCTCTGGTACCGAAACCTTCATCTACACCATCTCCGACGGCAATGGTGGCAGTGACACTGCTACCGTCACCATCACAGTAACGGCGGTAAATGATGCCCCAACGGCCGTTAGCGATTCCGAAACCGTCGCTGAGGACAGCGGCACAACCAGTTTTGACGTTTTGAGTAACGATAGCGACCCGGACAGCGACGACAACTTGGTCATTGATTCAATTGGCACGCCAGATAATGGGGGAACGGCCGTCATCAACGCAGGCCAAATCGACTACACGCCAGCGGCCAACTTCTTCGGCACAGAAACTTTCACCTACACCATCTCTGATGGCAATGGCGGCAGCGACAGCACAACGGTCACTGTAACCGTCACAAGCGAAAACGATTCCCCTACAGCAACCGATGACAGCGAAACCGTCGCTGAAGACAGCGGCACCACTGCTTTTGATGTGCTGTTCAACGACAGTGACGAAGACACGACAGACACACTCTCTATCGCCCTTGTTGGCACGCCAGATAATGGCGGAACGGCCGTCCTCAACGCAGGCCAAATTGATTACACCCCAGCAGCTAACTTCTTCGGCACAGAAACGTTCACCTACACCATCTCTGATGGCAATGGCGGCAGCGACAGCGCAACCGTCACGGTGACGGTGACAGAGGTAAATGATGTTCCCACCGCCAATGATGACAGCGATTCTCTGCTCGAAGATGGGGGAGCCATTCAAATTGATGTGTTGGCAAATGATGCGGATCCAGACGACAGCGATATTCTCTCGATTAGTTCGGTAAGCACACCAGACAACGGGGGAACGGCCGTCATCAACAACAACCAGATTGAGTACGCACCCGCTCCCACCTTCATAGGAACCGAAACCTTTACCTACACTATCAGCGACGGCCGTGGTGGGTCTGATTCAGCCCTGGTTACTATCACAATCTATGAAAGCAACAGCAATGCCGCCCCCAACGCAAATAGTGACTCACCGGAAACGCTAGAAGATTCATCAATCATCATTCATGTCTTAGACAATGATCACGATCCTAATGGTGATTTGTTATCAATCCTGGCAGTTGGTGAGGCAGAAAATGGAACGGCCGTTATTCAAGGCAACACCATCAAGTACACACCAAACCAACATTTTCACGGCTTCGACAGCATCACCTACACGGTGACTGACGGCGAATTTACCGACGTTGCCACTGTTTACATCACCGTTATTTCTGTGAACGATCTGCCACAGGCAGGGTTAGACAGTGCCACAACCAGTGCGGGTGCCAGCGTCATCATCACAGTTTTAGAGAATGATACAGACCCCGTTGAAGGCAGCCCGTTAACCATCATCTCGGTAGCGAACCCGGCACACGGCGCAGCCACAATTAACGGCACGACCATCACCTACACACCGGATAATGGCTTTGTTGGAACCGAAACTTTCACCTACACCGTGTCTGATGGCACGGATACAGTAACCGGCACTGTTGTTGTCACAGTAAATCCTTACCAATTGTTCATCCCACTTGTAACCAACTAATTTCTACTCTGTAGAGAGTACCATCACTACAAGAAAACAGACACCACCTAACAAAAAACGCGCTCGTTAGTGAGCGCGTTTTTTGTTAGTCAAACGGCCGTTTCCATTGCCCGCGTTTATCTTTAATGCATTCTCAAATCGCGCTTGAAATGTGATGAATGTCAATTGTTTGTCAAATTGACAAAAATTATAATTCTTTCGTGCCGTGCATTCCAGCGTGGGAAACGGCCGTTTTCCAGTTTACCCATCATTAAAAAGGAGTTCAACGATGAACCGCGCATATTTACTCTTTTTGGCTATCCTTGCCATATCCCTTAGCCTGATCTTTTCTCTCAAGCCAGCAACACTTCAAGCTGGCACAGCCGGGCTTAACACCCAACTCTTATCAGATCATTCCCTAACAGAAGCTGACACCATTTTTAATATCTATGGGTATGGCATAGATACTGCCAATAATGTTGCCCATATCTATTGGCATGAAACCGGGAATGGCAGCGAAGGCACAGACCTGTTTTACCGCCAACTGCCAGGCGGCAGCACCATTCGGCTGTCGGACCCAGCACTTTCAGAAGGTGATGTGAGTCAGGTTTGGTTTGATACGGCCGTCGCTCCAGATGGCACTTTCCACATGATTTGGCTGGAAGACACCAATTCGGCCGAAGGTGGCGATCTTTTCTATTGGAGTGCAGCAACAGGCACATTGCGCCTAAGCGACCACACCGAGACTGAAGGTTACGTCCAACCAGCCTACAACACACTCTTTATTACTTTGGACAATAACGGCAATCCTCATACTTTCTGGCATGAAGAAACTGGGACATCTGAAGGAGAAGATTTATTCTTTTGGAGCCTTGCAACTGGCACAATCCTGTTGACCGATCGTAGCCAAACAGAAGGCAATGATGTCATGTTCGGTAACCAACTTCTCATAGATGATAAGGGCACATCCCATATTATTTGGGCAGAATATGGCAATGATGGGGTGACAGACACCTATTTTTATTGGAATGAGTCTTTACCAAATCCAATCATTCTTCCACAGATTAATTATTGGGTACTGGTAGAAAATGTGGCACACATTATTTGGTTGGATATAACCGATGGCCCAATAAGTTACTGGAACTCTACAACCCAAACGATCCAACCCATTCCTTCCTCCGCTGATCTACCTGGAGGCTCTGTTCTCATTGAAGGTTTTTTAGTAGATTCTGCCGGAAATATTCACATTCTTTGGTCTAAAGATCTCTCTAATATTTGTCTAGCACATTGGGACAGCGGTTCGCAGACGACTGAAGAAGCTGTTTCAGGGGAGTCATGTAAAGGTGTGTGGCCAGTTCATTTAGACGGTTCAGATGTATTGCACGCAGTGGTTTCAGATGATCCAGGAGGAATTCGGCGCTTTCGGTATTGGAATGAAAATCTCACAAATCCTATTGACCTTCCAGTTGCAGATGTTTCAATTTATGGGTGGCTAACAGGCATTGAGGGTACGAATATAGTCCATTTCTCTTGGATAGAATTCGGTGGAACAGATGATAATTTTTTTCATTGGGATAACATAAATCAAACCACTAGTAATCTTTCTCAGTTAGCAGGGAATGACACGAGAATAAGCAGCACGGGACGCCAAGTAGAACAAAGCAGTAATGGTGAACTCTATATGTTGTGGTCTGAGCAAATCAATGCCACCGGCGGCACCCTCCAAAATCTTTATTGGAACTCAGTTATCAATACAACTCAAAATCTTTTTACAGAATTGGGCATCAGCAGCATAAATCCGGTTAACAGCGGTACAGAAAATATGAGGATGGATTTTTTGGCCAGTGGTGAGCCTTACTTCATGTGGCACGGCGTACCAAATAGCGGACCCGAAGGGTTATACCTTTGGGATAGTTCCCAAGACACCATTCATTTGGCCGGCGAAAGTTACCCATGTTCTGAAGTTGGTGGATCATACAAAAACGATTCCGACAATTTCGGGAATATTTATCTTGCCTGGCAAGATGATGCGACAAGAAACTATCATTTCTGGAGCCAAGCGACTGGTGAAGTGGCACTGAGCCAAACCGCAGCAGCAGAAACAGGGTGCCATCCTCCTGTGCTGACCGTGGCTGAGAATGGCAGTGTGTTTGTATTATGGGTCGAAGAAAGCGACATCGCTGGTGAAGGTCTAGACATTTTTGCCGGGTGGATTGAATCTACAATAAGCAAAATTTATCTACCTCTTGTCGCTAAGCCGTAGCAAAAACGCGCCTGTTGCTGGGTGTGTTAATTCTGGGAGTAAATAGATTCAAGGTGACAGCCACTTGAGGCTTGCCGACATCCAGGCAAAACCAAAAGTGAATGTCACCTGTACCCACAAGATTACTCACTCCCATGATTCTGGTTTTCAATACAAACAAATTGGAGGGTTCAATGAAACATACACGTTTACTTCTCGCTATCGCAATACCAATTATTCTTCTTAGCTTCTTTTTAACCACTCTGCAAACTAAAGCCAGCCCGTCTGCCACGTTTACCGTCAACAGCACGGTTGACGCTGTAGATGTAAATCCGGGGGATGGGGTTTGTGAAACGGCCGTGGCAAACGAATGTACTCTGCGAGCGGCCGTTATGGAAACAAACTCTCTTGTCGGAGCTGACCAAATCAATTTGCCAAGAGAAACCTACACGAGAACCATTGGAGGCATAGGTGAGGATGCTTCAGCGGGAGATCTCAATATTACAGAGGATTTGAGAATCATTGGAGAGAGTTCTACCAACACAATAATTAATGGTAATGCATTAGATCGAATATTTATTGTGAGTAATGGCGCAGAATTAGTTTTAGAAAATATTGCTATTTACAATGGCGTTTCGCCAGGAGGAGGTGGTGGGATTTTTATCGAAGAGGGCACCAATGTTACGATACTAAGTTCAAGGATAATTAGCAATTCAGCAGGCTCAGGGGGAGGGATTGCCTCCCGAGGCTTGTTAACAATTACTAACAGTTTAATAAGCAACAATATATCTGATGGCTCTGGTGGGGGTTTAGAAAATCTGTCACCGCTTTTAATGATTAGCAACTCAACTATCAGTGGAAACATTGGGTCAAGGGGAGCTGGAATTTTTACAACACACGATGGTATAGTTGAGATAGTAAATTCCACACTCAGTCACAATTTTTCAGATGGGGAAGGAGGAGCCATAACAAATCTGGGGCCAACCATGTCCCTAACGAATGTTACAATTAGTAACAACCATGTCGATTTTCGGGGAGGTGCCATTGATAATCATAGTACATTGACAGCGACAAACAGTACAATTGTTAGTAACACCGCATCATTAAGCATCGGTGGCATTTACAATAACATAATTAATAATGGTGTCATTTACCTACAAAATACACTTGTAGCATTCAATAGCAATGGAAACTGTGGTGGAAACTCGGATGACATTATATCTCTTGGTTACAATTTGGAGGATGCAAATCTATGCAACCTAAACGCTATCGGTGATATAGTCAATCAAAATCCGCTAATTGATTCCCTAAAAAACTATGGGGGAAATACGCTGTCTCACACGCTTTTTCCTGAAAGTCCAGCAATTGATGCTGCAAATCCAAACGTTTGTCCACCAAATGATCAAAGATATTTTTCTAGACCATTTGATGGCGACAATAACGGAACGTCCATTTGCGACATCGGTGCCGTAGAGTATGGATCATCACCGATGCATTATGTTTACCTGCCTATTATAGTAAAGCCATAGGAAAAACGCGCCTTTTGCTGCAGCGCGTTGTCCTTCGTTTTCAATTTTACGGGGGTGGTGATGGCTAAACGGCCGTTTCCACCCCCACTTTTTCACTCGTCAAATCAATCTCAATCTCAGACTCTGTACCGTCCACGGTGCGCTTCATGGGGTACGGTAGCTGGTCAAACAGATACCACATCGGTTCATTGTCGTTTTGCACCAGCCCCACAACCGACTCTGCCCCGGTAATTCTTGCCAATTCCAGCACCATCGTCAGCAGCCGCCTGCCAATGCCTTGCCCCTGCCGATCGTCCCGCACCGACATGGCAATTTCGGCCTTGTTGTCAGACAACCAGACAATTCGCGCTGCGCCCACAGCCACCTCCCCTTCTCCCGGTAATTCGGAAAAAGCGATGAGTCCTAGCTGCTCTTCGGGAACGGCCGTTGCAATCTTCTTGGCCTCATCCCAAACTTGGTCCGGCGTCACATCATCCATTGGCTGATGGAATCGACGGTAGCGGCTTTCAGCCCCCATATGCTCAAACAAATCCACCAGATGGGCGGCGTCCTTTTGGCGCAGCAAACGCACCCAAACAGGCAGGCCATCCTTGGACAAAAATCGTTTTGCTAATTGTGTTGCTCCCATCATCACAATTCACCTCCAGATTTATAACGCGCTGCGTTATAAAATGAAAGAGTAGCACACAAACACGGCAAAATCAATAAGCAACAGGTAAGAATCGTATTCCGTTTTCACCTCCAAGAAACATTGGCAAACGGCCGTTTTCAAAACCGTGCAACCTTTCCCCCACCCCTGCGTATAAACCAATATACCGCCACATTGTGGGTCTTTGTACGCCTGTGGCACCAAATAGAAATCAACATCCAGCAGCACACGCAAGCTACTAATCTGTAAGCGCAATCTGCGCCAATCTGCGAAATCTGTGGATAAAAATTTGCAAGGAAGGTATAAGCAAACATGAGCCCGAAAAAGAAAACTGACAAATATCAAGACCTCAAAGTTTCCCTGGAAACACTCCCCCATATAAGTCCTGCCCAAGTTGAGCACTGGATTCATATGCAAAAAGTGATCGACCAAACGCGCGACTATCTCATCCGCGCCGTGCCGCAAGCACAGCAAAGCGTCGATGAAGCGCAAAAGATTCTCGCCCAGCGCACCTACACCCTCGTCTTTTTTGGCGGCACAGGCGTGGGCAAAAGCACCCTCATCAATGGCTTATTAGGGCGCAATTTACTACCAACCGGGGCGGTTACGGCCGTTACCGGCACTATCGTCTACATCGAGCAAGCCGACGAAGGCGAAGCTGAATCCCTCGTCCTCACCTACTGGACACAGGACGAGTTTGCCCAGCGCGTCCGCCGCCTCTGCCAACTGGCCGAGATTGACGGCTTCGACATTATCAACGACGGCGAACGTGAGCAAGCCCGCGAAGCCATCGAACAAATCATGGAAGACAGCTCCGACAACGCCAAAACCGAGCGGGATGAATATCTAGAAATCCTCATCGACTGCATCGACTCCTACGAACACAACAAATCGATGTACGCCGAAGGCCCGCCCGCACCGCGCAGCCTGGCGTTGGACAATGAAGATTCCCTCAAGCATCTGCGCGAGGATGGCTTCAAGGGCAGCCAGCAGCGTCAAATTCGGCTTATTAAATCCGCTACCTTCAAAATTCAACCCAAAAATGGTCAAGATAGCCTGCTCATGAACGGCTACCTGCGCATCGTCGATGTGCCCGGTTTGGGCGCAGGGATGAAGCTGCATGAAGCCATCACCCTAGAAGAAATGAAGCGTGAAGACGCCATGATCGTCCTCGTCACCGACGCCGGGCGACAGCGCGTGGATGAGCTGAAATCACTTTCCGCTGTTAACTGGATTAAAGAAAATCGTCTCTTTGGCCTAACTGGCGGCGATTTGGATGAAGCCGCCAGTAAAATCTTCCTGGCCGTCAACGGCGGCAACGTGCGGCAGGCCTTCGACCGCCTCAACTCTGGCCTGCCAGAGGCAGAACTGGAAGTGAAAGAAGTTACTCGCTACATCGCCCCCAACTATTGGGAACGGTACCGGGATCGCGGCAATAATCGGCCGTATTTCTTAGTGATGGCGCCGCCTGCCTTGTACGTACAAGACCCGGACAACGCCCCAGAGGAATTCGCCAGTGAAACAGAGCGGATTCTCAAAGTATTCCGTGACCAACTGGGCCAGGTCAATGCCAAAGACCCGCTCGACCCAGAAACGGCCGAATCCCTCCTAAACTTGAGCGAAGTGCCATTACTGCGCGAAAAGCTGATCACCTTCATTAAAACCGAGCGCGTTCGCAGCCAGCTTCGTGAAGCGGCGACCCGCATTCGCAACAGCCTGCAAGCCCTGCGCTTCTACTACGAAAAACAGCTAGCCCATCGCGGCGTGCATCCGCCTTTTGCCAACAGCTGGGAGCAGCTACAAGAGCGCCGTTTTGAAAACGTGCTGATTCGTCAGCAAAAAGAGCTGCCGCGCGCCTTCCACAACGCTTTGCTAGAGCTAAACAATCGCACCAACAGCGACGCTCGCTTCCGCAACGTCCTGCGCCCCACCCTCAACGGCATCAAAGGGATGGTGCAAGATGCAATTCAGCGTGAAGTAGAAACCCTGCTGGAAAATTACGGCACCGAATATTGGGATGACCGGGACGTGACCTACGACAACCTGATTTGGGGAACCAGCGGCATCGAAATTCCCATCAAGCGCATCCTGTTCCAGGTTGAGCTAATCATGCAGGATTCCGTCTCCAAATTTATGCCCGAAGCGGCCGAAATCATCGCCGCTGAGTTGGAACGTACTCTGGAAGCCCACGAGATTCACAGCCGACTGCGCCGCGCTGCATACGAACAAGAGTACAGCTACGCCATTCCCGGCGAAACGGCCGATGGCCTCAACCTCGACGAAGCGTTCAACG
The DNA here is from genome assembly GCF_965223285.1 of Candidatus Leptofilum sp. Taxonomy (GTDB): domain Bacteria; phylum Chloroflexota; class Anaerolineae; order Promineifilales; family Promineifilaceae; genus Leptofilum. The sequence goes on along the minus strand of NZ_OZ244997.1, from coordinate 890,811 downwards.
TCCTAGTCGCGCGGGTTGGTCGAAACTTCCGCCACGTGTGCCAGCAAGCGACCATGTACGAGCTGATGAAGCCAGAACGATCTGTCCATCACCGGCTGGATGCAGGCGAACGCGAACTGTCGCTGAACACCAACGAACGACTGCTTGATGTGGCCTTGCATGGCGTCGAATCCGTGCGCCGCGAGATGGCCGTCAACGCACCCGCACCCAACAGCACGCAACAGGTGGCCGAAGCAGTTGCCGAGGAACCGGAAATCAACATTTCCATTCTGGATGAGCCTGCCCAACCCGCCGATGATCTGGGCATCAGCCTGATCGGCGAAGCTGGCGCAGAAACATCCCAGGCTGATTTGGAAATGAGCTACGCCGACAAGCTGGACAACGTGGCCGTCAAGGTCAATCGCATCTTTGGCGAGATTCTCAACGACTTGTTCAACGATGATGACCTGCTGCCCCGGCTGCGCCGCCTCTTCTGGCTGGAAGCCACCAAGGCCGAGCGGGACTTCAACACCCACATCGTCAAACCGATGCTGAAACAGCACGACCGCAATCTGCAAAAACCGGAACTGCGTGAAGCGATGGAGATGGATTTGGAAAACGTCTCTGACCTTGAAGAGCTAATGCGCGTTTGGGACGGTCTACACAAGCTGGAAACCAGCCTAGCTATCTAAAAAACTCAGGTAGGGGCGGTTCGCGAACCGCCCCTACGACAGGAACGTCAGATGACAGACCTTTTACTCAAACAACTCGATGATGCCCTTCTGCCTGTTTTCGCGGTGCAACTCACAGAATGGCTTGTAGCCGACTTGAACAAAAGCGAAGAGCCTGTACCGGATTTCACGGAATCGCGGGCAAAGGCATTGCTGCGCGCTGCTGGCGTGGTCGATGATCCCACCCTGCATGATTTTGCACGATTGGTGGCTGGGGGTGGCACGGCCGTTCGCCTCGCCCTCCACGACTTACTCACTGAAACTGGATTGGCTGAAAACGAAGAAGCAGCCGCATTATTAACCGCTAGTACCGCTATTTCCAACTCCGATACTACTGTTTCCTGGCTGTCACTATCCATCGCCGCCCACGCCTGGAAAAGCGAGTATCCGCTCTACCAGCTTGATCCTGCTTCACCACCAAGCGAGTACAGCCCGGCAGGGCAACTAGTAAAGCGTGCGGCCACGTTTTTGCGACACCAAATTCAGCGCAGCGCCACCGAGCGAGACAAATTAGGCAAGAAGTTAGCCCATACTCCAGGTGACGGCACGCCCAATCTGGAAACGATGGCCGATGGGCAACCAATCGCACCCGTGCCACCTCACTTCCGCCCGCCAATTCCGGTGAACTATCCAGAAGTAGCGCGTGAAACGCTGCAAATTGGCGAAAATGAGGAAGCGGCTACGCCAAACACCGTCACGCGCAACGCGCCGCTCACCATCACCAACGATGATATTCCCGGCGAAACCCAACAACCAGTGCGTATGCCAGAAATTCGCATTCGCGCGGATCAGGTGCCGCCAAGGCGACAAGCGCGTTCGGCGCAGCCCCGACCACAATCAGGCCGAAGCAGTAGTGGCAATTTGGGAACGGCCGTGCGCCAGCGATTCAGCCGTGACAAAGAGCCACTGCGCAGCACCAAGCTGCGCGTTATCGTGCAAGATGTGCAGGATGGCCCCGGACTATACGGCATTCAGGTGCAGGTGCGCTGCCAGGGGATAAAGGCTCATGTGGCTGGCACCACCAACCGGGATGGCGTTTTTCTATGCGAGCTACCCGTGCGCGTCCACTCCGGTCTCACCTACGACGTGGACATCACCTGGCCCCGCGACCTGGGTGGCGAGGTGGAGCGCAAATCTGTGACGCTGAATGTGGATCGTACGGAGTTCAAGCTACCTTTTTTCCGGCGACTTTCCTAAAAAACAAATCACGAATTTGACGAATAAACAAATGACACCAATAAAATATTGGTGCCATTCGTCCAATTCGCTTCATTCGTGTTCAACACATTGACAATCATAAATTAAACTATGTCTGAAACACCTGAAACAATCGTCATAACTGACCCTGACAGCGACCGCTACCACACCTTTGGCTACATCAGCTGGTGGCAGCAGGAGGTGGTGCGTAACGCCACCATCCTGGTGGTTGGCGCAGGGGCACTTGGTAACGAGGTACTCAAAAATCTGGCCCTCATGGGCATTGGCAATATCATCATTGCGGACTTCGACACCATCGAAGACAGTAATCTCAGCCGCTCCGTCCTGTTCCGCGCCTCGGACCGTGGCCGCCGCAAGGTAAATGCCGCCGCTGAGCGTGTGAAAGAGCTAAACCCGGATGTCAACGTGAAAACGTGGCACGGCAATATCAACTTCGAGATGGGTCTGGGCGTGTTTCGCCACGTAGACGCCATTGTTGGCTGCCTGGACAACCGGGAGGCACGACTTTCCATCAATCGCTTTAGCTGGCAAATAAATCGGCCGTGGGTGGATGGCGCTATTCAGGAGCTAATGGGCATCGTGCGCGTTTTTTGGCCCGGCCAAGGGGCGTGCTACGAATGCACCCTGACTGACCTGGATTACCAAATTATCAATCTGCGCTACTCTTGCCCGCTGCTGGCTCGGCAAAACATCTTGCAAGGCAAGGTGCCAACCACGCCCACCAGCGCCTCCATTGTGGCGGCGATGCAAACGCAGGAAGCGTTGAAGCTCATCCATGAAATGGAAGTGCAGCCGGGCAAAGCGGTGATGATCAATGGGCTGACCAATGACATTTACACCACTGAATACCCGGTAAAAGATAGCTGCATGAGCCATGCGCGGCTGGAGCCGATTGTGGCGTTGGAGGAGGTTACGGCCGTTTCCACCACCCTCAACGATCTGCTCAAAATCGCCCAGGAAAAACTGGCCGATGACGCCGTGCTGGAATTTGATGGTGAAATTGTGACCACCATGCACTGCCTGGACTGCGGCGAAAAGTTTGACATCTTCCGCAAAATGGCCCGGCTGTATGAAAATGAATCCACCTGCCCTAACTGCGGCGGCCGACGCGAAATGAACATGACCCACCGTGTAGATGGCAGCGAAGATTTCCTGGAGCGCACCTTAGCGGAAATGGATGTGCCACCCTTAGGTATCATCCGCGCCCGCAGCGCCAGCAAAAAAGAAAGCATCTACCTGGAATTAACAGGAGATAAAGAGACATTTTTGAAGTTTGACTAAGAATCGTAAAACGAGGAGTGAGCATTCTCAAATGCGAACGGGTGCTGCCAGGACGCATCTGAGGATGCTTTCTCCTCAATAAATTGTAACCCGGTAAGTGGCACGGCGAGGACGTGGCCACAGCCAAACATGTTAATTTTAAAGTTTGACTGAACCGTGCAACTGGGGAAGGCAAACTACGTATTAGAAAGTGTACACCCTAGTTGATTTGACAATAATCCACCGCAAACCAGGCGCGTGGCTCAAGAAGCAATTCAACCAAGACGAATGGAGGCTATTATAAAATGGCAAGCATAAAAACAATTATCTATGATCCAACTGGTTCCAAGAAAACCCCGGTAGAACTCCCAGACGACGTTCCGATGCGGCGGCTAATTCCGGCATTGGTTAGCAAGATGGGCTTACCGACCAGCCAGGGCGCCAACCCCATCACCTACCGGCTAGACCATCGCTCCTCTGGCAAGCGGCTAAGCGAGGATGAATCCTTGTCAGACGCTGGCGTCGTAGAAGACGATATCCTGAGCCTGTTCCCAGAAGTAACAGCAGGTTAATTGGCAAACGGTGAGCGGTATTCAGTAAACAGTATTCAGTAAACGTAAAAAGTGAGAAGCGCGAAGGACAAGTCAATCCTGGCTTCATCCTTCCGCTTTTTGCATATTTTTGAGGAAACCATGTCCTTTGATATTCGTGAAACCAGACTGCGTAACGATTACAAACAGATTCGGGCGCTGGTGAATCGCAGCGAATTTATCCACATTCTCAATACAGATGGCGATCCGGTAGAGAAGTATTTGATCCAGTTCACCTGCAAAGGTGTAGAGAAGATTAATTCAGCAGGTAAGCCATTGCTGCGGGAAAAGCACGAGGTAACTGTTTATCTCCATGCGGAATATCCGCTTAAACAACCACAGCTCAAGTGGCAAACGCCCATCTTCCACCCTAACATTCATGTAACCGGCGCAGTTTGCATTGGGGCATGGTGGCCTGCCAAAACATTGGATGAGCTGCTGCTGACGTTGGGTGAGATGATCCAATACAAAAACTACGATCCCAAGGATCCGATGAACTCAAAGGCAGCTGCCTGGGCACTGCGACACAAGCAAATTTTCCCCATCGACCGCCGCAATCTTAAAGGGCAATCGCTGGAAGATTTGATTGTACTTGGGGAGGAAGAATCGGATGAACTCGGCATCAACATCCTATAACGGCCGTTCCACCACCGATACCGAACCAATGATTGGCCAGCCAGAAATAGAGAGCTTGCCAGAACGGCCGTTAGCCAACCTGACTAGCAACGCCTACCTACATGGCCAACAGCCTGCCGAGAATCAAGTGATCGTTGCTCACCATCAGCAGGCACTCAGCCAAATTCGGGCGCACAGCGTTAGCAATTTACGCTCAGAGTTGGGCGGCGTGCTGTTGGGCCACGCCTACCGTGACGGCGAGCAGCTTTGGGTAGAGGTCATGGCCGCCCTGCCCGCCCGCAACGACGACCACGGGCCAATCCATTTCACCTTCACTGCCGATGCCTGGAGCCAAATCCACAACGAACGCGCCAAAACGTATCCCAATTTGGAAATTGTGGGCTGGTTCCACACGCATCCGGGGCTGGGTGTTTTTTACTCCAGCGATGATGTGGTGGTGCATACGGCCGCTTTCACGTTACCGTGGCATGTGGGGCTGGTGGTTGATCCATTGGGCAATACAGCCAGCTACTTTGGCTGGCAAGATGGGGAGCTCACGCCCATCCCTGGCTATTTTGAGCAACTAGACGTGCAAGAGACGCCCGTCGCCCCCTGGCGTGTAGCCCAAACCGAAGTGTGGCACACACGCGAAACCGAAGAATTCTATGCCTCTTACGAGGAGCGTCAGCAAGAAAGCGGCATGTTGCGCGCTGCTTACGGGCAGGAACGGCCGTTGGCATTGTCTAATGCAACCACTTTGGGCATTTTGGGCTTTGTCATTGGGTTTTTTTTGCTTTTTGGCTGGGTGGTCGCGCTGAATCGGCAGATCAATAGCCTGGAAAGCGTCATCGTCGGGCTAGCCGATGAAACGTCGCTGAATGCGGCCGTTTGCACCAATGATCAGTTGCGCATCTTAGCACCTACGACCACCGGAACAGCCGAGGGCGGCCAGGATGTACCCATTTTGGGCACGGCCGTTTTGCCAGGAGCTGCCCGTTACCAGGTGGAATTCCGACCAGTTGGGGGGGAAGAATGGAAGTTAGCTGGCGTACAACGTCGCCAAACCGATTTGGGACTGCTTACCAATTGGGATACAAGCGAACTACCGTTTGGCCAATATGATCTGCGGCTAACGGCCGTAGACCGCCAAAATATCCCCCTCCCCAACACAGCAAGCTGCCAAATTTCTGTTGAGTTAGTGGCTGGCGGTTAGTAGCTGGTTGCTCGCAATAAAACTAGCCACTAAACACCAGCAACTATTACTGAGAACTTTTATGACTGAATCATCAACGACACATTACGTGGCGATTATTCAAATTCATTTGCCTGGGCAAGATACGGCCGTATCCGCCAACATTCGCCTGACCCCAACCGAACTGGTTTCTGTAGATGGCAGCTATAAAACGCTGCATGAATGCACGCTGGCCGAACTGCAACAGTTTGCCGACCAGACAGAAGCTGAAATATGGGAAACGTATCGTGAAATCAGGCTGGCGGAATTAGCCAAAGATAACAACGTAAAAATGGCAATGGATGTGGTGGATGCCGAAGGCGAGCCGGTTGCCCCCTCGCGGGAATGGCTGGCAAAGATGGTGGTCGAAACGGCCGTTCCTGCTGAAATAGCGATTGAAGAAGCTGGGGACAGCACGGAAGCTGAGGCCGAAGAGACATCTGAACCTGCTGAACCTGAAGAGGAGCCTGCGGTAGAAACGGCCGTTGCCTCTGAAGCAGAGCCGGAACCCGAACCCATTGGGGCAGTGGCTGAAGAGAATGAGGATGTAGAAAACATCATTGTCTCTGAGCCAGAACCGGTGCATGAAGAGGTAGAGGCACAGCCTGAAAGTGATGAAAGGGCAGCTGTGATCGCTCCCAGCCGCGCACGCGTACGCATTGCTGGGCAGCATCTACCCGTAGGCGATCCAACACCAGCAGCCGTGGACATCACCATTGAAGAGCCAGCCTTACGCGCTTCGCAGGCGCATGCGTTGAGTAGCTTGAATCGTGAGGTGGCCGGGGTACTCATTGGCCCCCGACCCGAAAAGCAGCCAGACGGCCGTTACCGGGTTCACATCCTGGACACAATCATTGCCAAATACACGGTGATGCACGGGGCCAGCGTGACGTACACACCAGAAAGCTGGCGGTACATGACCGACAAGCTGCACGAACGGTATCCCGATGAAACGGCCGTTATTGTGGGCTGGTACCATACCCATCCCGGCTTTGGCATCTTTTTATCGGGAATGGATTTATTTATTCATCAGAACTTTTTTACACAAATTTGGCACGTTGCTTACGTATTAGACCCGCGCGCCCAAACCAGCGGCTTTTTTAGCTGGAACCGGCAAAAAACCGAAGTTTCCCGGCATAATTTTCTGTGGCCAGATTGGGCCGCCGGGAGTTGGTAACAATTTGTAGAGATTGGAGACTAGAGATTGGTGTATAATGCAATAAACAATCTCTAATCTCCAATTCTCTAATCTCTTTTTGAAAAATGGACGAACAAGAAATGCCCCCCCTCACCATCACGAATAATGACATTCAGGCGGCGAACCAGCTCAGCCTGCACTGCCCCATTTGTGCTAATCCGGTCGAAAAGTTTGTAGAAGAGCGCGATTTGCAACCGGTTTTGTGCGCCAAATGCGGTACGCTGTATCACAAAACGTGCTGGGAGTTGGGCGGCGGCAAATGCGCCGTGCTGGGCTGCGGGCATGAAAAGTTCAAAGTTCACGGCACGCCCACCAATCCAGTTCTGAGCATCAAATACACCGATTTGCCCCGGCCTTCGGCAAACGGCCGTTCCAGCCAGCAAACCAAGCGCCTCAAGGATCAACAGCGTCGTGAGGTAGAACAAATGCGTCGCTCCGACAGTTGGCTGGCCAGGCTGTTTAGGTGGCTGCTGGATCAAATCAAAATTGGCTAAAACGAGATTGGAGATTAAATCTCCAATCACTAATTATCCTCACCTCCCCCATGCTCGCCCCTATCACCATCACCAAGCAATCCCCATTTTTGGGTGAAGAGTGCGTGCTGTGCAAAAATCCATTTGCACCAGGGGACGAAGTAGTCATTTGCCCAGAAGACAGCAGCCGCCACCACACGCATTGTTGGCGAGCCAATGGCAGTGAATGCGCTGCCTACGGCTGTCGCGGGCGCGGTGGAATTGAGGTAGAGGCACCTGTACCGGAGCCATCCCCAGAAGAACCCCAAAATCAGCAACCAATAAACCCAGTGCCAACAAATGAACCAAACGGCCGTCTCCAGCGCACGGCACGTCGCTTTGGCTGTGGGCAAGGTTGTCTATTAATTGGTATTGCCATCGCCATTATTTTCTTTTCAATTGGCTGTTTTGGGCTGTGGGCTATTGCAGATTACATCATGCTTGAGGTTTTGGGTTGGCAGTATCGCGTTCCACAGACGGGTGCTTTCTTACCCTCATTACTCACCCTTCTCTAAAATCCGTGCGATTTCTTCGTAGCCGCGTCGTCGTGCGTGTTCCAAAGGCGTTACGCCACTGCCATCAGCCAGATTCACATCTGCCCCTGCTTCTACCAACAGCCGAACAACTTCTGTGTGGCGCGGCCCACCATCTCCTAAAATGATCGCTTCCAACAACGCCGTCCAGTTCAACCGGTTGATATGATCGATATCTATGTCTGTTTTGAGTAGCTCCTCGATAATCTCCACATGCCCACGGTCGGCAGCCCGAATCAGGCCAGTGCCATTATAACTGTCCAGGCTATGAACATCAGCCCCTGCCTCCAGCGTAAGCCGCAGCAGTTCCACATAACCCTCTGAAGTGGTAATCAGGTAAGCACTTTGCTGCGTGTTGTCCTGAACGTTTACGTTTGCCCCAGCCTCAATTAGAAGTTTGGCAACCTCTACATTGTTTTGATAAGCGGCGGCAATAAGTGGGGTAACACCCCGGTTATTGGCCACATTGACATCTGCTCCCTGTTCTAACAAGCGAGCGACTGCTTCAACATCGCCCTGCTGGGCCGCCAATATTAAGTTCATGCTCACCTCGGATTGATCTATTGAAGAAACCTCGCTCTGTTTAACAGAAGTTTCTGTGGATGTGCAAGCGATAAGGGCAGAAAAAAACAGTAGAAAGATGATGATTATTTTTGACATGAAAGCGTTACCTCAAAAACCGTTCCTTGTCTGGGATTGCTGACAACATTAATACGGCCATTCTGCGACTCAACCAACGTTTTGGCAATTGAGAGGCCCAAGCCAGTGCTATCTTGACTGCGGGCTGTGTCTACCACATAAAAGCGGTCAAATATGCGGGTTATTTCTTCTGCTGGGATGCCAGGACCAGTATCACAGACGTTAATGGTGATCTGCGAATGGGTGACGGCTGTTTCTACTTTAATCTCAGCCTCCGGTGGGGTGTGTTTTACGGCGTTGTCCAGCAATATGAGCAGCACTTGCTTGAGCGCATCTTCATTGCCTAAAACAGTGGTGGAAAGAGAACGGCCGTTGGCAAACTGAATGTGACGTTCTGGAGCAAGCTGCTTCATTTGTCGCTGCACAGAGTTGAGCAAAGGTTGGAGCGCAACAGGCTCCTGCCAGTTCGGCGGCTGAACATCTGCCCGCGCCAGGATGAGCAAATCATTTACCAAACGAATTAGACGATCCGTTTCCTCCACCAAATCGGCTAGCACATTGTAGCGGTCACCGTCGCTAATGGGCGGCTCGCGCCGCAGCAGTTCCAAATTGCCCCTAACAGTGGTAAGCGGCGTGCGGAGTTCGTGTGAGGCATCAGCCACAAATCGGCGTTGTGTTTGCAGGGCTTGCTCCGTCTGGCGATGAGCATCCTCCAACTCAGCCAACATTTGGTCAAACGTGGTTGCCAACTGCCCTATCTCGTCATCGGCACCCACATAATTAACTCGCCGACCAAAGTCGCGCGCCTGGCCAATTTTCAAAATGGCGCGGGCCAGCCGTGAGATAGGGCGCAAGCCTATACCGGCCAGCCACCAACCGCTGGCAACGGCCGCTAAAATGACCAGTAAGTTTCCGGCCACCAATACCTGACCAAGATTGGTTAACAAGCGATCGCGGTCGGTCAGCGAATTAGAAATCTGCAGCAATCCCCCTGCCGCTTCCCCAGCTTCTATGGGCTGGTTGTAGATGAGCCGTCGTTCGCCAGCAATGAAGGTGGTTGCTGTCCAGGATGATACGGCCGTTCCCCATACAGCTTCATCTACAGGCAGCCGATTTTCACCCAAATTTTGGGAGCGATCCATAATTTCTCCCGCTGCGCTGCGGGTCTGTACGTAAATTTCTGGTCCAGCATACTGGTTCACCAGCAGCGCAATCTCATTAGGATCAAACTGGGCATCCGCCACAATGCGCTGGGCTTTGCTGGCCAGCGTAGCTTCCAGCCGGTTTAAGCCGTCCTGCGCCACGGTGACGTAGCTGGCAATGCTAAAACCAGTGAGCGTGAGGGCCAAGATTGTGCTGTACAGTAAAGTGAGTCTTAAACGAAGGGACAAACTAATCCTCCCTCAAGACGTAGCCCACGCCGCGTATCGTTTGTATAAGTCGCGGCTCCCCAGCAGCTTCTGTTTTTTTGCGTAGATAGCCAATGTAAACTTCTAGCACGTTGTCATCTCCCTCAAAATCATAGCCCCATACGGTCTCCAAGATACGCTCGCGGGGTAGAACCTGCCGGGGATGTCGCAGCAGGTAACAAAACAAATCATATTCGGTGGGCGTTAAATCGAAATGACGAGTCGCGCGGCGGGTTTCCCGCGTGACGGGGTTTAGGTAAAGATCGCCGTAAGTTAACGGCCGTTCCCCAACAACCGTTTTCGTCCGCCGCAGCAAAGCCTGAATCCGTGCCAGCAGTTCGGCCGTGGCAAATGGCTTCACCAAGTAATCATCCGCCCCACTGGATAAACCTTCGACTCTATGTTCTACTGCATCACGGGCAGTCAGCATCAAAATAGGAATCTCATCAGCCAGAGTGCGCAGCCGGGTAACCACGCCAATGCCATCCAGATCGGGCATTAACCAATCCAATACGAGCAGGTCGGGACGCTGAACTTTAACTGTTTCCAGCGCATCATACCCATTATTGGCTGTGAGAACGTGAAATCCCTCGTATCGCAGCGTGCGCTGCAGCATGTCTAACAATTTTTGATTGTCATCTATAACCAAAATCGTTGCCATTTTTCTTTTATCCCGCTGTAATTTCTACATCATCCCCGAATTTAACACTGCTTGCTGAGAAAAGGGTAAGAAACAGTCACAGCTTTTTCTCAGCTTTTGCATAGAGAACTCACAGGCTCTTTTTTTAGTCTCAAGGTCATCGGCTGGGTATTAGCTGCCCAGATTTTTCTATCAATTTTTATTAGATAAGGAGAAAGCAAGTATGAAAATGCACAATTGGAAAAGCAAAAAGGTTCTCATGGCGGCACTGGCGAGTACGGCCGTTGTCCTTCTTGGCCTGCTCGTTTTACCCACTCTGGCAATTCCTGCCGTTTTGGCTGATGGTGAAAGTGCGATGCAAAATAATGATCACGCGGTACGGGGCTTGGTAAATCAAACAAACTTACCGCTCAATTTGGCACTGGCTGGTGCAACGGCCGCTATGGAGGCTTGCGCCGCAGACGGCTATTTGGTTAGCGTGGCGGTAGTAGATGCCAGCGGCGTTTCCCAGGTACAGCTGCGTGCTGATGGGGCTGGGCCGCACACTTTAGGCAGCAGCGATGGCAAAGCCTACACCGCCGCTAGTTTGCGGCGGGCGACATTAGGTTTAGCCAATTTTGTAGGCACTCGTCCCGATCTGGAAGGGCTGCGCGACATGGATGATCGCATTCTGATTTTGGGCGGCGGCTTACCCATTGAGGTTGATGGCGTTGTGGTCGGCGGCATTGGTGTAGGCGGCGCACCGGGTGGTGATCTGGATGAAGCCTGCGCTCAGGCTGGCATCGACGTCATATTGGAACGAATTGCCAACAACAGATAACCTCCAACGGTTAAGCCTCCTGCAGATTCAGTTCCAATAGATATTAGGGCTGGAGCAGTCCTAAGTTGTTTGATAATGGAGCCTGCGGGAGGCTCATTTATGAAGCGGCTTCGCGGGCTTCTTTGTACGCTTCCAGTGTCCAGTCGCGGGCTTCGTAATGGTTTACGATGGGTTCGGGGTAATCTTCACCAATCTTACAGTTTGCAGATTTTTGCACCATGGGCGGCATCTCCCAAGGTTGATGAATATAATCGTTAGGAACATCAGCTAATTCAGGAACCCAGCGACGAATATACTCCCCTCTCGAATCGAATTTTTTGGACTGTGAAATTGGGTTAAAGATGCGGAAATATGGGGCCGCGTCGGTGCCGGTACCGGCTGTCCATTGCCAGCCACCGTTGTTGGCCGCCGGATCGCCATCTACCAAATGCTGCATGAAGAACTTCTCCCCCCAACGCCAATCAATCAGCAAATCTTTCACTAAAAATGAGGCGACGACCATACGGGCGCGGTTGTGCATCCAACCGCTGCTGGTAAGCTGGCGCATCGCAGCATCTACAAGCGGGTAACCGGTACGGCCGTTGCACCACGCCTCAAACTCATCTTCCTTGTTGCGCCATGCAATATTGTCGTACTCCGGGCGAAAGCTGCGGTGCAGCACGTGTGGGAAATGGTGCAAAATGTGGACGTAGAATTCGCGCCAGATGAGTTCGCTGAGCCAGGTGTCGGCACCTTTGCGGGCCTCTTTGCTGGTTGCATTTTGTAGGCAGGTAACGGCCGTAACTACCGCCTGCCGTGCTGAAAGCATCCCAAACCGCAAATAGGGCGAAAGCTGTGAGGTGCCACCCAGCGATACTGTATTGCGATCCTGCGCGTACCGGTCAATCCTATTCTGGGCAAATTCTTTCAGAAGACGCTGCGCCTCCGCCTCACCCGGTTTGAAAGGCACGCTAGCCGGCAATTGTGGCTCTGTTGGCATGGCTTCGGTTTCAATACCTGCCGGTGTGTTGATTTGGTCTGGTGCAGGTAGCAGGTCTGAAAGTTTAGGCAACGGCCGTTCCAGCCAGGCTTTTTTCTTAAATGGCGTAAATACGATATATGGCTCGCCATTTGGTTTAAGCACGGTGCCTGGTGGATGCATAACAACACCGGCTGTCAACGTCAGCGGCAACGCCTCAGCAAGTTGGCTATCCCGGCAACGCGCGTAGCTGCTGAAATCTTCTTCGGCAAAAATAGCTTCTGCCCCACTTTCTGCCATAATCTCAGCCAGCACCTTTTGGGGACGGCCGTATCGTAGAATCAAGCGGCTGCTACGAGCGCGTAAATCGACATCTAGCTGGCGCAACCCTGCCCATAAAAAAGCACGTCGCTTCTCACCAACGTATTCAGATTTCTCAAAAAAGGGATCGACAATAAAAAGGGGAACCACCTGATCAGCAGCGTTTATTGCTGCCGCCAACGCCTGGTTATCAGCCAGACGCAAGTCACGGCGAATCCACCAGACGGCCGTTTTCATCATGTTCTATCCTTATGGAGTTTATCGCCTTATGGCGGGATTATTAGACACTTCACCAAGCCAATCGATAACCAGTTCCGCCACCCCCTCCAAACTATCCTGAGCCGCCTCATGGTAAGCATCTAAATAAAAGCGCAACATTTCCACTGGCATACTGTAATTCAATAACAGCTTTTCTGCCCAAGAGATTTCGGCACTTAAAAACTCAATATCGCCGAAAGTCAAAGCAGCGTAAATATCCCGCGACAGGTGCAAATTGGCGTTGGTGTAATGTTCATAAGAGATGCCTTTGGCCTTAAGCAACTTCCAGGCATGGGCTTCAATTGCAGCTTGATTTTCCCGAAAGTTGACTAAAGCACGCAGATAAAATTCTGGCACCTGTTTAATCGTCGGCGCAGGCATACCAAACGCCAACAGTCTATCTACAGTATGGGTTGCATCTTCCATTGTTTCGCCCAGAAAGTAGCCAGGAATCCGCTGCCGCAGGCGAGGCACCGTATTAAAAATGCGCCCGCCAAACGCCAACATCACTTCATTTTCGGCCGCTACATTTTTAGCTACTTCAAACAGCTTGGCTGCTGTATATAACTGCTGTGCAGTCATAATGATGAGGTCTGGCTTAATTGATTCAACCGTGGTGACAAAACGACTCTCTGGCACGTTTGCACCAAGATAAATCAGTTCCCAACCCCGGTGTCGCAGCATAATAGTAAGTGCCAACGGAGCAAAAGTATGGTTTTCATGTGGAGGACAGCCAATGAGTATCCGCCCTTGCCGGGTGGGTGCTGGTGACGCTGCCAGCAATGTATTTAAACGACGCATTGCCAAAGCTGAAGCAAAATGCTCTTGCTGCACTGACACTTCATCCTTAAACCACAATTCGCCAATAGTGGCCAACGCCTTTTGTAATAGCTGGGTCAGCACCATTTCTGGCCGATACATGGCAAATGATTGTGTCAGAATGCGCTCTGCGGAGGCTTCATCGAAGTTCAAACACGCTTCAATCCAGGCTTCACGCATGTCGTCAATTTTACTGCTGGTAGCAATGGCCGTTGCTTGTTCAGGTTGGCGCATTTCCTGATATTCCATTGCCAACAGTGGCGACTCCCCATCTGCTTCCAGGCTGCGCCACAGCTTTACGGCTCGGCTAATGCTCAGCCCTTCATCCTGACGGGCCATCAACCATTTTATGATGGCAATATCTCGATCGGAATAAAGACGATGACCACCTTGCGTTCGGTTAGGATTTGGCAATCCATACCGACGTTCCCAGGCACGCAGTGTATCCGGCTTGATGCCTGTTTCGTTAACAACAACTTTTAAATTGTAGGCTGGATTTTCATTCATTGAGGTCATATTTTTGGCGGGTACCTCTATATTGAGAATATTTCGCTTAAGCTAGGTCTTTTTGGCAATATTAAATAGAATCACGATAAAAATCTAAAAGTTTGTAAGATAGTTAGTTTAAGCGATACTAACGACGAAAAGGCTATTTTGCGCGTCCAAAATAGTTTAATCCTTTGTCGCATATCGAATAGTATACTGATACTTAAAAGTATTGTCAATGTTTTGTTCATGTTTATCCAAAAATCCAGACGTTAGTCGCTCTTTTGTTCAGATTTTAGCCAGATAAGGATGGTTTCAATGAGTGAAAATTTCCAGAAGTTATTAAACAAAGTGTATGAAATTCATGATATTAATAAGGCGTTGGGCGTGCTGAGTTGGGACAAAGAGACCAATATGCCTAAAGCTGGTACGAAGGCCCGCATTCAGCAAATGACCACCTTGCGCCGCTTAAGCCATAGCATGTTTACCAGCGACAAGATGGGTGAGCTGATCGAAAATGCAGCCTCAAAGCTACATGATGCGCCATACGAAAGCAACGAAGCAAGCCTCATCCGCCTTTTGCGCCGCAACTATAAAGAAGCACGGCTGCTTCCAGCAGAATTTGTGCAGCGGATTAGTGAAATAAGTGGAAAGGCACATCCAGCTTGGGTAGAAGCGCGTGAAAACAATGATTTTGCCCATTTCAAGCCCCATCTAGAAGAAGTGGTGAAGCTGGTTCAGGAGATGGCAGAGCTGTATGGGTATGAAGATGAAAAATATGATCCTTTGCTGGATCAATTTGAACATGGCATGAAAACGGCCGAAGTTCGAGCCATTTTTGACGCTACCAAAGCAGCCTTAATTCCCCTACGTCAAGCTATTGCTGAACGGGGTGCTGCTGTGGATGACAGCCTCGTTCATCAACCATTCCCCATTGGCCAGCAGAAAAAGTTTGCCCATTACATTGCCGATGCTGTTGGCTACGATTTTGCTCGCGGCCATTTGGGAACGGTGGTGCATCCTTTTGCAACCAGCTTTAGCAGAAATGATGCCCGCATCACCACGCGTTGGTATCCAGACTTTTTGAATCCCTCCTTGTTTGGTACTTTGCACGAATCTGGCCATGCCATGTATGAGCAGGGCACCCACCCTGACCTGGCCCGCACCCCGCTGGCACGCGGCACGTCCAGCGGTATCCACGAATCCCAATCGCGCCTGATTGAAAATGTTGTGGGGCGCAGTCTGGGCTTTTGGCAAGCACATTATCCCAAATTGCAGTCTCTCTTCCCTGAACAGCTGGGCAATCATGACGTGACAGCATTTTATCGTGCCATCAATAAAGTGCAGCCATCTTTTATTCGCGTAGAGGCAGATGAACTAACTTATAACTTTCATATCATTTTGCGGTTTGAGCTGGAGCAAGCCATGCTCAATGGTGATTTGAGAGTCACCGATTTACCCACAGCCTGGAATGACAAGATGGATGAGTTAGTTGGCGTAGTTCCACCCACAGATTCACAAGGTTGCTTGCAAGATGTCCACTGGACGCGACCCGGCTTTGGCTACTTCCCCACTTATGCGCTTGGCAATTTGTATGCGGCACAGTTTTATGAAACGGCCGTTTCCCAAAATCCCACCATCGCCGAAGAAATGGCACAGGGTAAAACCCAGGCTCTGGTTAACTGGCTGCGGGAGAATATTCACCAACACGGCCGTAAATTCACCCCATCTGAACTGGTGCAAAAAGCAACGGGAAGACCGCTAACGCATGAGCCATTCATACGCTACGTCACCCAAAAATTTAGTCAAATTTACGAACTTTAAGGAAATCGTTTGAGGAAAGAAAGGTTATGTAGCCTCTGAATATTGCTTCTGTCATTCCCAGAGGCTACATGCTCATTTAAACAAAACCGGGTATCAATAAAGAAACAGCCACATAAACCAAGGCTAACACCACAACAACTAATATCAAGTTGTTACGGAACAATTTTGTGCTGTCCGTCGACTTCCGCCATGCAGCATTGCTATGTGCTAGCAACACGACGACAAACATCGTACCAGCATGCTCCAGCCGAACTCTACTATCAAATCCAAGCGAAAATAACAAGATCAGGCCAAGCAAAAAATTGATGTCTATTAAACCAACCAATCCAGACATCAAGCCACGATCCACACGACCGTATTCGGATTTTCGAATTAAACCAACGGCAAACTTTACAATCACAATAATGGCTACGATGGCGACTAACCAACGCACTTCTCCATGAATTGTGCGAATAATTTCCACAACTTTCTCCTTATTTTACATTAATCAGCTTCAGGGGGAACGGCCGTATCCTCTTCGACTCTCTTTTCCGGGTCAGGAAACTCCACCACCACTCGTGACACGGCTCGCCCCTCTATCGCTAACACTCGTATTTGTATCCTATCATTATAGATAACTTCATCCCCCACAACAGGTGGCCGCCCCAATTTGGAAATAACAAGCCCCCCAACCGTCTCCACATCCGGCAAATCCTCTTCATCCCCCCAAAAGCCATCATCAAAATCATCTACCAAATATTCACCCTCGGCTTCAATAAGACCGGGGCCAAGTTCAACATAAGGCTCCTTTTCCTGATCAAACTCATCCCGCACTTCACCCACAACTTCTTCAACCAAATCTTCCAGCGTCACAATGCCGTCCATACCGCCAAACTCATCCAGCACAATGGCCATGTGCAGCTTTTGTCGTTTGAATGCCGCCAAAAGCGTAGACACGGGCAAATCTTCCGGCACGGCCGGCGCAGAACGCAAAATCAAGCGTAAATCAAAGCGGCTCTCCGGGCGTAGGGTCTGCTTCACCAAATCTTTCAGGTGCAAAATGCCAACGATGTGATCCCGGTCGCCATCATAAACCGGAAAGCGACTGTGGCGGCTCTCGGTCACAATGCTCAAAATTTCCTGGCGAGACACATCCAGCGAAATCGCCTCCACCTTCGTACGCGGTGTCATTACCTGAGAAACAGTCCGGTCGCTAAAGTCGAAGATATTCAGAATCATCTCCTGTTCTTCTTCATTCAGCAGTCCACCTTCCGTACTTTCAGTCACAATCAGTTCCAGCTCTTCGGCTGAAAGCACCCGCTCATGACCCTCGGCAGGCGGGATGCGGAACAATCTCAGCATGGCAATACCAACACGGTTCAAAATCGTTACCGGGTAGGTCAAAATCCAGCGGGCAATTGCCATCGGCGTGTTGAGCAAAAGCGACATGCGAGGAGCGTCAGATAAAGCCAAGGATTTTGGCACCATCTCACCAATAACCACATGTAGATAAGTGAGCAATCCTAACGCAATCACATAGCCAATGGACTCTACCAGTTCATGAGAAGGTTCAAACCACAAATTCTCAAGATATGGCTCAATAAAATGGGCGATTTGTGGCTCCCCATACATGGCAAGGCCAAGCGAGGCAATAGTAATGCCTAATTGTGCAGTGGCAATATATTGATCCTGCTTTTGGCGCGATTCAACCGTTTCTAACACGCTTTGTGCTTTGCTAACGCCTTCATCCACCATCTGCTCAAGCTGCGTGGGGCGCACGCCGATAATGGCAAACTCAGCCATCACAAACAGCCCGTTGAGCAGCACAAGCAAAATGATGACCACCATCGCCACCAATAAGGTGCCAATAGCCGAGCCTGTCGCTTCTTCGGCAGCAGCAGTTGCCAGAATACCAACACCGGGAATAGAGAGTGCCAACAGTAAATATTTAGTCATGGTCGGCCACCTCCCATTCGATGAAAGGGTCTTCTGCACTTTGCGTACCGGGCAGCTTCAAGGAGACCTCAGAAACGCTGGTATCATCCATGGCCTCAACGCGAATGGTAATATTGTCAAAGGCAACACTGTCACCCACCACAGGCGGACGACGCAGCTCGCTAAACACAAGCCCGCCCAACGTGTCTGCATTTTCTTCTGGGAGATTTAGCACCAAATATTCATTAACGTCAGTGACGAGCAAGTCACCCCGCAGATAAATACGGCCGTCCTTATCCTTAGCGATCAAGGCCATTTCGTTATCAAATTCGTCCTGTAGCTCCCCAAAAATCTCCTCGATGAGATCCTCAAAGGTAATCAATCCCACCGTGCCACCATACTCATCAAACACAATCGCCAAATATTTTCGTCGGCTGTTAAGACGCTTCCACAAATCCGAAACCGGCATCGTTTCTGGCACAAACACAACCTCACGCAAGATTGAGTTGAGGTCTTCACTTTGCTGGTTGTGCAAGCGGAACAAATCCTTTACATGCACAAACCCTCGAATATCGTCAATTGATTCTCTATACAGTGGAATCCGAGAGAAGCCGGCAGCCAACGCAGTTTTCATCAACTCCGTAACGCTGCTGCTCATCGGTGCTGTAATGAGTTTGGTGCGGTGCAACATCACTTGTTTGGCTGTCAGGTCTCGCAGACGGAATGTATTGCGCAGCAAACGCCGCTCTTCATCACTGAGCAGATCCTGTTCGTGGCTTTCAGTCACCAGCAGCTCAATCTCTTCTGGCGAATGAGCATGACCACTTTTCTCTTTTAACGGCCGTCCCATCAAGCGCAGCAGTAAATTCCCACTGCCATTAAACAAGGCAATTAACCCGGTGTACGTAATGACAAACTGCGTAATCCGCATGGGAATGGTAACCGCCATCGCTACAGATTCTGGATATTGAATGGCAACCGATTTAGGGAACAACTCCCCCATGATGACCTGTAGGATGGTGATCAAAATCAAAACGAGCGTGACAGAAATCGAAGTCGCTGCGGGTTCTGCCCAGCCAGCAGTCGATTGTATGCCGATAGACGCCAAACTCGGCTCCAACGCCGTTAGCAAGCGCGTAAACGGCTCGATGAGTAGCTGGGCAATGACACTCTGACCATAAGCGCCCACCACCAGAGAAGAAATGGTGATGCCAATTTGGCACGTTGCCACATAAGTGTCCAGCTTCTTGCTGTCTTGCATGACGGGCAAAAGCAGCTGCGCCATGCGATTGCCCTGGCCAGCCATCTGGCTAATGCGCGTTCGTCGCGAGGATACCGTGGCAAATTCGGCCGCAACATAAAGCGCGTTAAAGAAAATCATGATGGCCACAACGGCCACAATTGAAAGTATGGTTAAAAACATCAGCTATTTTTTCTGGTATCAACACCAGATACGAAAAATGCCCACCTGTCAGGGCGGGTTACCAATAATAAATTGCTCAAACACACCGGGGAAAATGGGTGAGGAGGGTCAGGCGGCTCAGACATCGAGTCGGTCAACGGGTCCCCCTCATAACTATTCGATTCTGCGACCAGGCAAACCAAAACAACCTGGATCGACCTGCTACTAACATCCAATTAGGCAGCAAAACAGTCTGGCTTGTGAGGTTGTTTACATGAATTGTTGGTCGCATCAAAATTGTCTCGGAAATATGCTGTCAAAAATTATAAAACAGGGGGTGGGAATGGTCAAACCAACAAAGGTTAGCGATTAAAGATGCGAATGACAATATTGAGCAGCACGGTACCCAACAGACTCACCAAGAGCATCGTCGCCAACGGAAAGTAAATGCGATAATTTTCGCCTTCGATCTCAAAGTCGCCGGGCAGATTGCCTAACCAGGGAAAATATTTGGCGGCGATGAGGATCAAAATACCAGCAAAGGCAATGGTGCCGCCAATAATCAGAAGCAAACGGCCGAATTCAACCATCGCTACTCTTCATCCTCATCAGGCTCACTGGCCGCGGTAAACAGGCTAGGTTGGTTTGGCTTGGCAACAGCGTGGTGCTGCGGCAGCGGCACATCCAAATGGGCGTAGGCATGTGGCGTAGCTACGCGACCGCGGGCTGTACGTTCTAAAAAGCCCAGCTGCAACAGATAAGGCTCTACCACATCCATAATGGTGTCTGACTCTTCGCTGATGGATGCCCCAATCGTGTCTAAACCGACTGGCCCGCCACCAAACTTCTCGATGATGGCACTCAGTACCCGCCGATCCAGATCGTCCAAACCCAGTTCGTCAATTTCTAGCAGGTTAAGGGCGGCAACGGCCGTTTCTTCCGTAATTTCCCCCGTTGCCCTCACCTCAGCATAGTCACGTACCCGGCGTAACAACCGCAGAGCTACACGGGGCGTACCCCGTGACCGGAGGGCAATCTCTGTGGCCCCGGCTGGCTCAATTGGCACCTGCAAAATGCCTGCTCCCCGCGTCACAATCGACTCAATGGCTGCCTGTTCGTAAAAATCCATGCGGTAAAGCGCACCAAATCTGGCTCGTAGCGGAGCCGTCAGCAGCGCCAGCCGCGTTGTGGCCCCAATAACGGTAAATTTGGGCAGCTTCAAGCGCACATTTTTGGCCCCTGGTCCCTTGCCAACCACAATGTCCAGCACAAAATCTTCCATGGCCGGATATAAAATCTCTTCCACAGCCCGCCCCAGTCGGTGCACCTCGTCGATAAACAAGATGTCGCCAGCGCGCATGTTGGTGAGGATGGCGGCTAAATCCCCTGCCCGCTCAATGGCTGGCCCCGCGGTGATGCGAATATTGACGTTCATTTCGTTGGCAACCACATGCGCCAGAGTGGTTTTACCCAATCCAGGCGGTCCGTGGAACAAGACGTGGTCCAGCGATTCCTGCCGCGCTTTGGCAGCTTCAATCAAAATGGATAGATTGGCCTTTAGCCGCTCCTGACCCGTAAATTCGTCCAACTGTTGAGGACGCATGAGGCCGTCGAGACGGCCGTCTTCACGCTTCTTGCCAGGGGAAATGGTTCTTTTGCTTGAGGTATTCTCGTTCATAAATCGTCGGTTGCCAACAAACTGTATGCGTGGGATTATACGCTAACTGAGGATGAAATGAAATTGATACAGGTGGCTAGTTGCTGGTGGCCAGTGGCTTGCATACGTTATTAGCCTCTAACCACTACCCCTGGCCCCTTTGTGCAAAGGAGAAGAGGAATGGTTTTTGAGTCACAACATCCGCTGGTTAAGCACAAGCTCTCGTTAATGCGCAGCGTCGCCACAAAACCGAAGAAGTTTCGGGAGTTGATTCGGGAAGTCACCATGCTGCTCTGCTACGAGGCCACGGCCGATCTGAAGACCGTGAATATTGATGTGGAGACGCCGATGGGTAGTGCCGCTGGGCAAGATTTGAGCGAAAAGATTGGCCTCATTCCCATCTTGCGGGCCGGGCTGGGCATGGTAGATGGCATTTGGGAAATGATGCCCGGCGCAGAGGTTTGGCACATTGGCCTTTACCGGGATGAGGAAACGCTACAGCCGGTTTCTTATTACAATAAATTACCCACCTTCCCCACCGTGCAGGTGTGCCTGGTGCTAGACCCAATGTTGGCTACTGGCGGCTCCGCCATTGCTACGGTAGACATTTTGAAGAAGTGGGGCGCGCAGCGGATCAAGTTTGTGGGCTTGCTAGCCGCGCCAGAAGGCATTGCCGCCCTGCAAGAAGCCCATCCAGATGTGCCCATTCACGTCGCCCAGATTGATTCACATCTAAACGACATTGGCTTCATTGTGCCGGGCCTGGGCGACGCAGGGGATAGGCAGTTTGGCACAGGTTGATTGTAACAAGGTGATTATTTGTTTTTGCTGTTAATTTTTGGGGTGGGGCTGGTAACGGCCGTTCTCACCACGCCACCCGTCCGCAAATTAGCCCATCGCTGGGGGATTGTAGCCACGCCGGGAGGGCGGCGCCGGCACAGCGGCATGATCGCCAAGCTGGGCGGTGTGCCGATCATGCTGGGCTATTTGGCAGGGATTGTCCTCATTTACCTGCTGTTTCCCCCTCAAGGGGGCGATGCGCTACGACTGCAAGGTGTCATCTTGGGCAGCGTGGTCATCTTCATAGGGGCGTTTGTAGACGACCGCCTAGATTTAGCACCACGCTGGCAACTGGTCTTCCAAATTGCGGCCGCAGTTATTGCCATTAGCCATACTGTCTTTATCGAGCGCTTTACGAATCCGCTGCCAACGCCCGATTTTTGGCAAACGGGCTTCGCCTCTCTCTTTTTTAGCCTGGATGCTGCTGACCCCAATATTGTGGTGATACGGCCGTTTCTCGTCACCATTATTTCGCTTTTTTGGGTGTTAGGGATGATCAACGCCGTCAATTTTTTGGATGGATTAGATGGATTGGCGGGCGGCGTGAGTACCATAGCCGCCCTCATGTTTGCCTTGCACAGCTACCAGCTCACGGGCATCACGCCAGTCACGCTCTTTCCACTGGCTTTAGCCGGGGCACTCATCGGTTTTTTGATCTTCAACTTTGCCCCCGCCACGATCTTTTTAGGCACGACGGGGGCTTGGCTGTTGGGATACAACCTTTCCACGCTTTCCATTTTGGCCCCGGCCAAACTATCCACCGCCCTGTTGGTGATGGCCGTGCCCATTTTGGATGTCGCCTGGCTGATTGTGGCCCGTCTGCGGCGCGGGCAGCATCCGTTTCAGGGGGATCGACGCCATTTGCATTTCCGGCTGCTGGACGGCGGCTTGCCGGTGCGAAGCATTGTGCTGGGATATTATGCCACGGCCGTTGCCTTTGGCTTGGTGGCAATTTTTGTGCAGAGTCGGTTGCTAAAAATTGGACTGTGGTTGCTGCTGGCAACGGCCGTACTCATCTTGCTAGCCTGGCTCACAAACCGGACTAAACGGCCGTTGCCTGCCTTCAACACTGAGGAGTAAACTGTAAACTGCTTTACATATAGTTGGAAGAGGCAGACACACTGTAACAAAAATTGTTAGGTACACTCAGTATAGTTTTAGGGTACTAAAGTACTGGTGAACCATGTAATGTATAGAAGTAGAAGGAAGTAAACATGAAAAAACGGATTCTAAAGCCCCAAATTAACTTAAATCAATCAAATTCCAAAACGCAAACTCTGTCGCGCCAAATTGAAACCCTTCGGGAAGTCTTGCGTCGCTTACCAGCCAACAACTCCTCAGTCGTAGATTCCCTCATCAGTAGGAAATTGAAAGCTGCCAAGTAAAAATTTTCAGCTTTTGTAAAATGAAATTAGGGCCGGGCAAATTGCCTGGCTTTTTTTGATCTAGAGGGAGCAAGCAAGGTAGTCGCCGCGGTCAAATGACCATGGTTCAGAATACCACGTAAGATAATCAGGGATGTGAGTTTGCCAATATCCCTCTTCGTGGCGGCCTTCGTTAAGAACCCAGGTGTGTGGAATGGGCGGAACGGCCGTTTCCATATCTAAATGCAGTTGGCGAATGTTGTTAATGACGTAATCATCTGCGCCAATGTCAAAATAGATGCGTAAATCACCCAGATTTTGGCTGAGGCCGGTGTATTGCGGATTAACAGCAGGCCAGGCGTATTGATCCAGCAGTGCCGCACTATGCCCCCCCACGCTGGCAAACAGCTCCGGAAAGCGAAAGGCGATCTCCAACGCCCAATACCCTCCGCGAGACAAGCCACCAATCGCCCGTCCTGCTGGCTCAGGCCAGGCACAATAGGTTTGTTCAATGTAAGAAATCAAATCATTAACGATCACGCTTTCAAAAGAGCCTGGGCCGCCAGAACTGTAGTTGGCAATCCAACCGCCATCCGGCAGCACAATGAGCATCGGTGGCAATTCTTCAGCCAGAATGCCCTCTTCTGCTACTTCATCCACACCCAACTCATCCCAAATGGCATCGGTGTGGGTGTTGCCGCCCAGCAGGTAAACGGTGGGATAGGTACGGCCGTCTAGCCCGTAGCAGGGCGGCAAATAGATGCGGTAGTTCATCTGGCCAGCTGTGACGCTAGGGTAGCTGCCACTTTCCATGCGCCCAGGATTGGCACATGGTGTTGGGGTTGGCGTGGATGGGACGGCCGTTTGGCGGGGCCGAGTGGGTGCAATTGTGGGGGATGTCGTATTTGTTGGCAGTGGCTTGGGCGTGTAGGGAACCGTCGGGGCGGGGTTGGCTGGGGGAGTCGCCGTTGCACACGCAGCCAGGCACACAATCAGCAGCAAGCAACCGATGGCGAGCCTGACCTGGCGCATACGGCCGTTACCACGGAAATTCGCGTGGCGGATCGCCGAGCAATTTTTTGTAAGCCCCCTGCCACAGCGCTGCTTTGCGGGTCATCGTTTTAATCTGGATGCTGGTGAAGTGTGGATACAAATCGGCCATCAATTCTGGCACCAAATCCCACGCCTCGTTGCGAATCACGTCATCCAGATTGGCAGCAATTTCGGCCGTCCACTTCCAGTCACGCATAAACCGCTCCGCCTTCATCCAATAATCCCGCTTTTCCCATGCTCGGGCAGATTGCTCCACGCCATCGGCAATTTCCCAGAGCAGCAGCGTGATCATTGCCGCCATGTCTCGCGCTTCGGCATCCATTTGTGGCTTTTGCATGAGCTGCCGCAGCATCTCGGCAATACTGCGCATGTGACGGTTGCGGATTTTTGTGGGGCTGTCTACGTGAACAATTCGACTCATGATGTTTCCTGTGTTCAATGTGCAAGTTTTAAGTTAGGTGGTTTCTTCGGCCGGGCAGCTAATGGTAACATCCCGGTAAAGCAAAAACCAGTTAGCAAATGTTTGGTAACGATCGCGTGGCTCATAAATTGGCCCAATCGCTGCCTGATTGACTTCGCTGCTGAGCGCATAGGTGTAAACGTGCTGGTACAGCGTCACAGCAGGGACCTGATCAGCATAAATGCTGAGGAAGGTGTTGTAAGACGGCCGTCTTGCACCAATCCCCCACACTTGCCGCCCAGCTTCCAAGGCTTCGCTGGCCCGGCGGTTGTTCCAGCCGCCATAATTTTGCCCGCGAATGATCGCTTCCTGGCTCCAAAAGTCATATAAGTCGGGGTCAATGGACGGGGTGATGTCTACCAGCGCCACGTCAAAATCACGCGCTGCCAGCTTCTGGCGTAATTCAGTGATGGAAACGGCCGTTTCTACCACAACCTCAACACCCAAAACCGCCCACTGCGCCGCCACCTCCTGCGCAACCTGCTGGTAAACGGCCGTATCCAAAGCCAACAGCCGCAATGTAAACGATTCGCCATCGGCTTGCCGCACGCTGCTTCCCTCTGACAGCGGCCAGCCAGCACCGGTAAGCAATGCATCGGCATTAGCCGCATTCACGCCTGCTTCGGCAAAGATGGCTTGATTGTTGGCCCAGGAATCAGGTAAATACGGCCCGGTCAACGGCACGCCCTGCCCATTCAACGCCCGGTCAATGAGCACATCTCGGTTGAGGCCAGCGGCTAGCCCTTGCCGCACTTCGGCCAGCTGCAGCGGAGCAAAACCACTGTCGCTTTGGTTGAAGATAAGTTGGGTGTACCGGGGAGCAACGGTTGTGAAGAGACGTGCATGGGAAACGGCCGTTACTTGCGGCAGCAGCGCATCAGAAACTGAATTAATGGCCTGAATATCCCCATTGGCAAAAGCAGTTAGCAAGCTCTCTTCATCAGGATAAAAACGAAACTCTAGCACAGGGATTTGCGTGCCCTCACGCCAATCCAGCGGATTAGGAGTCAGGCGCAGGCTTCGGCTTGTTAGCCAATCTTGGCCAGGAGCTACCTGCCATGGGCCACTGCCAATCGGCTGCTGATTAAAACTGTGCGTTGCTAATTGAGCAGGGGGCACATCTTGCAACAAATGGGCAGGCACAATGCCGCGTGCAGTCGCTTCCAAAAATGGCGAATAAGGCTCTGCCAACACAAATTCAATCGTGAGGTTATCAACCACGTTGATGCTAACGGTTTGCCACAATGCTTTAACGGCAGCGGCAGCGGGGAAAGCCTCATTTTGCAGCAGGCCATAGCTAAAGGCAACATCGGCTGTGGTGATGGGTTGCCCATCGTGCCAAACAAGATCGTTTCGTAGGGTAAAACGGAGGGAACGGCCGTCCTCGCTCACCGTCCAGCTTTCTGCCAGAGCAGGAATCAAGCGGCCCGCATGGTCGTACTGCACCAGGCCGTCAAACAGCAAGCTAACCAATTCTTGATCAACGGGAAACCCGTCGCTTAACAGCGGATTGAGCCGCTGCGGCGCCCCCACCATTCCTTCAGTAAATACACCCCCACCAGACGGAACGCGGGTGGTGCATAACCCCACAGATTGCACCTGAAAAGACAAGATAGCCAAAATGAGGCCAAATCCTACCAATGCCAGTAACAGTTGCCAGCGTAAGTGCAGCTTCATAAACAATAAAACGTGAAGCGCAAGCCCAAAACGGCCGACGGTTCACGTTTCTGGTTACAAATAATTGGGCAATTGCGTAATCGGGTAATTAAAGATGAGACAATAATTATCTAATTACTCAATTACATTTATGCAGCCTGTCCCCAAGCCAAAAACGAAAAGATTGTGCATACAAAGAAAGCAACCGCACAAGCGATTGTCACTCTGTGCATGGTTGCTTCCACACCGCGGCGCGTACGGAAGCTGCTGCTGGTATCGCCACTGCCGCCCAAAAAACCACCGAGGTCAGACCCCTTGGTTTGCAGCAAAACAAGAACGGTAAGAGCAATAGCCAAAATGATTTCAGCAATGCCGAAGTACAGGGCTAATGGTTGCAAATTCATCTAATAGTTCCTCTATATTTAAGAATCTATCCGAAAAAGCCACAGAGGAAAAAGAGAAATCTGAGAAATGACCCTTTGCCTTTAAGTTCTCTGTGAACTCTGTGGCCAATATTCGGACAGGTAGTTATAGGCAATATAAGCCGCCTGATTAATCTTCTAAAAAACCAAGCGATGATTATATCAGCCGGATGGGGGTGCGTCGAATTTGCCAACACGCCTCAATCCGTCGAATCTACATGAGCAAACGTGCAAAATCAGCCAGAACGCACAAGGCTCACTTTCCCGCAGGCAAATTTTGGATATTATTCGGGGAACCATTGCTGTGGCAAAAAGCGTGAACCCAATGAACAGTACAGACAAACCAGCCATGATTAAGGCAGAAAATTTAACCAAACGTTACGGGGCGTTTACGGCCGTTGCCAACCTCACATTTTCCTGCCAGCCAGGGGAGATTGTGGGGCTGCTGGGGCCAAACGGTGCCGGCAAAACAACCACCATGCGCCTGCTCACCGGCTATTTGCCGCCCACCGTTGGGGATGCCGCCATTGCGGGACACCATACGATAAACGACAGTTTGCAGGCGCGGCAACGGCTAGGCTACCTGCCCGAAACCGTGCCTCTTTATCCAGAAATGACGGTGGCGGGTTACCTTCAGTTCGTCGGGAAAGTACGACGGCTAGATAATCCGTGGGAGCGTATAGATGAGGTGCTTGAAGCAGTTGGTTTGCTGGATCGGGCGGAGAGCATTATAGGCAAGCTGTCTAAGGGTATGCGTCAGCGAGTGGGCCTGGCACAAGCGTTGCTGCACGATCCAGACGTGCTTATTCTGGACGAGCCAACGATTGGCCTGGACCCGGCCCAAATTGTGGAGATTCGCCAGCTTATTGCCAATGCGGGCCGTCAGCGCACCGTGCTGCTGAGTACCCACATTTTGGCGGAAGTGGAGCAGATTTGCAGCCGGGTCATCATGTTGATCAACGGCCGTATCTACGCAGACCTACCCATGAGCCAAATTAAGGAAGGCAGCACGCAGCTTGCACTGGAACTGGCCCACCCCACCGATGAAACGTCTAGCGCATTACAAGCAGTGGAGGGGGTAACGGCCGTATCATCCAGCCATCCCAATCAGTTCTTACTCACCGTTGATGGCCGGGATGAAACGCGGCAACGGGTGGCAGAAACGGCCGTTTCTCACGGTTGGGGCCTGCTGGAACTCAAAAGTAACCAAATCAGTCTGGAAAAACTCTTCCTGGAAAAACTTAAAGAAGCCCAAGCCAGCTCAGAATCTGTAGTGAGGAGCGTAGAGAAAGCGACAGGATAATCTCATGCCAACCATCCCTCTGCGCCTTTGCGCCTTTGCGTTAAAAATAACCTCCGGGGTAGGCCATGTCTAACGTCTGGCAAGTAGCTCGCCGCGAACTGAGCGCACTCTTTGTGCAGCCGCTAGCCTACGTCTTTGGCGTAGTGCTGCTGGGGCTAACGGGCTACGTGTTTGCTTCTGAGCTGTTCATTTTAGCCACGCAGCCCGGCGCACTGCCGCTAGACGTGCAAAGCTTACTTGGCTTGTTTAGGTTCCTCTACCTATTCGCCATGCCCGCCCTAACCATGCGCCTGCTGGCCGAAGAACAGCGTAGCGGCACGCTGGAACTGCTACTTGCCCTGCCCCTGCGCGATGGCGAAGTTGTCCTGGGAAAGTTTCTGGCGGGTTTGCTTTTTTATCTGCTGACGGCCGTACTCACCCTCATCTTCCCCCTCATCTTGTTCATTTTTGGCAATCCAGACCCTGGCCCCATTTGGACAGCATACCTGGGCGCAGTGCTCTACGGAGCGGCGCTCATCGGCATCGGGTTATTGGCTTCTGCCTGGACGGAAAACCAAATCGTGGCCTTCATCGTGGCCCTGGGCATGAGCCTGCTGCTTTACCTATTGCTCATTCCAGCCCAATCATTTGCTTTGGGGGAGCCGGCCAGCACCATCCTCAACGAGCTTGCCCTAATCAACCATCAAGACAACCTGTCTCGCGGCGTGCTGCTGGTGAAGGATATTGTTTATTTTGTGGGGGTAACGGCCGTTTTCCTGCTGGCAGCCACGCTCGTCCTCAAAAGCAAGCGGGGACGGCAAACGGCTGGGGATTGGTGGCAACTGGTAGGAGCAACGGCCGTCTTCACCCTGCTCTACGTCATTGCCTACCAAAACCCCAACTGGCGGTATGATGCCACGGCCAACAACGCCTTCACCCCCCTACCCGAAACAGTTGAGCTGCTGCAAAGGCTCAACGAACCCATCCATGTTCTTGGTTTTTACACCGCCGAAACCGCCTTCCAGCGCAGCGAAACCGAAAACAGTTTGCAAACCATGCAGGCTTACACCGACCAACTCAGCTACGAGTTTGTCGATCCCAACGAAAACCCGCTGCTGGCCGAGCAGTACGATCTCACCTTTTCCGGGACGCTGGTGTTTACCCGAGAGGACGGCCGTTTTGCCAAAGCATCCACCCTCACCGACCGAGATTTACACACCGCGCTGGTGCGCACGCTCAACCCCACTGTGAAAACCGCTTACTTCCTCACGGGGCACGGTGAGCGAGATTGGCAAGATTTTGGAGTTGAGGGGATTGGAACGGCCGTTACCCTCCTGCAAGAAAGCGGTTTTACTATCCAGTCACTCAATTTGTTTGTGGAAGGGGAGATTCCCGCCGATGCCAACGTGGTTTTCCTGATTGATCAGCAAGCCCCGCTGGCCGCGGCTGAACTAGACGCCTTGCACCACTACGTGGAAAGAGGGGGCGCGCTTTTCCTGGCCCGCGACGCGGTCGATACTGAAGGGCGTGTGGCGGCCGAAGAAGATGGCTTACTAAATTGGCTGCAAACAAGCTGGGGCATTACGCTGCGTAACGACCTGATTATTGATGCTTCGTTGGCGCAGGCTGGACAAACAATTGGTCTCACGTTTGTTGGAGCGCAATACGGCAGCAGCCCTATCACACAAGATTTGGAACAGTTTGGCACAATTTTTAACGTGGCCCGATCCATTTCAACAGAATTGCCTCCAGGAATTACGGCCGTTAATCTCATCACCACCAGCGAGCTGGCCTGGGGTGAAACCAACTTTGAGCGCATGATTGCCGCCGGTGAGGTCGCCCCAAATGAAGAAGACGCCACCGGCAGCCTAACCGTTGCCCTGAGTGCGCTCAACACCGCCAGCGGCGCGCGCCTCGTCCTCTTTGGAGACACTGATTTCCTCAGCAACAGCTTCATCCAACAAGGCGGCAACAGTTTTCTGTTTGAGAACGCGGCCAACTGGCTGGTGGATGATGTTGTTTCGATCCAGCTCTCCGCCCGCGAATCAATCCCCCGCCAGGTGACAATCACGCAAAGTCAGCTCACGCTGCTGCAACTCGTCAGCATCTTCCTGATGCCCGGTTTGCTAGCGCTGGTCGGGGGTTGGGTCTGGTATTCACGGCAGCAGCGTGGGTAGGTGCGTGTACCAACAATAGGCAGAGAAAATCGAAGGATTTACTGCCATCCTCGCGTTTCATTTATTGAAGAAGGCTCACAGGCATCTGGGCGGCTAAACTTTGGCTCGTTTGAGCTAGAGAATCCGCAGATTGACCCGACAGCCATGAACGGCCAACTTCCATTGTGGTTGTCCACATATTGCCAACCAACTGGCCATCTACCCACACGCCTCCACCAGAATTGCCGCTCACGATGCTGTCGCCGTTCAAATTAGTTTGACAATGTTAAATTAGGCTCGTGAGAGCCAATATCAGTAAAATTTGAAAATGGAAAAGAAAAAACTTCACGGTTAGCCCAGTGGGGGCTAAATGAAGCAGCTATCGATAAATTGGGTGAGCGGCTTGACCAGTATCATGAACGTTATCGTTATTGGATGAAAACCAAGACACGCGATACCAGTGAATATGGCTATCATTACCTGAGTGGCTTGTTACGAATGGAGAGCAACCGGCATATCAACGGGATTGCCCGTGTAGCGGGAATCCCCGAACAAAATCTGCAACAATTCATCGCCGATTCACCTTGGGCCGGGAACGATTTGATCGCCGTCCTGCAACAAGATATCAGCAGTTTGCCCCACTACCAGCAAGGCAGTGTCCTCATTGCTGATGAAAGTGCAGAGGAGAAGGCCGGTGATGGCAGCGCCGGCAGCAGTCGGCAGCACAATGGTCGCCTGGGAAAAGTTGACATGAGTCAGGTGGGTGTGTTTTTGGCCTTGGCCAAAGATGGCTACCGCACCTGGATTGATGGCGAACTGTACTTGCCAGAAAAATGGTTCACCCCGGCCTATGCGCGGCGACGCAACAAGCTAGCCATCCCCGCTGACCGGGAATTTCAGACCAAGATCGAACTGGTACTGGTCATGGTCAAGCGGGTCCTGGCCAATGGCGTCGCCTTTGACGCCTTTGACTGCGACAGCTTGTATGGCCGCAGCCACTGGTTGCGGGCTGAATTAGACCAGCTGTCCATCCAATACTTTGCCGATATTCCCTGCAACTTGTCGCTTTATCTGGAGAAACCTCAGGTCATCCGGGAACCAAAGCGCAAGCATGTCCAAATTACTGTGTTAGGCAGTCAGACCACACCTGAACAACTGGCATCGGCGTTGTCATTCACCGCCATCACCCTTCGTCCACATGAACGGGGCCATCTCACTGCCCAATTTGCCCGGCAACGGGTGTGGACCGTCAGTGAAGAGGGAAGTTGCCGCCAGGAATGGCTGCTGATCCGCCGCGCCAACGGTAAAGTTACTTATTCACTGAGCAATGCCCCGGCTGATATTCCTCTGGAGACAATGGCCCGGCACAAGTCGCATCGCTACTTCATCGAACGGGCCCATCAGGACGCCAAATCGGAGTTGGGGTGGGATGAATTTCAGGCCCAGAAGTACCCTGCCTGGGTTCACCATCTCGCCTTGACCATCATGGCCAGTGCCTTCATCACCGAAACCTTGCTCGAGTGGACGGAGGCATATCCTCGTGACCCGGCTTTGTTGGCTGCCTACGAAACGGATACTTTGCCCAATTTATCGATTGTTAACGTTCGTACCTTGCTACGAGCCGCGTTGCCGTTGCCGCAGTTGTCGTCACGCCAGGCGGCTGAATTGGTTGTCAAACACTTGGATAATCGTACTCGCTCACGAAAGTCACGGCTTAGAAAGGCTCGTGGCCCGTGAATCTAACATTGTCAAATTAGTTAAGCGATAAACTGGTTTGTTTTCATAAGAGCTCAGATTTTCTACCTGCATCGCCGCTACAGCAATTTCCCCAGTTTGTGGCTGCCGAAAAGCAATCAGAGCAACGTCATTTTTTGCTGGAACACGGCCGTTTCCTAACTCCCCCACCACTAACCTCACGCCCAATTCGCTCGGCGCAGCCAAAACCATCGTGCCACCGTCCCGATACATGATCAATTCACGAAAAGCATCGCCGCTAATTTCCAGCAGCAGCTCATTGGCTACAGTATGAAACTGCACTTTGGCCAAATTTAGCGTCAGTAATGTCCAATGGTCATGGGTTATTACAACGAGATCAGACCCCAATCGCGACAGCGTTCCTAACCCTTCCCCTGCCACATATTGATTGGCCACTTGGCCATCGATCTGCACAGTCTGGGGATTCCCCTGGTCATCGGTGAGCGGGGCGATAAGCGTAATGCGCACCGTTAATTTGGAGGATTTGCTGTTGGGCATCTTCATCAATGGTATTAGGAAGCGAAAGTCGTTTTGCTTATCCAGGTGAAGCCAAGCAGGCTACTTAATAATAGAACGGTTAAAGCGATGAACAAGAGTTTGCGAAACATTTTCCACCTCGTCGCGCCTGATGGCACCTTGTGATTTCTCTTGTTCTCAGTTTCGGTTTGGCCCGTCACCTGGTTGGCGGGCAGCCGTCAACAGATTTGCCAAAATCGTCAACAAATCACTTTTGAGGGAATTTCTGTGCTAAGATGGGGAAAATGAGCGGAATTCTCTGAACAACCTGATTCCTTTCGCTGCAACCAAGCAATACCGTCAATCACTCTAACCTTCAAGGGCGCACCAAATGTTGTAAAGCAGGCGTCCAAAAATTGTCATTCCCGCCTATGCGGGAATCCAGTCTTGATTCAACCTGTGGATGCCTGCCTTCGCAGGCATGACAGTTGAAGGATTGAGCAGATTTACCAGATATTCTCTGTGTTCTCTGTGGCTTGTCCGTGTAACTCTGTGTAACTTTTTTTGATAGGGGAAAATGTGATGGGTACGTTACAACTTTCTTTAATTCGGCCGTTTTCAGGCTTCATTGGCTGACAAACCTTTGACTGGTTTCCGTACCACTAAGGTAAAAGCCCTTTTGATTTATCTGGCGACTGAGCCAGCCCCCCAACGACGGGAAACGTTGACAACATTGCTATGGCCGGGCATGCCTGAACGGTCGGCACGGCAAAACCTGCGCCAAATCATGTACAATCTGCGCCGGGCGGTTCCAGACTTAGCTTCAGAGGCAGATAGCGATACAACGGCCGTTCCCCTCATCTTGGCCAACCGTCAAACCATTCAACTAAATCCCAAAGCCATCATTAAAAGCGACATCATGCAGTTTTCCGCTCTAATTAAAAGCGTTCAAAGTCACGACCATCTGGACTTGTTCCTTTGTCACGATTGCCAGCAAAAATTAG
Organism: Candidatus Leptofilum sp.; assembly: GCF_965223285.1. GTDB lineage: Bacteria > Chloroflexota > Anaerolineae > Promineifilales > Promineifilaceae > Leptofilum. The sequence continues at coordinate 857,349 of NZ_OZ244997.1, read as the reverse complement.
CAACGGCCGTTTCCCTCTACACCAGTGATTTTTTAGCCGACTTCTACCTGGACGACAGCAACGAGTTTGAAGAATGGGCCGAAATCACCCGGCAAACTTATCGTCGGCAGGTGCTGGATGCGTTGGAAACGCTCACCGCCATCAAAACGCGCCAAACCACTTTTGCCGAAGCCCGCGCCTACGCCGAACGACAGATCGAAATTGACGATCTGCGGGAGAGCGGCTACCGGCAGCTCATGAAAATTTTGGCACTCAGCGGGCAGCGGGCCGAAGCGTTAGCTTTGTACGATAGCTGCCGTCGCCTGCTGTCCGAAGAGTTGAGCATGGCCCCCAGTGCCCGGACAACCGAAATTTATGAGTAAATCCGGGCTGGAGTGCTCAGTTTTGAAACCCAGCCAACGCAGGGTGTACGGGGCTTTGACCTAAAAGAGAAAATCGGCGAAGGCGCGTATGGCACCATCCATCGCGCCATTCAGCCAGCCGTGGGTCGAGAAGTAGCTGTCAAGGTCATTCGCCGCAAAGGGTGTAATGAAAAGTTGTGTAATGGAAGCAAGAAGCAGAAAATGGGGGGATGAAAAAAGAACTCGATGAAATGCTCAACAGATTGAACCAGTGGGAAGCAGAGAACAAAGATGCCAATTTGACACAAATGGAAGAAGCGATTGATGCTGAGTTAGCTGGAATTAGGCAGCAATTGCTCGCACAAATGGCCAGAGAAGGGAAGGCGGCTAGGGTGGACTGTCCAAACTGCGACCAGCCAATGATGAAAAACGGGAAGAAAACGCGAACGTTACGAACCAAAAACGGCGACAAAGTCACAATTGAAAGGGAGCAAATGAGGTGTCATGAATGTGGGATGACACTTTTTCCCCCTGGATGAAAAACTCAGGTTGCTGAGAGGCGCGTATACGCCGCAAGTGCAAGAGGCCGTAACCCGATTAGGTAGCCGGCTACCCTATGCAGAAGCCCAAGAAGAGTTAGAAATGATGTGGGGCCTCGACATCTCCGTAGCAACCGTACGAGAAATCACGCTGCGAAACGGCCGTCTAGCAGATGAGCTAATTGAAATAGAAAAAGAACATCTGGAAAAGACAGCCCCCAAAGCAATAGCCAAACCAAAGCAACTCATTGTAAGTGCAGATGGGGCAATGGTACAGCTAAGAAATGGCGAATGGCGCGAAGTAAAAACGGTTGCCTTCGGTGAATTTGAGACTATCTGGGATGCTAAAAAACAAGAAGTCGTGACCAAAACAGGCAAGATAAGCTACTTCTCAAGTGCAGATAAGGCAGAGTTGTTTAGCGACAAGGCAATTGTCGAGTGGCAGCGACGGGGTGGGGAGAATGCTGAAAAAGTTGTCGCGGTTAATGATGGTGCTGTCTGGATACAGGGCTTCATCGACTATCATTGCCCCACAGCGACACGCGTGATTGATTTTGCCCATGCCCAAGGGTATATCGCCACGATTGGCAAAGCCCTGTATGGGGCAGAAAGTGACCGTTTCCAACAATGGTATCCCCAGATGTCTAAACAGTTAGGCACAAAAGCACCCCAACGAACGCTGAATGAATTGCGTTTCCTATGGACACAAAACCAAGCCCACCCAGCAGCGGATGAAATAGAAGCAGCGATTCGTTATCTTGAGCGACGTCAAACGATGATAGATTATCCACATTTCAGAAAAAACGGAATTCCCATTGGATCTGGGATAGTAGAGTCTGGGCATAAGGTGGTGATGCAACGACGGATGAAACAGGCTGGGATGCGCTGGGCGGATGAAAACCTCAATCCGATGCTTGCCTTGCGCATGGCAATCTGTAACAAGTGCTGGCGTGCTTCTTGGCAAGCGATTCAGGCTCATTTTCTGGCTACAAAACAGGCGCACCGTCTGCTGGAGAAGGCAGAAGCTCCGCAATCTCAGCTTGTTACTGAAGCAGATGTTGAGAATTTAGAGAAGCTGGCGGATAGGATACCTAGGCGTTCACAAAAGAGGCAGCCGTGGCAAGACCATCGGTGGATTTTTCCTCACAGAGCACGGCCGTTACACAAAATCTAATTACACCCCGCCGCAAATATGCCGACGACCCAGACTTTATCCGCCGTTTTGAGGCGGAGGCGCAAACGATTGCACGGCTTGAGCATCCCTACATCGTGCCGCTTTATGATTATTGGCGGGAAGCGTCGGGTGCATTTTTGGTAATGCGCCTGCTGCGTGGGGGCAACCTGTTAACTTCTCTGGAAGGTGGGCCGTGGGAAGTCAAGCCAACCATACGGTTATTGGACCAAATCAGCTCGGCTCTAGCAATCGCCCACCGTCAAGGGATTGTGCATCGGGATATTAAGCCAGCCAATATTCTGTTTGATGAAGCAGGCAATGCTTACTTGTCTGACTTTGGCATTGCCAAGCAAATGACACGAAATTTGCAGCTAACGGCGGAAGGGGGCATTCTGGGCACGCCAGATTACGTCTCACCAGAACAACTGCGGAATGAGCCGGTTGGGGCACCAACTGATTTGTATAGTTTGGGGGCAGTTTTATATGAAATGTTGACAGGTGAACGGCCGTTTCCCAACATACCCGTCGCCTTGCTCATCAAAAAACAGCTAGAGGAACCCATCCCGCTAATCAGCGCCAGCCGACCCGATCTACCGGAGCAAATTGATGGCGTGATCCAACGCGCCACGGCCAAACAGCCAACTGACCGCTACCCCAGTGCCTTGGCAATGGCCAAAGCGTTCCGGCAAGCCGCGCTGGGGATTGGGAACGGGCAAGAAATTTTGATGGATACGGCCGTTTCCTCAGATTTAGGGCATTCAATTCCAACCTTGAATGAAATTAGCAATCCGTATAAAGGTCTGCGTGCTTTCCAGGAAGCAGATGCGGCTGACTTTTATGGACGCGATTCAATCGTGGCCCAGCTGACAACCCACTTGGCCGAGAGCCGCTTTCTGGCCGTGGTTGGCCCCAGCGGTAGTGGCAAATCTAGCCTCGTTAAAGCCGGACTCATTCCCGCCCTTCGCCAAGACGCGATCCCAGGTTCAGATCATTGGTTTGTGGCTGAAATGGCACCAGGTACCCATCCACTTGAAGAGCTAGAGTTGGCACTGCTGCCTATTGCCGTCAATCCGCCTCCCGATTTGATTGAGCCAATGAAAAAAGATGAGCGTGGCTTATTGCGAACCATCCGTCGCATTCTGCCCAATGAAGAAAACGCCCAACTGCTCCTGGTCATAGACCAATTCGAGGAGCTTTTTACCTTGGTTGATAATGACAACCGCCGACTCCATTTCCTTAAGAGTTTGCTGGCTGCGCTTAACGCGCCGCACAGCCAGTTACGTGTAGTGGTGACCTTACGCGCCGATTTTTATGACCGGTCGTTACTATTCCAGCCCATCGCCAACTTGTTCAAGCAACACACAGAAATTGTCCTGCCGCTCAATCAGGAAGAGTTAACCTGGGCAATCCGTGAACCAGCCCATCATGTGGGTGTAAAGCTGGAAGATAGCGTGATAACAGCAATAGTGTCCGATGTAATCGACCAGCCAGGGGCATTGCCACTGATGCAATATGCCCTAACAGAGCTATTCGAAGCGCGAACAAATCAGGTAATGACCTTATCTACTTTGACAATGTTAGATTCACGGGCCACGAGCCTTTCTAAGCCGTGACTTTCGTGAGCGAGTACGATTATCCAAGTGTTTGACAACCAATTCAGCCGCCTGGCGTGACGACAACTGCGGCAACGGCAACGCGGCTCGTAGCAAGGTACGAACGTTAACAATCGATAAATTGGGCAAAGTATCCGTTTCGTAGGCAGCCAACAAAGCCGGGTCACGAGGATATGCCTCCGTCCACTCGAGCAAGGTTTCGGTGATGAAGGCACTGGCCATGATGGTCAAGGCGAGATGGTGAACCCAGGCAGGGTACTTCTGGGCCTGAAATTCATCCCACCCCAACTCCGATTTGGCGTCCTGATGGGCCCGTTCGATGAAGTAGCGATGCGACTTGTGCCGGGCCATTGTCTCCAGAGGAATATCAGCCGGGGCATTGCTCAGTGAATAAGTAACTTTACCGTTGGCGCGGCGGATCAGCAGCCATTCCTGGCGGCAACTTCCCTCTTCACTGACGGTCCACACCCGTTGCCGGGCAAATTGGGCAGTGAGATGGCCCCGTTCATGTGGACGAAGGGTGATGGCGGTGAATGAGAACGCCGATGCCAGTTGTTCAGGTGTGGTCTGACTGCCTAACACAGTAATTTGGACATGCTTGCGCTTTGGTTCCCGGATGACCTGAGGTTTCTCCAGATAAAGCGACAAGTTGCAGGGAATATCGGCAAAGTATTGGATGGACAGCTGGTCTAATTCAGCCCGCAACCAGTGGCTGCGGCCATACAAGCTGTCGCAGTCAAAGGCGTCAAAGGCGACGCCATTGGCCAGGACCCGCTTGACCATGACCAGTACCAGTTCGATCTTGGTCTGAAATTCCCGGTCAGCGGGGATGGCTAGCTTGTTGCGTCGCCGCGCATAGGCCGGGGTGAACCATTTTTCTGGCAAGTACAGTTCGCCATCAATCCAGGTGCGGTAGCCATCTTTGGCCAAGGCCAAAAACACACCCACCTGACTCATGTCAACTTTTCCCAGGCGACCATTGTGCTGCCGACTGCTGCCGGCGCTGCCATCACCGGCCTTCTCCTCTGCACTTTCATCAGCAATGAGGACACTGCCTTGCTGGTAGTGGGGCAAACTGCTGATATCTTGTTGCAGGACGGCGATCAAATCGTTCCCGGCCCAAGGTGAATCGGCGATGAATTGTTGCAGATTTTGTTCGGGGATTCCCGCTACACGGGCAATCCCGCTGATATGCCGGTTGCTCTCCATTCGTAACAAGCCACTCAGGTAATGATAGCCATATTCACTGGTATCGCGTGTCTTGGTTTTCATCCAATAACGATAACGTTCATGATACTGGTCAAGCCGCTCACCCAATTTATCGATAGCTGCTTCATTTAGCCCCCACTGGGCTAACCGTGAAGTTTTTTCTTTTCCATTTTCAAATTTTACTGATATTGGCTCTCACGAGCCTAATTTAACATTGTCAAACTACTTACCAGTCACTGGGAGGCGTCTCTGGTGCGTTGGCTCAACGAGCAGAAGACCTGTTCGCCAGTTTTGAGGGAGTGGGACAAGAAGCGGCCCGCCAACTGTTCCTCCGCCTGGTTACCCTCGGTGAAGGGGTAGAGGATACACGACGGCGGGTCGCTCTGTCTGAATTAGGCGAACTTCTGACCTCTGCGGTTTTGAATGAGGTGATCGACCAATACGGCCGTTACCGCCTCCTCACCTTCGACCACGACCCCCTAACCCGCGAACCCACCGTTGAAGTCGCACATGAAGCCCTGTTGCGAGAATGGCCACGCCTGCGTCACTGGCTGGATCAGAGCCGTGACGATGTGCGTTTGCAACGCTCGTTAGCAACCTTTGCCAAAGAGTGGGTGCAAAACAACAAAAATGATGGATTTCTCTTGCGAGAGAGCCGACTGGATCTATTTGCTGACTGGTCAGCCACAATGGATTTAGCTCTTACGCCAAATGAGCAAGCCTTTTTAGGTGCCAGCCTTGCAGCTAGGCAACAGCGGCAAGCCGCAGAACAAGCTCGCCAACAGCGGGAACTGGAAACGGCGCAGCGGTTGGCGCAAGAACAAAGCCACCGTGCCGAGGAACAGACGCATGCAGCACGGGACCTGCGCCGCCGAGCCTATTTTTTGGTGGCTGCGTTAGCAATTGCGCTCGTTTTGGCGGTCGTGGCAATTTTAGCCAACCAGCAATCCAGCCAAAACGCCCAAACACCCCAGGCCAACGCCAACACCGCCGCCACCCAAGAAGCAATTGCGTTTGATGCCCAAGCTGAAGCATTACTCCAAGTAGAAAAGTCCCAAAACAACGCCGATCTAGCCGCCACAGCTGAAACGATTGCGGAAGAAGAAGAACCATCGCTCAGCAAAATGAAGCCGCGGCTATCGCGGCGCAAGAAGAGGCCATTGCGCAAGCCCAAATTGCTCTCTTTAATGAGGGACAGGCGCAAAGCCTGGCCTTAACCAGTGGCGCACGAGAAGTATTCAGCAGCGGCGACATTGACCTGGCTTTGGCCTTGGTAGTGCAGGCGGTCTCCGTAGAGCAACCGCCTGCTGAAGCCGTTCGCATCTTAAATAATGTGGCCTATGCTCATGGAACATATCTTCTCTACGAGAGCGAGCCCCCGGACGCCTCTATAGATTTTGTCGATATTTTCCCGGGTGACCCCCGTCTAATTTCACAAGATGGACAGACGATTACCATTTGGGACAGCAACAGCCGCGAGATTCTCAACCAATTTAATATAGCCAACGGGGATGCCATTTCTGCTCAACTAATAACCATCCCCAATACCTCATATATTGCCAACGCTAATAAGAATAACGAGATTATCATATGGGATTGGTCGACCGGTGAAAAAGTGCAGACACTGTCCGACATTGACATTTCCAATGTGAACAACCTCCAGAGGGGAAATCTCTTTGGCACACCCAGTGGGGATACCATCGCCATCGTGAGCGACAGGGGAGGGAAGTAATACAGAGGTTGATGGTTTGCCCGAAGGCTTTAATCTGACTGGCTGGGACATTGAAAGCGGTGAGCAAATTTACCGTATCGATGGTGCACGCGGAGAAAGGGCTCAATCGTATACGACAACACAGACAGCGGGACAGTCTTTATTACCACGACGCGATTTGATGAAGAAGGTGTCTACACGGGGGAATCTCGTTTGCTCATTGCTGACCTCGAGACGGGAGAGATTTTGTCTGAATCGGCGCTTGCCCAATTTGCTGGTAACAATTTTATTAGATCAATTGTGGTCAATCCGACAGGCGATCAGGCATTTGCGATCATAACGGATGTTCGCGATGATAATGCAAATACTGCTACAGGCGTCTTCCTTTCTCTGCCTGCGGCTGAGGTTTTGGCAACCGTACCGTTTGACATAATTATCAGGTCCGCAAGATACAGCCCCGATGGCACTCAGCTGGCTGTATATGTAGAAGATCAATCCAAAGGATACTTTACTCTATTAGACGCTATGACCGGCGAAACCATCCGCGATTTGGGCAGCCGCACTGATGGGCACTCAAGTTTCGTTTTGTGGAATTCTTTCGCCTTTACCCCAGATGGTAAACGTCTGGTCAGCGGCGATGTTCGAGGTGTAATCCTGGTATGGGACGTGGAAACGGGCGAACTCATTCAACGTCTTGCCGGCCATAATAAGGGACGTATATCCGTTGTAAAAGTGAGTCCGGATGGAAACACAGCTATCAGTGCAGGAGGAGGTCAGCTGCGCTTCTAGGATATAACTCCGGACGCGAATGCGCAAGTTTTTGACGGCCATGATGGTGAAATAAACGTCGGAATAGCCATCAGCCCTGACGGCACAAAGGCGATCTCGACGGCATTTTCCTTTGACGGAGGAGAAGATGAAGCAATGCTCTGGGACACAAGCACATTTGAGGTCATTCACCGCTTGCCAGGATGGTTTATCGCTGTAGAATTCCTGCCCGATGGCCGGTCGGCTCTCCTTGGGGGGGCAACAGAGAAGAGTTGATATTGCATTGGGACATCGAAAGTGGTGAAGTGATTAATGTACTCCAAGCAACGGATAGCGATATAAACGGCAATTCATGGGATATTGCAATTAGTCCTGATGGAAAGTCATTCTTCTTTGTTACAGCTCGTAATGATGATTCTGGGGTATACCAGTTTGATATTGAAACACTCACTGAAATGAACAGCTTCTCGACGAATAGGGATGATGACGCGCTGTATAGTGTTGCTCTCACTCCCGATGGGCACAGCATTCTAGCAACCAGTTCCTCAGGCGATGTTATCCTGTTTGATCTGGACACAGGCGAGGTGATCCGCCGCTACAATTTAGGGGGGTTCTCAACCAACGTTGAAATCAGCGCCGATGGGGAGCGCTTTGTGGCTCCTGTGGGCAATGGGTCAGCCATGTTGGTGGATATTGCCAGCGGCGAAGTGATCCGGACCTTTGATGGCCATACCGATTTCGTTTCGAATGTCGTTTTCACCCCAGACGAAAGCCAAATTGTCATATCTTCAGGCGACGGTACGCTTATTTTGTGGGATGTGGCCTCCGGGGAGGCTCTGCGCACCTATAGCGAACATGACGCCTGGGTTAATCGGCTGGCTCTTTCGCCAGATGGAACGTTAGCTTATTCAACCGCAGATGATGGGACAGTTATCGTGCGCTCCATTATAGAAGCACCTGTCGACGAGATATTGGCCTATATTGCAGCCAACCGCGTCCTGCCTGATTTCAATTGCCTAGAACGGAAACAGTATCGCATCTTGCCGTTGTGTGATGCAGATGGGGTTGTGCCGGATGATAACTAAACACAGTCAGCAAGGGTCGAAAACGTATATTTCTACTGAGTTGTACCAGACGTTTTTGCCTTTAGCAGCCAGGGTTTTTCAGTTTCCAATTTATGGGACGCGGGTGACGCGGATAAAAGAAAAAATCCGCATTTTTCCGCGCTTGTCCGCGCCTGAATGCTATTTGAAGACGACTAATGAAAAGCCCTAATTTAGCAGCCTTTCCGGTGGATAAGTAAGGTCATCAGATGTAAACTTAGTGCTCTGTAAAGCAAATTTGTTAGTAAACATAGTTATCGAATAAACTTGTGGAATGGCAAAACATATAAAACTTCCACAAAATGAAAAAACTGAACTTGAACAATTGATAAAGTCGGGTGAACACAAAGCAAGGGTGATCAGTCGGGCAAGGGTGTTGCTTCTACTCAACCGCAGCGAAGGGGAGAAGAGAACCTTGGCTCAAGTCGCAGAAGCAACCATGCTATCCAATGTTACTGTCAGCCAAATCAAACGACGTTACTTTGAAAGTGGTGTGGACAGAGCGTTGTACGACCAACCACGATCAGGGCGGCCGGTGACAAAAATGACTGGAGATGTAGAAGCACAACTGATTGCCTTGACATGCAGCGAACCACCAGAGGGGTATGACCGGTGGACACTGAGATTATTGGCTGATGGGCTGGTAAAACTAGAGGTGGTTGATGAGATTAGTCACACCGCCATAGGAAATAAGCTAAAAAAAATGAACTCAAGCCTTGGCAAGTAAAATCGTGGTGTCTGCCCAAACCTGGGGCACGCTTTGTCGCCAAAATGGAAGATGTCCTCTCCGTTTATGAACGACCCTACGACCCGAAACGGCCGATGGTTTGCCTGGATGAAATTCAAAAAGCGTTGCGGTCAACACCAAGAGGTGAAATTCCGCTGCAACCAGGACAACCCGTTCGAGAAGACTATGAGTACCAACGACATGGGAAGTGTTCCCTTTTTCTGGCCGTCGAACCATTAGCCGGATTTCGCAAAACATGGATTTATCCACAACGCCGCAAGATTGAATTTGCACAGGTGTTGAAATCATTAGTCGACGAGGTTTATCCTGATGCAGAGACGATTGTCTTGGTTGTGGATAACTTGAACATTCACCATATCGCTTCTTTATATGAACGGTATGAACCAGCAGAAGCACGCCGGATTGCGGACAAACTTGAATGGCATTACACACCAGAGCATGGCAGTTGGCTCAATATTGCTGAATGTGAATTATCTGTTTTACGTCGTCAGGCATTGAAGCGACGGAAGGTGGATATTGACGAAGTTCGCAACCAAGTAGCAGCTTGGGAAACACAACGCAATAAACGCCAAGTGGGTGTTGATTGGCAATTTACTTGCACTGATGCTCGCATTAAACTGAAGCGACTTTATCCAATTGTTAACGTTCAGTAATTTGTTAACGCCTTATATTTCTAAATATACTTTGTTTACAAAGCACTTAGTGCGTGAACCATGATGATTTAGTACAGCAGGTAGTGGCACAGGCTCTGGGCAGCGATACGGCCGTTTCCCCCCGCCCCCCTCTCACCTTCCAAAGTAACCAACTGTTTGATGTGTGGCAAAACGGCCGTCACCACATCGCCAAACATTATCTGAAAAGTGACGAATTAATTGACGCCCCGCGCCGAGAATTTGAGGCCCTTCAACTTCTATCGCCCCTTGACGTGGCTCCCCAACCCACCTTTTACGATCCCAGCCTTGGCCCAGTGGTCATTTACGAATTTTTGGCAGGGGAAATGTGGGATCGTATGAAGCCAACGGCCGTTCAACTACAACAACTTGCCGATTTGTGGCTTACCCTCAACAACGTACCAACCGATGGCCTCTGGCTTTCACGTGGTATGGAACGCACAATAGAAGACGTGGCTGCCATGTTCAGTAGCTACCTAAAAATTTACGAAACTTGGGCCGCAAAGAGCCATCCACCAGGATTAGAATGCGCCCCCCTCTGCTGGGATTTATTGGCGCAATTGCCCGCGATCTTGGCTGATTTTGTCCAATTACCTCAATCGATGCTGCTCTTTTGCCGCTCAGATCCCCGCTTTGCCAACGTGATTCAACGGCCGGACGGCCGTCTCGCCCTCGTCGATTGGGAAGATTGTGGCCTGCGCGACCCCGCCCGTGACGTAGCTGACCTTCTTACCCACCCCAACCAGGAAGATTTGTTAACCGATGAGGAATGGGACGCTTTTTTACGGCCGTATGCCGCCGTTCGCCTAAAAACCGACCCCCATTTTAATGAACGCATCCAATTTTACCTGGCAATTTTCCCCATCTTTTGGCTGTTACTTTTACTCAACATCGGTGCTAGTCTCGCCAAGGCAGGCAAATCAATTAAACAGTGGCAACCAAACCGCATTCCGATTAATATCCAACTGCGGCGTTACCTGGCACGGGCCAAATGCTGGCCTGCCAAACCAACCGCCGCCGATTTGGACTCATTGGCCAAAATCAGCTTTTTTCCAGAACAATAAAGTCAACAGATGGCGCAGATTAACCATATTGTCTTGCCTCTGTGCAACTCTATGTTACGCATTTTTAAGGACGAACCATGAAACAGATACCTTTCCTCGGCTGGGAAAACTGCATTCAGCTCAGCAATCGACAAGTTGAACTCGTCGTCACGGCCGATGTTGGCCCGCGTATCATCTATCTAGGCTTTGTGAATGATGAGAACCTATTTGCCACGATCCCTGGCCAGCTAGGGCGTACAGGCGATGCCGCTTGGCAAAATTATGGCGGCCACCGCTTTTGGCTGGCGCCAGAACAGATGCCGCACACCTACTACCCAGACAACAATCCGGTCACTGTGGAAGATCACGGCCGTTTCGTTCGCTTCATTGCCCCCATAGAAATCACAACGCGGATGCAAAAGACGGTGGATGTTGCCCTTGATCCTCATGAGGCGAAAGTGACCGTCACCCACACGGTGCAAAATCTAAATCCTTGGGCAATTGAACTAGCACCTTGGGCACTTTCGGTCATGGCTCCGGGCGGAATGGCCGTCCTCCCCCTGCCCCCGCGCGGCAATCATCGAGACAATTTACTGCCTACGGGCCACCTTGTTACCTGGGCTTATACAAACATGGCCGACCCGCGCTGGACGTGGGGCGAGCAGTTTGTCCTGCTGCGTCAGGACCCTGGGATGACCACGCCGCAAAAACTTGGCTGGAACAGTGTGGATGGCTGGCTGGGGTATGTGCGAGACGGCCGTTTCTTCCTCAAACAGTTCGCCCCGCACGCTCCACAAGCCACCTACCCCGACCGCAACAGCTCGGCCGAGATTTACACCGATGCCAACATTTTGGAGCTGGAAAGCCTGGCACCGCTGACGCAGCTTGCGCCAAACGCAACCGCCAGCCATACCGAAACGTGGCAACTCTTCGCTGACGTTCTCACCCCAATCAGCGATGCCGATGTGGTAGCAAATATATTGCCTCTAGTTGGCAAAAGAAAGAGCTAGGCGGACAAAAGCAACAAATCCGCGTTTTCCGCGCTTGTCCACGTCCTAACCTTTTTAAAAGAGGCTACTGAAAAACCCTGTCTAGCTTAATGAGAATTGACATTTGGCATCAGAAATGATATTCTGAAACGACTATAGAACATAAGTTCTAAAATATTTCAAACTTTCAGAATGGAGGAAACAATATGCAACTTATCCCTTATCTTAGTTTCAATGGCAATTGTCGTGAGGCTCTCACCTTCTATGCTGAGCTGTTTGGTGGCACAGTTGGCAGCTTTTCACCGTGGGATGCGCAGTTAATCGAAAACATACCAGAAGCTACCGTGGAACATATCATGCACGGCGACATCAACATCAATGGTTTTATGATTGCTGGATCAGATCAGTTTGGCGATATGTATTCGCCAGCAGGCAATGTATCGTTGATGATGGATATGGATGACCTGTCTGAGGCACAGGCTAAGTTCTCGGCACTTGCTGAAGGTGGACAAATCATGATGCCATTTGCCGAAACATTCTGGGCAGACGGATACGGATTCTGCACCGACCGCTTTGGTATCATGTGGCAGATTAACTGCACCGGTAGTAAGACGATGTAACCAACTACCTTTACTTGGTGGAAGATTGAGGACAAGCAAGACCTATGTTGTGAAGCGACACGACATCTGTTTCTCTTGCCAATTCGTAAGTGCGCGGCATCTCCATGACAAAGGGGCAAGCACCATGTTGGCCACAGCTACCGCATTCGGTTAAAGAGCCGCTCTCGCGAATTTTGCCCTTGCGCACCCAATGCTGAATCATCGTCTCCAACCGCTGAGGCGACACATCCAGTTGGCGGGCAATTTGGGGTAGAGACAGGGGCGTTACGGCCGTTTCAAATATCGTCAATACCTGGCGCAATGTACTTTGTGACATATTTTTCTCAAATACAGGCCACGGATTGTGCGGATTTAACGGATAAAACAAACCCGTGTCATCGTGCAAATCCGTGGCCCTTTTCCTTTAGAATCTAACCGAAAAAGCCACAGAGGAAAAAGAGAAATCTGAGAAATGAACCTTTGCCTCTAAGTTCTCTGTGAACTCTGTGGCCAATATTCGGACAGGTACTTAGATAAACAACTTACCAACCTGGAAAACCACAACAGCCCCAATCCAGGCCAACGCCAACGTATACCCAATTTGCGCCCAGGTCCAACGGCCGCCAAACTCTTGCCTCATCGCTGCCACAGCCACCATGCACGGCACGTACAGCAGCACAAATATGTTAAATGCCACGGCTGCCAACGCCCCCAGTTCGGCCGACCCCGCCGACCGCTCAAAGGAGGTGATCAGGGCCGCTTCCAGCCGCGTGTTGTCTTCCACTTCTTCTTCCGTACCAAAGAAGTTCAACTCGCTAATTTCTACACCGGGTAGTAAGTTCACCGTTCTTGGCGCAATGTTGAGCACCTCCTGCACGGTAAGAACGGCCGCTTCGCCAAATCCTAGCAGCGAATTGCCCACATCTTGCCCAAACGTTGTTGGCTCAGCCTCAACTACCGGGGCAGCATCCGCCTCACCCACATAAATCTGGTTCATCGTGCCGACAATCACTTCTTTGGCCATAAAACCTGTGATCAGCGACCCAGATGCCTCCCAACTGCCAAACCCAGCAGGCTCGAAGATAGGCGATACCGCCCCGCTGACGGTTGCAAATAAACTATCTTCGGCAGCCACGTCGTTAAACGAACCGGCATTGGCACGTCCCGGAATAGCCATCAGCAGCCACAGCACGGTTGACACCACCAAAATGACGGTGCTGGCCTTCTTAATAAAGCCCTGCACACGTTCCCACATTTGCCGCCAAACGTCACGTGGGCGCGGAGCGCGGTACGGTGGCAATTCCATCACAAACGGTGCCGGAGGGTGGCCTTTGTAAACCGTATGCTTTAGCGCAAAGCCCGTCGCCAACGCCACGCCAATCCCTATCAAATACATAGAAAAAATGAGATTACCTGAGGCAGTGCCAAAAAATGCAGCACCAAAAACCACATAAACTGGCAATCGCGCCCCGCAGCTCATGAAGGTAGCTAAGAAGCCAGTGAGCTTGCGATCTTTTTCATTTTCCAGAGTGCGGGTCGCGTAAACAGCCGGAACCGTGCAGCCAAAGCCCACAATCAACGGCAAGAAGCTCTTCCCGTGCAGCCCCATCCAGCGCATAACGCGATCCATCACAAAGGCTGCCCGCGCCATATAGCCAGAATCTTCCAAAACCGCGAGGGCAAAGTAGAGGAAGAGCAACACCGGAACAAACACGAGTACGCCGCCCACGCCAGCAATAATGCCATCTGTGATGAGGGCGGCAAACCAAGTTTCACCCAGGCCAACGGCCGTTAGCAATGCCCCAGCCCAGCCATAAACAGTCACATTCACAAAGCCATCTACCCAGTCCAGAAATGGCGCACTGACGTTGGCTGTAAACTGGAAAACGAGCCACATCATGAGCAAAAAGATGGGCAATCCCCAAATACGGTGGGTCACAATTTCATCAATTTTGTCAGACATGGTGAGGATGGATTGAGACGGCCGTTCCAACACCGAATCGACCAGTTCCCCAATAAACGTGTAGCGCTGGTCGGCAATCAACGTTTCGGCGTCATCTTCGGTGGCTGCTTCGATACGCTCTTGAGCGGCAGCAGCAGCTTGCAGAAGATCAAGCTCCCCCTCTGCCTCCATGACCGCCAAAATCGCCTCATCATCCTCCAGCAGCTTGGTCGCCAGCCAGTTTGGCCGGTAACGGGCTGCTAACGCTGGTTTAGCCGCGATTTGTGCGGCCAGATCGCTCATTTCATCCCCTAAAATGCCGTCGAATCGCGTATGTGGCATTGCTTTTGACGGCCGTTCACCGATTTGGCTGATGGCTTGCTTTAGCGGCTCTAGCCCCAAGCTGCGGTTGCCCACCATCTCTACCACCGGCACACTCATCTGCTGCGACAGTTGAGCAGCGTCAATCTTCAAACCCCGGCTGCTGGCCACATCGGTCATGTTCAGGGCAATAATGACGGGCGTTTCCAGTTCCAGCACCTGCGCCACCAGATACAAATTGCGTTCTAAATTGGAGGCATCAACCACGGCGACAACGGCCGTTGGGCGTTCGTTAATAATAAAATCGCGGGTAATAATTTCTTCAATGGAATAGGCCGTCAGGCTGTACGCGCCGGGCAGGTCTACAATCAGAATTTCTTCGTCGCCGACGCGCAGGCGACCCTCTTTCTTTTCGACAGTTTTACCCGGCCAGTTGCCCACGTGCTGCTTGGAACCGGTAAGCGCATTAAAAATAGTGCTTTTGCCGACGTTCGGATTGCCAGCCAATGCAATCATTACGGTCATGTTCAAAATCTCCAGTTAATAGTGGTTGGTGGCCGGTAGCTGGTATGCGACTAAAACTAACCGCTAACCACCCGCTCCTGTTGTTACCATCACCCGATGCGTCATTTTGCGATCCAAAGCCAAACGGCCGTCTCCCTTCACGGCAATAATCATCGGGCTAGCCGATTCATTTTTTAGCACTTGAACCGTCGCTCCAGGATTTAATCCCAGATCAAGTAACCGCTGGCGCACGGTACCGCATCCTTTTACCTTTCTTACTATCGCCGCTTCACCGCGATTCACCATCGTCAACGGCATCATTGGGCCAGTGGGGGCTTCTTTAACCCGTAACGGAATGCTCAATTTTGATCCCATGTTTAAATTACAACCTCAATCATTTGTGCCTCTGCCTTGCGCAGCGACAGATGATAACCACGCACCAAATAATCCACCGGATCACCCAGCGGTGACGCTTTCACGACAGAAATCTCTACCCCTCTGGTGAGCCCCATTTCCATCAGCCGACGACGCACCGCCCCTTTGCCATGTATTTTTTTTAGCTTGGCAGATTGGCCCGGATTTAATTGGTCTAAGGTAACATTTTTATTGTTCATATTGTTTATGCTCTTTAGGTATTGACCCAAACCAACTCAGCAAGGGAACGTCCTAAAGCTACCTTGCCATTACTCATTTCTAACGTGATTGGGCCTTGCATCGGGGCAATTTCTGAAATAGTGAAATTTTGGTTAGGGACAATATGATAGCGATCTAGATAAGCGTACACGTCAGTGGTAGTGGGCTGGATACTGTGAATGCAGCCTGCTTCACCAACACGCAAGGAGGTTAACGGCCGTTTACTCAATTCCGGCAGCGTGCCATCACTGTTGGGAATGGGGCTGCCGTGCGGACAAACTGTAGGATGCCCCAAATAAGCTGACAGTGCCTCGGCCAGTACGTTAGAGGTGGCATGTTCCAGGCGGCACGCCATCTCGTACACGCCCGACCATTCCATTTGCAAGTGATCCACCAAAAAGCGTTCCCACAGCCGCTGCCGCCGCATGACGTTATGGGCAATGTAACGGCCGTTTGCCGTCAACGTCACCCCTTTGTAGCGCACATGCTCCACCAACCCTTGCTCTGCCAGCCGCTTCATCATCTCATTGGCCGAAACGGGTGAGATACCCAGCCGCTCCGCCACCCGGGCAATGATAACCGGTGCCTGGCCATCACTTAACTCGGCGATGGTCTTGAGGTACATCTCGAAGGTTTCGTTGCTGGTAGATTGTGTTCGCATAATGGTTTACCTGTCTAAAGAAATAAGGCTACCCTTATAAATAAGAGTAGCCGCGCCTACAAAAAAGCTGTAGGAAAAAAATTAGGCAAAGTTCATGACAAATGTCACCAAACCTTTTTTCTCCCTTTTCCCGCTAAATCATGCTAAGATCGCTTCAAAAATAGGTAGAATTGCGCTATGAATTACGAAAATCAGATTGCTCAACAAATTAAGGTAAAGCCCAGCCAGGTAAGGGCCGTTATCACCCTCCTCGACAACGGCAACACCATCCCCTTCATTGCCCGCTACCGTAAAGAAGCCACCGGCAGCCTGGATGAAGATCAAATTCGCCAAATTAGCGACCAGATTGGCAAACTTCGCGCTCTAGATGAACGACGGAGTACCATTCTGGAATCTATCATTAGCCAAGAAAAACTCACGCCGGAACTGGAAAAAGCGATCAACGCTGCCACCACCCTCACCGAGTTGGAGGATTTGTACCAACCGTACAAACCCAAGCGGCGCACCCGCGCCATGATCGCTCGTGAACGCGGGTTAGAGCCATTGGCAGAGTTCATTTTGGCGCAATTGGTGAGTCGGCAAACGGCCGTACAAATTGCCACCCCCTTCCTCAACGAAGAGGTTCCCACAGCCGAAGACGCCCTGGCAGGAGCGCGAGACATCGTGGCTGAGGTCATGAGCGATACTCCCCAGGTGCGCCGACTCCTGCGGGATAAGACGTTTCAGTTTGGGTTGCTGCAAAGCCAAAAAATCCCAAAAGCGGTGGATGAGCGGACTGTTTACAAACTGTACTATGACTTTTCATTGCGGATTGATCGCGTACGGCCGCATCAAATCTTGGCGCTCAACCGGGGCGAAGCCGAAAAAATCTTGCGCGTCAGCATAGATATTGCTGAGCGCGACTGGATTTTGGCCATTCGTAGCCAGTATCGTGCTGACCGCCGCTCGCCGCTGGCCGAACAACTCCAGTTAGCAATGGAAGATGCCGCCAAGCGACTCCTCGTGCCCACCATCGAGCGCGACGTGCGCCGCAGCCTAACCGAACAAGCCGAAGCCCACGCCATCCAGGTATTTGCCGACAACATGCGCGGCCTGCTTACCCAGCCGCCGCTGGCTGGACACACCGTCATGGGCATCGACCCCGCTTACCGCACTGGCTGCAAAGTGGCTGTGGTAGACGCCACGGGCAAGGTGCTAGAGACAACCGCCATTTACCCGCACCAGCCGCAAAAACGACGGGACGAGTCGTTAAAAACGTTGGCCAAACTGGTGCAAACCCACAAAATTAGCCTCATTACCATTGGCAATGGCACCGCCTCGCGTGAGACAGAACAGCTTGTGGCCGAACTCACGCGGCAAATGGCCGACGTACACTATCTCATTGTGAATGAAGCGGGGGCCAGCGTCTACAGTGCCAGTCCGCTGGCCAAAGCGGAGCTGCCGGAGCTAGACGTGACGCTGCGTGGCGCAGTCTCTATTGCCCGCCGCGCCCAAGACCCGCTGGCCGAACTGGTGAAAATTGACCCCAAATCCATCGGCGTGGGGCTGTACCAGCATGATGTGAACCAGAAACAGCTATCAGAATCGCTGGACGGCGTGGTGGAGTCGGTGGTGAACCAGGTGGGGGTGGACGTGAACACAGCGTCCCCGGCATTGCTGACGCATGTAGCGGGTATTGGCCCCAAGCTAGCAGAAAATATTGTGGCCCATCGGCAGGTGAACGGCCGTTTCCCCAACCGCACCGCCCTCAAACAAGTCAGCGGCCTCGGCCCCAAAGCGTTTGAACAATCCGCCGGATTCCTGCGCGTACGCGACGGCGACAATCCGCTGGACGCCAGCGCCATTCATCCAGAAAGTTACGGCGTGGCAACGGCCGTTCTGCAAAAAGCTAACCTCAACCCCAGCAGCCCGCCAGAGGAACGAACGGCCGTTCTGGCCATGCTGCCTCCCGTCGCCGAACTCGCCAGCCAGCTCAACAGCGGCATCCCCACCCTCACCGACATCTTGGAACAGCTCGTGCGTCCTGGCCGTGACCCTCGTGAAGATTTACCCAAGCCAATCCTGCGCAGCGATGTACTCTCCCTCAGCGACCTCGCGCCGGGAATGCAGCTAAAAGGCACCGTGCGCAATGTCGTGGATTTTGGAGCCTTCATTGACATTGGCGTGAAGCAAGATGGCCTGCTGCACCGCAGCCAAATCCCCCGCAGCCAAACCCTCAGCGTGGGCGACGTGCTAACCGTCTCCATTAAATCCATTGACGCTGAACGCGGCCGTATTGGTCTGGGTTGGACCACTTAGTAAGCGTTCGACAATAACTTCATTGATAAAAGACGCTTACCACGAGCCAGCCGTTCTCCAAACCGCTAAGTTGAAAACGGCTGGCGACTTAATCCCAATTCTGAACAAAACTGCGACCATCTACAAAACCTGTTCAAACAGGCGTTTCATACACATATTCCCGCCACCTTGGACCTAACCTCGTCAAAATCAGCACAAAACATAAACAATACCTTGACAAATACGCTTTTGTCCGCTACCATCTTCATTAGGTTCAGCAAGTTACTAGCCCCGAAAAGATACTTTTTGAACTGGCTTTGTATTATTTATCTCAGGAGAAATTGGAGGTGGAAAGGATGGCGTTAGAAACTCTGGAACCAGCAGTTTGGGAAACTCGCCTACTGCGCCTGGCACATCACGCACTCGACCACGACACGATCAATGAACCCGTTCACGACGGTCGTGAACATTTATCCCAGGCATATGCCCATTGCGCTGCGATAACCAAACAACATAGCCGAACCTTCTATATGGCTTCTGGCCTCTTGCCCAAAGCACAGCGTCGTGCTGCTCGCGCTTTGTACGCTTTCTGCCGCGTGAGTGATGATTTGGTAGACAAAGAGACAAGTAATCAGCATCAGCGCATTTTGCAATGGCGGCAAGAAAGTTTGGCAAACCACCCGCCCATTTATAATATGGTTGCCCTTGCCTGGGCCGACACTCGCGCCAGCTTCAACATTCCCCGCCGCTATGCTGAACAGCTTTTAGATGGTGTCTCTTCCGATTTGATGCACACGCGCTACAAAACGTTTAGCGAACTGTCCCAATATTGCTACGGCGTGGCTTCTACCGTAGGGCTGATGGCCATGCACATTGTGGGCTATGAGGGCAATAAAGCAATTCCTTATGCCATTAAACTGGGCGTGGCCTTGCAGCTCACCAACATTTTGCGGGATGTGCACGAAGATTGGGAAAACGGCCGTCTCTATCTCCCCCTCGAAGAACTGTGCATGTTTAACCTGGACGAGTCAGACATTGCGGCTGGCACTGTTGACCATCGCTGGCGCGCCTTTATGCGCTTCCAAATTCGGCGAGCGCGGCAGCTGTATGCCGAAGCGTTACCCGGTGTGGCCATGTTGGGTAAAAGCGGCCGTTTCGCCATTGCCGCTGCTGCCGAACTATACCGCGCCATCCTGGACGACATCGAAGAACATGATTACGACGTATTTAGCCGCCGGGCGCATACCAGTAAGCAAGAAAAGCTGAATCACCTGCCCGGCATTTGGTGGCGCACCAAAACCAATCAATATGCCCGTCTGGTAAACGAACCCGTGCACACGCAACCCGCTCTGGTTGCCTGTACCAATCATTCACCTGTGGAAACCGATGGTTTTGTTGCCATCCCACAGGGTTAACCCCAAAAGAGTGAATTCATGAAAGAAAAAGTAATTATTATTGGCAGCGGTTTTGGTGGTTTGGGTGCGGCCGCACGACTGGCCGCACAAGGCTATCAAGTCGAGATTTTTGAGAAATTAGACCAACCCGGTGGCCGCGCCTACGTTTTTGAGCAGGATGGCTTCAAGTTTGATGCCGGTCCCACCGTCATCACCGCACCGTTTATGTTTGACGACATTTTTGAACTGGCGGGGCGCAAGCGGGAAGATTACGTGGAATTTGTAGCCTGTGATCCGTTCTACCGCATTTTTGACCATAACGGCCGTTTCCTCGACTACAACAACGACGAAGCGTTTATTCTGGATCAAATTGGGCAGTGGAGTCACGCTGACCGGGAAGGATACAAGCGGTTTATCGCCACTACCAAAGCCATCTTTGAAAAAGGGTTTGTAGAATTAGCTGATAAGCCTTTCCTTTCAGTGGGCGATATGATTCGCGTGGTGCCAGATTTGCTACGCCTGCAATCCCACAAAACGGTCTACAAATACGCTTCTCAATTCATTGAAAATGATTTCCTGCGCCGCTGCTTCTCTTTCCACCCGCTGCTAGTGGGCGGCAATCCATTCGACACCACCTCCATTTACGCCATGATCCATTACCTAGAGCGAGAATGGGGCGTGCATTACGTCATGGGCGGCACCGGCGCATTGGTACGTGCATTGGGCAGACTCATCGAAGAGCTAGGCGGCCGTTTCCACCTCAACGCCGAAGTAGACGAGATTCTAGTAGACAACCGTCGCGCCAAAGGTATTCGCCTTAAAGACGGCACAGTGCATTACGCCGACCACGTCATCTCTAATGCTGATGTGGCGTTTACCTACACAAACTTGATTGATCGCAAAAACCGCAGCTTCCGCAACTCGGACTTCCGCTACAATAATCTGACGCGGTACAGCATGTCCCTGTTTGTCATCTACTTTGGCACCAAGAAGCGATACAACGACGGCCGTTTGGCCCACCACAACATCATCCTCAGCGAACGGTACAAAGGGCTGCTGCAAGACATCTTCAAAAATAAAGCATTGGCTGAAGATTTTTCGCTCTACCTGCACATGCCCACCCTCACCGACCCTAGCATTGCTCCGGAGGGACATGAAGGTTTCTACGTCCTTTCGCCCGTGCCGCATCTCGGCTCTGGCATCGACTGGAACGTCGCCGCCAAACCGTACCGGGACGCCATCATGCAATTTTTGGAAGAAAACTATATTCCCGATTTGCAAGAAAACCTTGTCACAGAGCATTACATCGACCCTTTGCATTTCAAAGGGACGCTGAACAGCCACATGGGTTCTGCTTTCTCTGTAGAACCGATTTTGACCCAATCTGCCTGGTTCCGCCCACACAATCGCTCTGAAGATATTGACAATCTTTACTTCGTGGGCGCGGGAACACACCCAGGCGCAGGGTTACCTGGCGTGCTCTCTTCTAGCAAAATCGTAGAGAATTTGATCATGGATTCCTCGGTAATCCCTCACCGGTAACCGATTACGGCTGACTGAAATGACTTACTTCGGCTTTCTTGGCTTATTTCTCGTCATTCCAATTATCATCATGCTGGGGCTAACCTGGCGAGATGCCCGTCAGGGTCGCCAACTGCCCCAGCGGTTTGCCAGCTACTCGCCGTGGGCAATCTTGCTGCTGCATTTGCTCATGGCACTGGCATATACAACGCCCTGGGATAACTATCTGGTGGCAACCTCAGTCTGGTGGTACGACAGGGCAAAGGTCACGGGCATCGTTTTAGGCTATGTACCCATTGAGGAGTACACCTTCTTTATTCTACAGCCAATCCTCACGGGGCTATGGCTGCTCTTTTGGCTGCGGCGGCAGCCAAATCACGTAGAAACTGGGTGGGAAAACGGCCGTTTCCGCCGCACAAGCCTCATCATATTAGGTATTCTCTGGCTAAGCATGGTATACATCCTAATGGCAGGCTGGGCACCCGGCACGTATTTAGCCCTCATTCTGGCCTGGGCCTTGCTGCCGATTATGCTGCAAATTGGCTATGGCGGAGACATTTTGTGGCGACACCGCCGCGTGGTGCTGCTGGGGCTGCTGCCAGTAACCCTCTTTTTAGCCGCCGTTGACGCGCTCGCCATTTACGACGGCATCTGGACGATTGATCCGGCACAAACCATCAACTGGTATTTGGGCGGCATTTTGCCGTTTGAAGAGTTTCTCTTTTTCCTCATCACCAACGTTCTAATTGTCTTCGGCATGACGCTCTTCCTGGCAACAGAAAGCCAGAAACGACTTGACCAAATCAAAGCAATGATTGCCCAATGGCGTGCCCGCAAGTTGCAGGTAGCAAGAGAAAAGTAAAAGTGAAAAGCGAACGTGCCACACCCTTCTCAACGATTACAGATTACCGCTCACGGATTACCGATTCACCCTCCCTAAGCACAACGCTTATCATCCTTTGGGTGCTGGCAATGATTGGGCTGCCCATCATGAAATGGATTTGGGGGCCGGGCACGATTCCGCTGGGGTTGACGTTGGGGGTTTTGCTACAAGCAACGGCCGTATTCCTCATCCTGCGCGATCGGTGGGGCTGGCAAAAAACGGCGGGAACGGTCGTACTCATTGCCACACTCACCTTATTTGTCGAATGGCTTGGCTCTACCACTGGCTTCCCCTTCGGCAGCTATGAATACACCGACCTGATGCAGCCCCAAATTGCCCACGTGCCCATCCTCATTCCTTTTGCCTGGTTCATGATGTTGCCGTGCGCCTGGGCCATTGCCCACCGAATTCAAGCGCAGCTGTCCTCGCGTTGGGCCACCAATCGCTGGCTATATCCACTGCTCGCCGGATTGGCACTCACCGCCTGGGACCTCTTCCTCGACCCGCAAATGGTCGCCTGGGGGCTATGGGTTTGGGACAGTCCCGGCGGCTATTTTGGTATTCCCTGGAGTAATTATTTAGGCTGGTTGGGAACGGCCGTTTTGCTCACCGCCCTCATCCGCCCCAAAGATTTACCCATCAAGCCCCTGCTCATCATTTACACCATCACCTGGTTCCTGGAAACATTTGGCCTGCTCTTCTTTTGGAGATTAGCTGGCCCGGCTCTCGTCGGTGGGGTGGTGATGGGGGTTTTTGTGTGGCTAAGCTGGTGCTCACTACTTGGTAATCGGTAAACGGTTATCGGTGATCAGTTCACTCGCAGACTTGTACACTTGCAAACTTTTCTAATGACCCAACTCCTCCCCACGCTACTCTGGACAATGTTTGGCTTTTTGCTTGGTTCACTACCATTTTCCGTGTGGGTTGGCAAGCTGCTGCTGGGCAAAGATATTCGTCAATTTGGCGACAAAAATCCGGGGGCAACAAACGTGCTGCGAGCGGGTGGTTTTTTGCCATTTTCCCTGGCTTTGGTGCTAGACATCAGCAAAGGTGCCTTGCTGCTAGGGCTGGCGGTACACATTTTTGGCGTGCAGGGTTGGGCCATTGTGCCAATTTCGCTGGCACCACCGCTAGGGCACACCTTTTCCCCATTCTTAAACTGGCGCGGTGGCAAGGCAATTGCCGCTGCTTTTGGCGTTTGGATTGGCATTACCATTTGGACAATGCCGCTGATTTCGCTCTCACTGTTGGTTGTGTTGACGCTGCTGCTTACACCATCCGGCTGGGCGGTGATGTTTGCTCTGGCGGGCATGTTGGTTGCCTTAATCTTTTGGTTCGATGATCCAGTGCTGATTGGCGTATGGGCATTACAGGCGGCACTTTTAGCTTGGAACCACCGAGCAGATTTGGCAAAACGGCCGTCTCTACGCCGCAAAAAAACAAAAGAAGTTCAAGGATGAAAATCAAAGATTACGCAGATTCAACGAATTAAACATCTGGTCAATCTGCGTAATCTGCTGATAAAAGGATATGCTTTTGACGATACTTGGGGGATTCATTTCATTGGCGTTGGGGATATTGGCGGTGACGGCCGTTTCCAACTTCCTATTCTTCCCCCGCCTCAAAGCCACCCAGCCTGCCTCACAATCCAAACTCTCGATCTTGATTCCCGCCCGCAACGAAGCGGCCGTGATTGACCAAACCATCCGTGGGTTGTTGGCGCAAAGCTACGCCAATTTTGAGCTGCTGCTGCTCGATGACCAATCAGACGACGGCACAGGCGCGGTTGCTACGCAAGCCGCCAACGGCGATGAACGCTTTCGTTTGCTGCCCGGATCGCCGCTGCCGCCGGGCTGGCTGGGTAAAAATTGGGCTTGCCACCAGCTCAGCCAAGCCGCCACCGGGGAATATCTGCTCTTTGCCGATGCCGACGTGCGCTGGCAGCCGGACGCATTGACGGCACTTCTCACTCTAGCTCAAACCGGGCAGGCCGATCTGCTAACCATCTGGCCCACGCAGCAAACGGAAAGCTGGGCCGAGCGGCTGGTGGTACCGCTGATGAGCTTTGCCATCTTGTGCTATCTGCCCATTTTGCCCGTACATTTCACCAACTGGCCTGTCTTTGCCGCCGCCAATGGACAATGCCTGCTGTTTCGTCGGGAAGCGTATGAAAAAGTGGGGGGGCACACGGCCGTTCGCAACAACGTCATCGAGGATGTGGCTTTGGCAAAAACCATCAAAGCAAATCGCCTCCGGCTGCGTATGGCCGACGGCAACCGGCTGGTTACCTGCCGCATGTACCAAAACTGGCCTGAGGTGAAAGCTGGCTTTGCCAAAAACATCCTGGCCGGGCACGGCAACAGCATTCCCTTTTTGCTGCTCTCCACCCTATTTCATTGGCTTCTGTTCCTCATTCCTTGGCTTTGGTTTGCGGCTACGCTGGACGTTTGGCCACTTATTTTAGGGCTGATTGGTGTGGGCTTGCGGGTGGGAACGGCCGTTTTCAGCCACCAACGTCCCCTCGACGCCCTCCTCATGCCCGTCTCCGTCCTGCTCATGACCCGCATCGCCCTCCAATCAATCCAGTGGCAGCAGCAAGGCACAGCCGAGTGGAAGGGGAGAAGATTGGAGGCTGGCGATTAGAGATTGGCGCAATCTCCAATCTCTAATTGCCAAAGTTGATACACATGAAAGAGATACTGATAATTGGCGCAGGCATTGGCGGACTCAGCACAGCTATCCGACTGGCAGCCGCCGGACAGAGCGTTACCATCTACGAAAAAAACGCTCAAGTTGGGGGCAAAATGGGCCAAATTGTCACCGATGGCTTCCGCTGGGACATTGGCCCTTCCGTCATCACCATGCGGCACGTGTTTGAAGAGTTATTTGCCGTCGCTGGTCGCCGCCTGGAAGATTACCTCACGCTGGAGCCAGTCGATCCACTGACCCGTTACTTTTACCCCAACGGCACCATCCTCGACGCCAAGGAAGACCCTACGCAGATGGCCAAGCAAATCCAACAAATTGCCCCGCAAGATGTGGCTGGTTATCAACAATATTTACGCTACGTGGAACAAATTCATCGCATCACTGGCCCCGTCTTCATCTACGATCAGCCCCCAACCTGGCGCAGCTTTTTGCGTGTGCCCTTCCCTAACTGGTTCAAGATTGACGGCCTGCGCACGATGCAAGCCGCCATCGAAAGCCATGTGCACTCGCCAGAGCTGCGCCAGCTTTTGGGCCGATTCGCCACCTATGTGGGTGGCAGTCCGTACCTGGCCCCGGCGACGCTTAACGTCATCGCCCATGTAGAACTTTCTGGCGGGGTTTGGTACCCACGCGGCGGCATTTACGCTATTGCCCAGGCAATGGCCAAACTCGCCCGCGAACTCGGCGTGACGATTCATACCAACTGCGGCGTACAGGAAATTGTGGTAAAGAACGGACGTTTCCAACACCTCATCCTGGAAAATGGCGAAGAAGCAAAAGGAACGGCCGTCGTCAGCAACCTAGACTTCACAACCACGCGGCAGAATTTGCTGAAAAATTTTAACGCAAAGGCGCAAAGACGCAGAGGTTTGATCGGGTGGTTAACACAGTTGGTTTCTTTGAAGAAACCAGCAACCACTGCAAACAAAATTAAAAATTCACAATTCACTATTCACAATTCATTATTCGCCCCCTCCTGCTCCGGCTTCATCCTGCTGCTGGGCATTAACAAACAGTTCCCCAAGCTAGCCCACCACAACATCCTCTTCTCGCCCGACTACCCGGCTGAATTTGAGGCGATCTTCCAGCAAGGGCAACCACCAGCCGACCCCACCATCTACATCGCCATCACCAGCAAAACCGACCCTGAACACGCCCCCGTCGGTGGCGAAAATTGGTTTGTATTGGTTAACGCGCCGCCCCTAGACGGCCGTTACGATTGGCAAACCAACCAGCAAGCATACCGTGATCTCGTTCTGCAAAAAATTGCCGGCTTTGGTTTTGACGTTCGCGACCACATCGCCAGTGAGCAAATTTTGACGCCGCTTGATTTGGCCAAAGGCAGCGGAGCTTGGCGAGGTGCCCTGTACGGCGCATCCCCAAATTCACGCTGGGCGGCATTTAAACGGCCGCACAACCGCGCCAAGCAAATCAAAGGGCTTTATTTTGCCGGTGGCACCACCCACCCCGGTGGCGGCGTGCCGATGGTTACCCTTTCTGGTAAAGTCGCGGCAGAGCTGGTGCTAGCAGACATCGTTCCTTAAATTCTGAGTCTTCCGATAAGAGATCGCACAGATTTACGGACAAAATCTGCGAAAATCTGTAAAATCGGCGGATAATATTATTTAAGGAACTGATCGCATGAACCAAAACC
The DNA here is from genome assembly GCF_965223285.1 of Candidatus Leptofilum sp. Classification (GTDB taxonomy): domain Bacteria; phylum Chloroflexota; class Anaerolineae; order Promineifilales; family Promineifilaceae; genus Leptofilum. The sequence continues at coordinate 830,342 of NZ_OZ244997.1, read as the reverse complement.
GTCTCGACAAACTCACCCGCCAAATTCTGGCGCACGGCGTAGATGGCATCGCCCTAGTGCCAGGCCCCAACATGGCTTACCTCAGCGGCATCCATTCCCATGTGAGCGAACGACCGATTGTGCTTTTCTTTCCCGCCGACGACGAACCGGCTATCGTCATTCCTAGTTTGGAGGCCATGAAAGCCCGCGCCGCTGGCATCCCGGAGGAGCGCATCTTCGCCTGGAGCGACGACGAAGGGTACACGGCCGCATTCCAGCAGGCCTGTGCCCATCTGGAGCTGTCCGACTATTTGCTGGCGGTAGAGGCACTGCACATGCGCGTGCTGGAACTGGAACTGCTTAAGCGGTATGCGCCTGGCCTCACCACCACCCACGCCGAACCCATCCTGATGGCGTTACGCGCCGTGAAGGATGCGGGGGAAATTGCCACGATGGAGCGAGCCATCGGCATAGCCGAACGGGCCATGGAGCGGCTGATTCCCCAAATTGAGGTGGGCATGACGGAAAAGCAGATAGCGGCGATGTTGACCCAACTTCAGCTAGATGAAGGGGCAGACGCAATTGCCTTCGGCCCCATCGTCTCCGGCGGCCCCAACGGAGCTTCGCCCCACGCGGTACCCACGGAACGGCCGTTGCAAGAAGGCGATCTGCTCGTCATTGATTGGGGCTGTCTGGTGGATGGCTACCCGTCGGACATTACCCGCACCTTTGCCGTGGGGGCCATTGATGCTGAACTGCGCCACATCTACGAGACGGTAAAGCTGGCCAATCAGCAGGGCGTGCTGGCTTCGCGCCCCGGTGCCACGGGCCAGGATGTGGACCGCGCCGCCCGCGAGGTGATTGATGATGCAGGCTACGGCGACTACTTCATTCACCGCACCGGGCATGGCCTCGGCGTGGAAGGGCATGAGCCGCCCTACATGATGGAAGCCAACACCGATCCGCTGGCAGTCGGCAATGTGTTCACCGTAGAGCCAGGCATCTACCTGCCAGGTCGCGGCGGCGTCCGCATCGAAGACAATGTTGTCATTACCGCAGACGGACATCGCAGCCTCACCACGATGACCCGCGAGTTGATCACGGTTGGGTAAAATCGGTATCCGGTATTCAGTAATGTCGCTGCGCGACCGCTCCGCGTACGGTAAACAGTGGAGATGGCCAGCGCAGGCTCGGCGAATCTGGCAAATTTTGCTGGGATTGCTGTGGGTAACGGCCGTATCTGCCTGCCAATCCTCACCAACGCCAACCCCCACTGTGGAGCCACCCGCCCTCAACACCCCGGCAGCTATCAGCGAGGCCAGCCCGTCTCCGGTTGGGTATCCCTTGCCAACGGCCGTTCCCGTTACGGCAGCGTATCCGGCCAGCAGCCCCACCGCCGAACTCATCTTCACGCCGCTGCCCGCTGCCACGCTGGATGGCCAAGGTAGCGACCTCTTCCTGCCGCTGATCAACGGGGATAATCCCGCCACGGCAACCCTGCTGCCGCCCACGAACACGCCTTTGCCTTCACCAACGCCCATTCCCACTGTGGATTTTACGGCCGTTCGCGCCGAACTCGCCGCTCAGAGCTTAACGTTGGCACCCATCAAAATCGGCTTCCACACTGGCATTGGCGGCAACAGCGAGGGGCTGGAAGCATGGATGCGCGCCCTGGACGCCGCTGGCATTCCCTTCTTCCTCAAAAGCGTAGACAACGCCCAACCGCTCTTTGTGGCTCAAGAAATTAGGCGGCAAAGCGGCGTGCCGCACGTGCTGGTGTACCGCCGCGCCTCGCTGGGCGGCTCCAATTACGACTGGAACGTGCCAAATTACAGCCTGCCGGCAGCCCAAGCCGCCGAAATCCATTGGCAAATGCACCGGGACGCCTTCCCACCAGAGTTAGATCCCAACCTGGTCTGGCTGGAAACAATTAACGAGGTGGATAAAAACGTGGCGGAATGGCTGGGGCAGTTTGCCCTCAAAACGGCCGAACTGGCCCTGAACGATGGCTTCCGCTGGGCGGCGTTTGGCTGGGCCTCTGGCGAACCAGAGCCGGAAGATTGGCAAACGCCCAGCATGGTTGCCTTTTTGCGGCTGGCGGGCAACAATCCCAATCGGCTGGCCATCGCCCTGCACGAATACAGCTACCTGGTGGACGAGATCGGCCACGAATATCCGTACAAGCTGGGTCGGTTCCAAACGCTTTTTGAGGTGGCCGATGGCTTGGGCATTCCCCGCCCCACCGTGCTCATCACCGAATGGGGCTGGACGTATGAGACGGTGCCATCCCCAGAACAAGCGTTGCGCGACATCACCTGGGCTGCCCGACTGTATGCTCCGTACCCAGAGGTGAAAGGGGCGGCCATCTGGTTTTTGGGCGGCAATTTTGCCGACATTGCCAACCAGGCACAGCAGCTCATTGCGCCCGTAACGCAGTTGAGCCTGCAAACTTATTTCAGCGCACCTCAAGCCCCCGCGAAAGCCCCCATCGAACCGGAGCGATACGCCCCATGAGTTTTAATAAGAAAGCCACAGAGGACACAGAGAAAAAAGAGGGGTTGCGTTCAAGCTCCCAACCCTCGGCGTTTCCGGCATCAAGTTCTCTAAAGGACGATTCCGCCCAAAAAGACCCAGAGCAAACCGAGTCTCAAGAAAAATCAAACCCAATCTCTAAAACCTCTGTGGCCAAAAAAAACTGGCCCCGCGCTATTTTACATCTGGATATGGACGCATTTTATGTCAATGTGCATATTTTGGATAACTCGGAGGATGCGGAACGGCCGTTAGCCATTGGTGGCCAGCCAGATCAGCGCGGCGTGGTCGCCTCTGCCAGCTACGAAGCGCGAGCAAAAGGGGTACGCTCTGCCATGCCCATGAGTACGGCCGTACGCCTTTGCCCCAATCTTAAAATTGCCCCCGCCAACTGGAAGCGCATTCGCGAATGTTCCAAGCAAGTGATGTCTATCTTAGAGAGCTATGGGCCCGTCGAGCAGATGAGCGTGGATGAAGCGTATGTGGATCTGTCCGCCTGGGACAATCCCGAAGAAAAAGCTGCCGAAATCAAGGCAGCGGTGAAGACAAAAACCAGCCTGCCCTGCTCCGTGGGTCTGTCCAGCAGCAAGTTGGTGGCCAAAGTCGCCTCCGACCATGACAAGCCGGAAGGGTTTACCATCGTGCCGCCGGGGGAGGAAGCTGCCTTTTTGGCCCCACTACCCACGCGTGCCATCCACGGCATTGGCCCGCGCACGGCCGAAAAGTTAGCCAAGCTCAACATCCACACCTGCCAGCAGCTAGCCCTGGCCGATTTGGGACTGCTGCAGGGTGCGCTAGGCAGCCAGGGAGCATCGTTGAAGGAAAGAGCGCGGGGGGTGGACGGCCGTACCGTCAAATCTGACCGCGGCATGGCCAAAAGCATCAGCCAGGAATGGACCTTTAGCCAAGACGTGAGCGACCCGGAACGACTGCGTATTCAGCTACAAAAGATGGCCGAGCGGGTGGCCCAATCACTGCAAAAGCGACAGTTGGTGGCCCACACCGTCACGGTCAAGTTTCGTTGGGCCGATTTCACCACCTTCACTCGGCAGCGTTCGCTGGAGGTGGGCATTGATGATGCAGAAACAATCTACACTGTGGCCGAGGCGATTTGGGCAGAGCATTGGCCCCCTGGCCAAAAGATGCGCCTACTGGGCGTTGGCGTCAGCAAAATTGAAGCCGTTCAGGTTCGGCAGCTAGGCTTTAACTTCCCCAAATAAGTGATGCGTGATGCGTGACTTGACAGTCACGCATCACGGGTTAATGGTAGTGCCTAGCAGCGGGCCGCCCCCTATCAACGATCTCTCCAGCCACCCTGGTAATTCTGCCTCATTGCTGTTCTGAGAGGAATGTGGCATTATTTCAAGCGGTAAAGGGGTGCGTTCAATAAATATGACCAGAATCCGCATCCTCTATGTGCATTCTCAGAATGAATCAACACGCTAACTTACGAACATGGCTTATCCAGGTAGTGATTGTGGCCGGCGCTTATTTTGGCGTCTCTCGATTGGGTCTCGTTTTGTCTTTTCCCGAGACGGCCGTATCCCCTGTGTGGCCAGCGACAGGCGTTGCCGTGGCTGCCTTTATGCTGTGGGGCAAGCGCATTTGGCCCGGTATTGTTCTGGGTGAACTGCTGTCGTTTACGGCCGTTTATCCTTTAGACGCATTTCCCCCTATCACCTACTTTCTGTTCCTGCTAATCTCCATCAGCGATGGCTCTCTAGAAGGTTTCTCCAGCACCTATCTTGTTCAGCACTGGACAGGCAGCCGAAAAAACCCGTTTGCCAACCCCCAAAACGCAGTCAAATTCATCCTGGCGGTGATGCTGGGTACAACAACCAGTGCCACGCTCGGTGTGACCAGCCTGCTTTGGGTGGGGTCTATCAATTGGGCCGACGTGGGACCACTGTGGCAAACCTGGTGGACCGGGAACGTCTTAGGCGCACTGATCATAACTCCTTTCCTATGTGTTTGGCTGGGACAAGAACGTCCGACCTGGACACCCCGCCGCCTGATCGAGTCTTTTTTTGTGTTCGGCTTGCTGGCCGTTATTGCCTGGTTAACCTTTAATGCCCCAGCTATTTTGCCCTTCGTCACTGTCTACCGTCTGGAGTACCTGGTGATTGCCATTCTCGTTTGGGTTGCGCTTCGGCTTGGCCGGCATGGGGCAACGGCAGGCATTTTGGCCACGGCGGCAGCGGCTGTTTGGTACACGGTGCAAAATATCGGCCCTTTCATTGCAGAAACGGCCGTTGATTCTATCCTGGCCTTGCAAACCTATTTAGCTGTGGTTACCGTATCTACCCTGGCGATAGCGGCGGCGCTCGCCGAGCGGGCCAAAATCGGACAGGCGCAGCGTCAGTCTGAAGAAAGATTTGCCATTGCGTTTCGTTCCAGTCCCGACTCGATTATGATAAGCTCGCTGGCTGACGGCCGTTTTCTGGAAGTGAACGAGCGGTTCTTACAATCAACCGGCTACAGCCGTGACGAAGTGATTGACCATACCGCCTTCGAGTTGGAACTGTGGACAGACCCCGGCCAGCGTGACCAATTTATCCAGATATTGCAAGTCCAGGGTGCCGTGCGTAATTTTGAGGCCGGTTATCACCTCAAATCTGGCGAAACGGGCGTCGTCTTAATGTCGGCGGAGATGATTAAATTTAATGGTGAAGATTGTCTGCTCACCATATCGCGCGACATTAGCCAGCGTAAGCAGGCCGAATTGGCCTTACAGCAGTCGGCCGAGCGGTTAGAAAAATTGCACAAAGCTGAACGCCGCCAACGAGAAATTGCCGAGTCGCTGCTGAAAACGGGAACGGCCGTTGCCTCTTCGCTTGATTTAGGCCAAATATTGCTCACATTATCCCGCCAACTGCGAGAGATTGGCGGGTTCCAGGGCAGTATTATTTACGGCTTAGACCAAGAACGGCAGCAAATATATGAGCTAGCCGCCGATGCCCGCATCAGCCGACTGCCAGAAACAGGCATGACATATCAATTGACCGATTACCCAACGGCCGAACACGCATTGACCAGTGGTGAACCAGCCATTATGCATCGTGACCATAACCACACCAGCGAAACAGAACTGGCCTTTATGCAGTATATCGGCGTCACAACTTTGCTGGTGCTCCCGCTGCGTACCAAGGAACGCATCATTGGCCTGGTGACGATTGGTGATACCACAGATACATTGGCCCATGACCAGGCTGCGCTCACCCGCTGCCAGGAGGTTTTACACGAAGCAGCAGCCTGGATGGGTGCGCCTTTGTGGATAAACGACAGCGAAGACCTCCTTGCCCTGGCCGAAAAACTTGTGACTATCAGCAACTACCGCGTTTGCTACCTCTGGGCCTGGAAACCGGCGGCCAGGATCATGCACGTAGCCGCCATATACAGCGAACTGATTTGGTCGCTCAGTAGGGGCCCGGCATCCCGCATAGCTGATTATCCGCTTCTGGCAAGCGTGCTGGAAAGCGATGAACCGGTTTTTGTCTGGCCCGACGCTGAGGAAGAGGTTGCCGAACGAGGCAAACGCACTCTGGTGGGCTTTCCCCTACGGCTTAAAGATGAAACAATTGGGCTGGTTGAGTTAACCCATTTCACTAAAGCACTCACAGTTGGCGACGACACGCTACGCTTGCTGGGCGCGATCATTGACCAGGCAGCCATCGCCATTGCCCACGCCCAACTGTACGCCGCCAGCGAACAACGCGCCGCACGCTTAAATGCCCTGCACCAAATTGACCAGGGCATTCTGACAGCGGAGCCGATTGAAGGAATAATCCGAGCAGCCTTAAAACATGTCCGGAGCCTAACGCCCAGCGTACGCGCCAGCGTGCCTCTAATTGATTGGGCAACCAACGAAGCGGAGACGCTGGTCGTCGAGGCAAATGGGGTCTCGCCTCAATCGCAGGAAGGTTCACGCGTCTCATTGGCCCCGTTTGCAAACATGGTCGCAGCGTTGCAGCGGGGTCAAATTGTCGAGATAAAAGCCGACCAGGCACTCGAACAAATATCTGCTCCTCTCCGTGCTGAAGGTATGCGTTCCGGTGTTCACATCCCTCTGATCGTCCAAGACGAATTGTTCGGCTCCCTCAATTTATGGGAAAGCAGCCCTGGTGCGTTTCTGCCCAAGCATATAGAGATTGCCCAGGAAGTGGCGGCCCAGTTGGCTATCGCCATTCACCAAACGCGTTTACGTGAGCAAATAAAACAGCATACAGAAGTGCTGGAACAGCACGTGGCTGAACGTACAACCGAATTAGCGCGGCAATACCGCCGCCAGGCGGCTCTGGCCGATGTAGAATTGGCTATCAATCAGCCCCGTGAACTAAAGGCTGTCCTCGACCGCATTGTGCAAATCACGACAGAACTTTTACCGGCCAGCGGCGGTGCCAGCATTATCCTTTGGGAGCCGCAAACCGAGCGTTTTTCGCAAAGCGCTTCTACTGTACCGCAGCAGCCCCCGGCAGCGGGGGCGCGGCGGGTGCGTCGCCGCAGTGGTGCCACGCGCTGGATTGTGGATCATTGTGAGCCTGTGGTTGTAACAGATATACGAGATGATCCGTTTAGTGCCAATCGGATGCTGACCGAATTTGGTTTGCAGGCGTACGCTGGCGTTCCCTTGTTGGATGGGGCGGACGCTTTGGGTGTTTTATATGCGCTTGACCAGCAGCCGCGCACTTATACACCAGATGACCTAGACTTTTTAACGGCCGTTGCCAACCGCGCCGCCGCCGCCATCACCAAAGTGCAGCTATATGAAGAGACGACGCAACGGGCAGCGGAATTAGCAGCACTGTACGAAGTGGGCAAAGAGATCACGGCGACGTTGGAACTGGACACCATGCTCCAAACCATCGTTGACCGTGCTATCCAAGTGACAAATGCTGATAAGAGCGTCATTTTATTGGTTGATGTGGCGGAAGAACGGCTTATCCGGGTAGTCAAATCTGGCTTTCGCCGGGAAGAAATAAGCCCCTATTCCTTTGCGGAAGTCGAACAAGGGATCAGCGGCTGGGTGCTGCGCCAAAAAAAGCCGACGCTGGTGGCTGACATCAGCACCGACGAGCGGAATAGAGGCGTGGCCTTGGCTGATGCCAAACGCAGCGGTGATAAAGCCGCCGCTGTGGCCCCGCTCCTAATCCGCGACGAGGTGATTGGCACGCTGACGGTGATAAACGGCCGTAACAAAGAACCGTTTACTTCTGCCGACTTGAACCTGGTGACCTCTCTAGCTGGGCAGGCGGCCATCGCCATCGAAAATGCCCGCCTTTATGAAGCAGCCCAAGAAGCAGATCGACTTAAATCCGCCTTTCTAGCGTCCATGTCTCATGAACTGCGCACGCCGCTCAACTCCATTATTGGGTTTACCGGCATCATCCTTCAAGAATTGGCCGGCCCCCTAAATGATGAACAAAAGAAACAGTTAGGCATGGTGCGCAGCAGTTCTCGCCACCTGCTGGCTCTGATCAACGATGTGCTAGACATTTCCAAAATTGGTGCCAATCAAATGGAACTGTCTCTGTCCGCTTTTAACGTGCGCGACGTGGTGAATAAGGTCGTAAAGAGTGTGATTCCGCTGGCGGTGCAAAAAGGGTTAGCCATTAGCGTCAGTTTTAAGCCGGAAGTAGGACCAATTGTCAGCGACCAGCGACGGGTGGAGCAAATCTTCATCAACCTGATCAATAATGCGATTAAATATAGTAATCGGGGTGAAATAAAAATTGAAGGCCGAGTTGTTGACAATGAGTTGGAAATGCGTATTGTTGATACTGGTATTGGGATTAAAGCGGAGGATATAGACAAGCTTTTTCAACCGTTCCGACAAATTGACATGGGAACCGACCGGGTACACGAAGGCACCGGATTGGGTTTATCAATTTGCCAGCAATTGGTAGAGATGCTAGGCGGTAAAATATGGGCGGAAAGCGAGTGGGGCGTGGGCAGCACGTTCACCTTTACCTTACCATTGTCTGTTGGTGTAAATGATGAAAACTAAAGTGCTCATTATTGAAGATAATGAACAAAATTTGTACCTTTTGACGTTTCTTTTGCAGGCGCATAGCTATGAAGTGGTGTCGGCGCGAGACGGCCGTTCCGGGATTGAGCTGGCGGAACAAATCCAGCCTATGCTAATTTTGCTAGACATCCAACTGCCAGGAATGGATGGTTATGCAGTTGCCAAGGCACTGCGGCGTAGTCCATCATTGGCCGACACGCCCATTGTCGCCGTGACTTCCTATGCGATGGCCGGTGATCGAGAACGGGTTTTGGCTGCTGGCTGCACCGGCTACATTGAAAAACCGATCAATCCAGATACATTTATATCCGAGGTAGAACAACATTTGACCGAACGGCCGTCCAATTAGGAGAAAAGATGGCGACACTCCTCATCGTAGATGATAATGACCGCAACCGTTATTTGCTAGAAGCACTGCTTCGGGGCAATGGTTACAAAGTAAATTCAGCTGCTCACGGCATCGAAGCCCTGGAAATGGCCCAACGTGACCCGCCAGACATGGCCATTTCAGACATCTTAATGCCAGAAATGGACGGTTTTGCGCTTTGCCGCCGCTGGCAGGAAGATGAGCAATTGCGCCAGATTCCCTTCCTCTTTTACACTGCCACCTACACAGATCCCAAGGACGAAGCGTTTGCCCTTAGTCTGGGTGCTCATCAGTTCATTATCAAACCAACAGAGCCGCATTTGCTTTTGGAACTGCTGCAAGAGACCCTGACAGCGCACAAATCGGGGCATCTACAGAACCGCCAGCCCACCGCTGCCGAAGAAACATCTTACTTCCGCATGTACAACGAAGCCCTCGTGCGCAAGCTGGAAGACAAGATGGTGCAAGTTGAACACGCTAATCAGCAGCTAAACATGCTTTATCGGGTCAGCACCAGTCTGGCTTCTATTCAAACACCGGATGAGTTAGTGGCACATGCCTTAAATACGGTGGTGGAAGCGACGGGCTACACCCATGCCAACTATTTTTCTTACGATGATGAAGCCAAACAGTTTCATTTGTTGGAAGCGGTGGGCCACCCGCAAGAAACGGTGTCCCAATTCCAGCAACAGTTGGTCTTTGAACTGGGAGAGGCGCGGGGGTTGGTGGGATTGGTTGGTCAAGCCCGTAAGCCGCTTATTGTTTCTGACACCGACGCTGATGCTCGCTGGCTAAGAGTGGATGAAACAATTCAATCGGCACTATTTTTACCTGTATCTTATGAAGACCAATTGCTTGGGGTTGTTAGCTTTCTCAGCACAAAAAAAGACGCCTTCGACGATGAAAATGTTCGTGTCATAACAACGTTGGTAAATAATGTGGCCATTGCTGTTAATAATGCGCATCTTTATCAGGCGCAACAGCAGTACGCCAACCGACTGGAAGCGGAAGTGGCGGCACGTACCGAAGAGTTGCGGACGGCATTAGAAAAGGCTCAAGAGACCGATCGGCTGAAATCCCAATTTGTGTCCGACATGAATCATGAGCTGCGGACGCCGCTTAGCAATATCAAACTTTATTTAACGCTGCTGGAACAAGGGCGGAAAGAAAATCGACCGCACTATATGGAAGTGCTTAATCGGGAATCTGAACGGCTGCAATATCTCATTGAGGATATGCTGGATTTGTCTCTTCTGGACACTGGTAAAACCGCTGCCAATCTGGGTCCCACTGACCTGAATCAACTCATTGTGATGCTGGTGCTTGATCGCAGCGAACTGGCGCAGGATAAAGGCCTCAGCCTCGATTTTGAGCCGACAGGGATGCTGCCCCAGGTTCAAGCTGATCCTCAAATGCTTTTTCAGGCACTGGCTAATCTGTTGGCGAATGCCATTAACTATACGCCATCAGGAGGCGCGATCACGGTACAGACGGGAACGGCCGTCACTCAAAAAGAACCGTGGGTGGTTGCCCGCATCATTGATACCGGGCCTGGCATTGCCGAAGACGAGCAGGCAAAGATATTTGACCGCTTTTACCGAGGTAAGATTAGTCGTGCCAGCGGCGTCTCGGGCACTGGGCTGGGTCTGGCCATTTGTCGGGAGATTCTTGACAGACACGGTGGACGACTAACGGTAGACAGCACGCCAGGGCAAGGTAGCACATTCACAGTCTGGCTGCGTTGCGCTGCCATTTCTGAGAAATGAACCTTCGCCTCAAAACGCTCTGCGCTCTACTTCGGCTACGCTCAGCACAAGCATGTGGCTATTATTTGGACAGGAGTTTAATCGGCGCTGGCAATTTGCACGTCGGTGCGGCTGAGATGACGGCCTATGTCGCGGGCAAAGCCCAGCACATCGACATGGCTAAGAATGAAGACGGCCGTTGCCAACCCCACCCCCTCCAGCAAGAAAATCAGCCCGTAGCTCAAGCCCTCACCAAGTCCCAAACTGAGCAAAAAGAGGTCACGCAGTGCGCCACCGGCAAAGGTACCCAATCCTTTGAATACCACCACTGAGATGGTCCAAAGCCCCAAATAGGCCCCGGCTTCCTTATCTGAAGACATGACGGCCATGAGGCTCAGCCCGCCAAAGGTGTAGACGCCAAAGCCCGCCCCAAAAATGAGCAGCGCAATTTCTATAAACCGCACTTGCTGGAAAACGGCCGTGCCTGCCAACAGCACCATCCCCACCGCCATCGTTGTCAGACCACCGCTGGTAATACGGCGTTGACGCTCAGGCGGCCGTTTGCGCCATAAATACGCCCCGCCCACCAGCGTTACCACAGTGGCCGCTTGCCAGTAGCTGTTAAACCGCGTCGTCCGCGCTAGGGGCAGATCAAACAGTTCGGCACCGAAGGGTTCCAAAATGGCATCCTGCGCCCAGGCGGCAAAGGTAGCCAGCGACAAGAAGAAGAAAAAGCGACGGGTGCGTTTGTCTTGCCAAATGTGCCCAATGGTCTCTAACAAACTGCTTTCGCTGGCACGTTGGGCCACTTCTGCCAGTTCCTGCTCCAAGGTGATTCCCCTTTGCTGCCGAATTGATTTCTCAACGCCCCAAATGGAGAAGACCCAGAAAAAGCCACCGATGATCATCGTTGCCAGCACCATCTCCCAAAAGATGAGCGGATCAAATTCTTGCAGCCAAAAGCTAAAGCTGATGCCCACGATGGCAAAAAAGATGATGAGGATTGTTTCGGCGGTGCTAATGGCCAGCCCCTGGCGCGATTTTGGCACCGAATCGCGCACCAGTGCCAGATAGGGGCTGCCAGAAATGAGGGTGCCGACACCGTACAGCAGCGATGAGCCAATGGCCAATATCCAGCCGAGCAAATCAAAATTACCGCCCAGTTCATGTACGGCGGCAAAGCGCATCAGGCTCCAGCCCAGCAGCGGCAGCGAGAGCACCATCAGCCCCCGCCCCAGCCAAATGTACGATGTGCGCCTCATGCCGAGGAACGGCCGTGTATCAGACCGATACCCGGCCCACAAACTCAACGGCGACAGCAGGTAACGCAGCGCAATCAGCAAGCTCACGGGCGTTGCCGGAATGCCAAACTGGGAAATCATCATCCGGTTCCAAATACTGGTGACAATGATGTCTCCCATCGCGGAGCCAATTTGGAAGCTACTCAGGCGCAACAGCCGCCAAATGCTGAAGGTAAGCTGATTTGAGCGAGACATGCAAAAAACTATAGCAAACTGCATAATTTTGGCAATAAATCCATAGATTTACACAGATTTGTACAGCATTGCAGATTTAGGCAATTGTGTAACAATCAGTTTACATCAAATTACTTTTGTGATTTACACATCCGCAAACAGTGGTCGAGAACAAACTTGCGGGAGATCTATTTTTTTATAGGAGCAATCAATGGCCACACAAAAAACAGCCATCATCACCGCCGCTGGCAAAGGAATGGGAGCGGCTATTGCTCGTGCGCTGGCCACCGACGGCTATCACCTTGCCCTGCTTTCGGCATCCGGCGGTGCGGTGGCTTTGGCAAATGAACTTGGTGGCTTTGGCATGAATGGCTCCGTCACCAACCCGGCTGATTTGCAAACGTTGGTGGAGAAGGCGATGGGAAGGTACGGCCGTATCGACGCCGTCGTCAACAACACAGGCCACCCACCCAAAGGCAAGCTGCTAGAAATCCCAGATGAAGATTGGCACGCAGGGCTGGACATGGTGATGCTCAACGTGGTGCGCATGGCGCGATTGGTCACGCCGATTATGATTGCGCAAGGCGGCGGGGCCATCGTCAACATATCCACCTTTGCCGCTTTTGAACCAGATGCCAGCTTTCCGGTGAGTGCCTCCCTGCGGGCAGCCCTGGCTGGCTTCACCAAGCTGTACGCTGATGAGTACGCCAGCCAGGGCATTCGCATGAACAACGTGCTGCCCGGATACATCGACAGCTACCCGGAAAGTGAAGCTATCACCCAGCGTATTCCGCTGGGGCGCTTTGGCAAAGTGGCAGAAATTGGCCAAACGGTGCGCTTTTTGCTCTCAGACGGGGCGGGCTACATCACCGGCCAAAACATCCGCGTAGACGGCGGCATCACCCGGTCTGTTTAATTAGCCACAGAGAACACCGAGGGTTAAGAGAAATTACAGAAAAAATAGTTGAACCCAAAAATCACAATATATTTTTTGTGGCACATTACAAAATCAGACTTGCGCTAGCATCGGTCATCCTCGCGGTGGGAGTTTTCGGAATGATTTCTGGAATTTTTGATCTCTTTTTGGATGGTGGCGTGAATACATCGTTAAATAAAAGAACTAAAAATCTTGTTGATGAGCAAATAGTTCGATAAGCTGGAAGGATGAAAAAAGAACATGTTACCCTCAGTGAAGCAGATCGAGCTTATTTGCAAAACTTGATCAAGAAAGGCAGTTTACCCGCCAAAACCTTTAAACGAGCAACCGCCCTCATCGAATTAGATCGAGGTCGAACCTTTACAGAAGTTGCAGCCATCGTTGGTGTCGTTATCCAAACCGTATCAACCTGGGCCAAAAAATATCAGGATTCAGGGTTGGCTGTCTTAACCGACAAACCAAGGCCAGGCCGCCCAACCGTCATTGACGGACTGCAACGAGCCAAGATCACAGCATTGGCTTGCTCTGACCCGCCAGCAGGATAGGAGAAATGGTCATTGCGGCTATTAGCTGACAAAGCCATCGAGTTGGAATTAGTCGAGACCATTTCCTATGGGGAAGTGCGACTCATTCTCAAAAAAACGAACTCAAACCGCACCTGAAACGATATTGGGTAATTGGCAAGATAACCAGTCGGTTTATTGCCAAAATGGAGCGCATTCTTTGGCTTTATGCCTTGCCTTACAATCCGCTTTACCCGGTTGTCTGCTTTGATGAACGACCCTGTTTTCTCATTGATGATGTGATGCAACCCATTGCTATGCAGAATGGCAAGGTGCGTAAAGAACATTATGCCTACGAAAAAAATGGTTCCTGTGCGCTCTTAGCTGCCATTGAACCATTGACTGGCAACCGCTTGGCGCAAGTGCATCGCCAGCGTACCAAAAAGGAGTTCACCCTGTTTTGCCAAGCCTTAGCAGCCGCTTATCCAGATGCGATCAAGATTCGTCTGGTCTTGGACAATCTGAACACACATGATGAGAGTGCTTTTTACGAAAACTTGCCTGCAGACAAGGCGTTTGCTTTAGCGCAACGATTTGAATTCAATTTCACGCCGAAATCGGCCAGTTGGCTAAACATGATTGAAATTGAGTTTTCAGCACTGACGCGTCTTTGTCTTAATCGTCGGATTCCGACCATTGAGAAACTAGAATCGGAAGTGATGGCATTGATCCCTGAGCGAACGCAAAAACGCATCAAAATTAATTGGCAGTTTTCCATCAAAGATTGCCGCAAAAAGCTAAATGCTCGTTATTCGGTTGTTAATGAGGCAAATTCTAAATTCAAGAAAGCTTAATACTTCTTATTTAACGGTGTAGTGAACTTCATTTCTATTATCGGCAGTTTGTTAGCTTTTCTTTTCGGAGGGCTATTGCTATTAGATACGAAGAATAGCTTGCTAATTATTTCAGCAAACGGAATTGAAATCCGAAGGAGTGGCTACACAATTTTTGCTGAGTGGCAAAATGTAGAAAAAGTCGAAAGCAGAATACGTAGAAGACCTGAATATGTACTCGTTTTGCAAAAAACTAATGCAAGCGGTAATCGGCTGAACAAATTTCTATTGGGCAGGGCGGGAGCGGATACCGCTCTATTTCTGAACATTTTTGAACATAATTGGCACCGTAAACGCATTGGGAATTTAATCCAATATCATGCACCACATATCAAATTCCCGTCGTAACTATCCAGATGCTCGGGCCGCCTCTCAGTCCCGAAGGGCTGGCACTGGTCATTCCTGCCGTGAGAGTATTCTGAATTATTTTTGCGGCAAATTTTCAGGGTGAAATTTAATGGTTAACAGTGAATTTCTTTTTACATCATTGATCGTTGTGCTGGTTCCCGGAACGGGCGTTATTTACACGGTATCTATGGGTTTGGCTCAGCGTTGGCGCGCCAGTATTGCGGCCGCTTTTGGCTGTACCCTGGGGATACTGCCACACTTATTGGCCAGCATTTTAGGTCTGTCTGCAATTCTGCATATGAGTGCCATAACGTTTCAAGTAATAAAATTTGCTGGCGCACTTTACTTGCTTTATTTGGCCTGGGGAATGTGGCGCGACAAGGGGATGTTAAAGTTAGAGCAATCTGGTCAAAAAGGGAATGCTTTCCAAATCGCTCTAAAGGGCATCCTCATCAACGTCCTTAACCCAAAACTCACTCTCTTTTTCTTTGCTTTTTTGCCTCTCTTTATTACGCCAGATGCAAGCTCGCCAACAGGGCAAATGTTGGGGCTGGGTGCCATTTTCATGCTGCTGACCCTGTTGATTTTCATTTTGTATGGCATTTTGGCCAGCACGGCGAGCATTTATTTGCTTAATTCTCCCAAAGTTATCAGGCGGGTGCAGAAATCATTCGCCCTCATTTTTGCAGGGCTTGCGGTGCGGTTAGCCTTGAGCGAGCAATAATCGAATTTTAGGAAGATTGACCATGACAAATACGGCCGTATCCAATCCATTCCTCAACAAATTACAGATCGATACCGAGGTAGCCGAGCTGGTGCTGGTAAAGTTTCTGGAAAATGAGATTGGCAAAGCAGGCTTTAGCCAAGCGGTGCTAGGGCTGTCTGGCGGCATCGATTCAGCACTTTCTTGTTATTTAGTGGCGAAGGCTCTGGGGCCAGAAAATGTGCTGGCACTCCGCCTGCCCCATCAGGCCTCCTCCGCCGAAAGTTTGGCCCATGCGGGTTTGGTTATCGAGGCGTTGGGCATCCGCAGCGAGACGGTTGAGATTACCGGCATGGTGGAGTCGCTGGCCGACGCCTCACCACAGATGACTGCCCACCGCAAAGGCAACGTAATGGCCCGCGCCCGCATGACCATCATTTTTGACCGCTCTTTGCGGGAAAACGCCCTGGTCATTGGTACCAGCAATAAAACGGAGCTGATGCTGGGCTACGGCACCATTTATGGCGATTTGGCCTCGGCGGTGAACCCGATTGGTGATCTGTACAAAACCCAAGTGCGCCAGCTTTCTCGCGCCCTCAGCGTACCAGACGTGATCATCGACAAAGCACCCTCTGCCGACCTTATTCCCGGCCAAACGGACGAGGATGATTTTGGCTTTAGCTACGAGACGGTAGACCAGCTACTCTACCTGATGCTAGATGAGCGGTATTCACAGGATGAGGCAGTGGCGGCTGGGTTTGAACGGCCGTTTGTTGAGCGCGTTCTAAACATGGTACAGCGCAGCCAGTATAAACGCACCATGCCCATCATCCCCAAAATCAGCGACCGCTCGATTACCCATGATTTTAGGTATTTGCGGGATTGGGGAACATAGGAATTGTGAATGGTGAATAATTAATGGTTAATGGTTAATGGTTTTCGGACAGACGAAACTGCTTTCTACAATTTTTGGTCTCATTGTCATCGTTCTGTTTTTTGGCAGGCAGGCGGGGGCGGAGCCGGATTGGTGGGGGAAGGTTGATCCTTTTTTACTGGATCAGTTTCAAGCCAAGCCAGAGGCGAACACAAACACGCAAATAGAGTTTTTGGTGCAGATGAGTGTGCAAGCCGATTTGTCAGCGGCGGCAGAGATTGCCGACAAGACGGCCAGAGGCACATTTGTGTACCAACAGCTAACGGCCGTTGCCCAGCAAACCCAAGCTCCGCTTTTGGCACAACTGGATGAATTGGGAGTGGCAGAAGTACGGCCGTTCTGGATAACCAACATGGTTTGGGTACGCAGCAGCCCAGGCGTGGTGGCCACCCTTGCCCAGCGCAGCGACGTGGCCATGCTTTATGCCAATCCCAAAGTGGTGCTGGATGTGTTGCCGCCAGAAAGTGAAGGTGCGTTGCGGGAAACGGCCGTTGATGGTGCCAGCGGTATTGAATGGAACATCAGCCACATCGGGGCAGATTTGGCCTGGGCGGCAGGCTTTACCGGGCAAGGCGTGGTCATCGGCGGGCAAGACACAGGCTACGACTGGGATCACCCCGCCCTTATCAACCAATATCGCGGCTGGGACGGCGTAGCTGCCAACCACAACTACAATTGGCACGACGCCATTTCGGTGAACAATAGCGACTGCCTGGGAAACTCCCCTGAACCGTGCGATGACGATTCCCACGGCACACACACGATGGGCATCTTGGTGGGCAATGATTTGGCACCAACGGCCGAGGGCTGGCCCCACGCGGCAACCAACGCCATTGGTGTGGCACCTGGCGCACAATGGATTGGCTGCCGCAATATGAATGAGGGCGACGGCACGCCCGCCAGCTACACGGAATGCTACGAATGGTTTGTGGCACCTTACCCTCTCGGTGGTGACCCAATGACCGAGGGTAATCCAGCGATGGCCCCTCACGTCATCAACAATTCGTGGGGCTGCCCGCCCAGCGAAGGCTGCTCACCTGGCATTTTGGAAAGCGTCGTTAACAATGTGCGAGCAGCGGGCATTGTAACTGTCCACTCCGCAGGTAACGGAGGGCTAGCCGGCTGCAACACGGTACAAAATCCTGCCGCTACCTATCCAGCCTCTTTCACGGTTGGTTCTACAGACATAAACGATCTTATTGCGAACTCAAGCAGCCGGGGGCCATCCACCTTTGATGGGGGTCTCAAACCAAACATCTCGGCTCCTGGGGTGGGCATACGCTCCACAACGCCTAACGCATTTTACGGCGTTAAGTCCGGCACAAGCATGGCAGGGCCGCACGTGGCCGGGCTGGTGGCGCTGCTCATCTCGGCCAACCCCAGTTTGGCGGGGGATGTGGATGCTATCGAGGCCTTGATTCAAGAGACGGCCGTTCCGCTAACAAGCTCTCAGGGCTGCGGCGGCGATGGGCCAAATGATGTGCCGAATCATGTGTATGGCTACGGCCGTATTCACGCCTTTAACGCTATCCTTCCACAATTCCCCCACAAAACGTACCTGCCACTTTCCATCGCCGAATAATCCGGTAAAATTTGGGAAAACAGTGGCTGGGGTTAGTGGCTAGTTGCCGGAAAACGTAGCTACCAGCCACCAGCAACCAACCACTAGCCACCTCGGAGAAACAATGAAACATGCCGTCAGTGTCAGTTTAGGCAGTTCCGAACGAGACAAAAAAGTAGAAATTGAGCTACTCGGCCAGCGCGTCAGCGTGGAGCGGCGCGGCACGGATGGCGACATCGCCAAAGCCACCGCTCTCTTCACCGAGCTGGATGGGCAGGTGGATTGCCTGGGCGTCGGCGGGATTGATTTGTGGATCAAGATGGAGGAAAAAACGTGGAACATCTCCGCTGCCCACAAATTGATTCAAGGTGTAAAGCAGACGCCTGTTGTAGACGGCAGCGGCCTCAAAAACACGCTGGAAGCCTATGCCGCCCAAACGCTCGTGGCTGAACTGGGGGCCGCCTACGCGCAAGGGCGCGTCCTGCTCACGGCCGCCATCGACCGGTACGGCATGACCAAATCGTTTGTAGCCCAAGGGTATGAGATTGTGTTTGGCGATCTCATGTTTGCGCTAGGCATTCCCATCGCCATTCGTAAATTTAGCACGTTCCAGAAGGTGGCCAAGCTGCTAGCCGCTCCGGCGACCAAGCTACCCATCAGCGTGCTTTACCCCACGGGCGACAAGCAGGATCAAATAATCCCTAAGTTTACAAAGTGGTACGAGTGGGCAACTGTCATCGGGGGAGATTGCCACTACATTAAGCAGCACATGCCAGACGATTTAACAGGCAAGGTAATTGTCACCAACACGACCACGCCCAAAGATATGCAGCTCTTCAAGCAGCGCGGCGTAACGCATGTGCTTACCACCACGCCGGTGCTGGACGGCCGTTCCTTTGGCACCAACATGATGGAAGCGGCAATTACGGCCGTCTCCGGCAAAAATCGCCCCCTCACCAACGACGAACTGAATGAAATGCTAGCTGAACTCAACCTAAAACCAACTGTGCATAGTTTAAGTTAGTGGCTGGTGGTTAGTGGCTAGTCGCTTATACTGGCAACCAATCACTAACCACCAGCCGCTATCAACTTAGGAGAAAATTGGGTGACAATTATAAACTGCGTCGTTTTGGCCGGGGGGCTGCCCCAACCGGGCGACCCACTGTATGAAATGACACAAGGAAAAAGCAAAGCACTGCTGGACATGAACGGCCGTACCATGCTAGAGCGCGTCATCGATGCCCTCCAAGAGTCGCAAAGCATCGGTGAAATTGTAGTTGTTGGGCTGGGCAACGACCAAGGCATGACCTTCCAAAGGCCCGTCCACCACACGCCAGATTTTGGCAGTATGCTCAAAAATGCGCTGGGGGGCATTGCCAAGATGCGTGAACTGCACCCAAAAACCAACCTGGTGATGGTCTGCTCCGCTGACATCCCCACGCTTACCCCGGAAATTGTAGATGCGTTCATTGAAAATTGTGCGCCATACGACAAAGGCATGGTGTACAACTTTGTGGACAAGGCGACGCTGGAAGCCCGCTTTCCCAACTCCAACCGCACCTACGTCAAGCTAAAAGATGGGCTTATTGCGGGCGGCGACCTTACGCTCATCCAGGCCGATTTGTCGGATACAAACCGCGACATTTGGGAAGCACTCACCAACGCCCGCAAGCACGCCTGGCAGCTTGCCCGCGTGGTGGGCTTCCGCTTTTTGCTCAAATTTTTGCTACGCCGACTTAGCTTCGCTGACATTGAAGAGGCTGCTTTTCGCATTACAGGACGGCCGTGTCAAGTTTTGCACAACCCCCATGCAGAAATCGCCATGGATGCCGACAAGCCGGAGCAGGTAGAACTACTACGAGCTGATATTAAATCCAGAGAGGAACAATAAATGCAAAAGTGTAGGGCCATGTGGTAAAGATTATTCGAGGGGAGCGCGTTGGCAAACAAGGACGATTAGCAATTGGTTGTTCAGCGGCCGTCTTTGACGATCAAAATCAAATTCTCTTGATAAGACGCGCAGATAACGGTCTTTGGGCGGTTCCTGGCGGCTACATGGAAGCTGGCGAGAGCTTAACAGAGGCCTGTGCCCGTGAAGTTCTAGAAGAAACAGGGCTTCGTATTCAGGTTCAACGTTTAATTAGCGTATACACCAACCCGCATCTTCTGCTGAAATATTCTGATGGCAACCGTTGGCAGCTTACCATTTTGCATTTCGCCGCAAAATCGCTAAGCGGTGAATTAACAACAGGCAATGAAACATTGGATGTCCGTTTTTTTGCCCAAGGGGAAATTCAGGGCCTGAAAATGCGATCTATTGATCAACTACGAATTGCAGATGCTTTTACAAACCAGGAAATCACATTTATTCGGGAAGAGTTTTAAGAATGGATCATAAATTCGTTGCTATTGAAGGAGTTATTGGCGTAGGCAAAACCACGCTGACCCGCTTGCTGCAAAGTAAGTTTGAAAACGCCGACGTGCTGCTAGAGGTTTTTGAAGAAAATCCGTTTTTGGCTGGCTTTTACCAGGATCGGGACAGCTTGGCGTTTCAGACGCAGCTTTTCTTTTTGCTCAGTCGCTACCATCAGCAGCATGAGGCGGTGCCACGCAAGCTAAAAACGGGAATGCTCATCTCTGATTACACCTTTGCCAAAGATGAGCTATTTGCCTGGCTCAACCTGAAAGATGATGAGCTGGCCATGTACGGCCGTGTTCATGCTGCCCTCGGTGAAAAAATCCCCAAACCAGACCTCATCGTCTACCTGCAAGCGGATCATGATGTGATTATGCGTCGCATTGCGCTGCGGGATCGGCCGTATGAACGCGACATGGATCCCAACTACATCAGTCAACTGGCGGCAGCGTATGAGGCGTGGTTGAGCAATGTGCAGGAGACGGCCGTACTCACCGTCAACGTCAACCAACTCGATTATCTTTCTAATCCAGACGATCTCGACCATGTGGCTGATCTCATCAATAAAACCCTGGCGGAGCAAGCTCCCAGCCGTCCCCCTGCCGACACGCCGCTCACTTTGCTGCAAAACGGCCGTTTGCCAGACTATCAAGCATTCCACCGCCAGTTAGACAGCAGCAAAGGGTTCGACCCCGATCTATTCTTCAACTACATTTTGCTGACGGAGGAAATGGGGGAAATTGCGAAAGAGTTGGTGAAAATTTGGGGGGATGGCAAGCGGTTCATGGCAGACGGCCGTACCGCCCAGGAAGCCCATCAACTCGCCATCGACAGTCACCGAGCCAAGCTGCGCAGCGAACTGGCTGATTTGCTCGCCTACACGCTCAAGCTAGCCAATTACACCGGCATCGATCTGGAAAAAGCGTATCTGGAAAAGATGCAAAAAAATGTCGGCCGCAACTGGCCCAAAGAGCGGACTCTGCCAAGTTAGCAATTTTTATCAGCAGATTACGCAGATTCTCCAGATTTTTGTCTATTCAATCCTTCGGCAAGCTCAGGACAAGTTCTGCGTAATCATTGATTTTGGACTTACGCATTTGCCCTAACTAAATTACAAAAGTCTGGGGTTAAATGATGTAAATTCCAGAGAGAACAAGACTTTTGTAGTCTTCACTGTGTAAGTCCTGGATCTTTATTCTCCCACGCGAATTGTCTCAATATGCAAATTATCAACTGCTAAAAATTGCGGGGTTGAGACCGGCAATGTCCCCCAACGGAAACGGCCGTTTGCCGTCGCCACCATATATTGATTATCCATCCAGCAAACAAACCCCAGTGGCCCACGCGGGCTAAAGGGGGTTCGGTGAATGAGACGGCCGTCTATAAAAAATTCACAGCCAGCTTTGCCCCAATTCAACTGATAATCGTGCCAGTCCATCATGGTTTCCTGGATGGGTTGGAAAGAAATTTGCAAATTATGCTGCACCCACGGCCACACTTTTTGCCGCAGGCTGGTGAACTGGTTCATTAGCAGCACAGCAGGAGCCAGCGGTGCCAACCGCACTGCCCGCCATGTTGTAGCGTCCAGCGTGGCGGCAAACCAACCACAGCCCGGTGCCGCTGGTGCTAGCGGCAAATCATTGGGCGGCGAACCGAAGAAGAACCAGGTGGCTTGCGGCAGTGTAGGCCAAGGCACAGTCGGATCGCCAAAGGGGGCATTCCAGAAGCCAAATCCAGCCGTCCCCACCAAATCCTCTGCCTCATGAGAGAAGCGCGCGCACACCTTGAGCCGCGTCCCTGGCCGCCAGGGATACGCCTTGCGTCGCCCCACGCAGTCGTCAATTTGGGCGTTGGCATAGCCCGCCTGGGTAACTGGCAAATGAAATTGGAGCGGTGCGGTAGCAAACGGCCGTTCACCCTGCACCGCACCTCCGTTCATCTCTAACACACGAAAATCGCTGGCAAAATTTGGCTGAGACATTATCCGCTTGGCCAATTATCAGGTATAATTGCGGCTTGCAAGGAGAACATTTTTATGGAAATCATTTGGTATGGATTAAGCTGCTTTCGTCTAAACGAACGCAAACACGCTTCTGTGGTCACAGACCCCTACAACGGCAAATTGGGGCTACCTACGCTAAAAGTAAAGGCAGATGTTGTTACCGTCAGTCATGATGCGCAAGGACACAATTATGTAACGGCCGTTAGCGGGGCGCAACACAAGCTAAATGGGCCGGGCGAGTATGAAATTGGCAATGTTTTCATTACCGGCATTGTTACCAAAGGTGCCGCCCCTGCCAACAACAACGTTATCTTCCTCTTCGATTATGATGGCCTTACAGTCGCCCACCTGGGCGATCTGGATAAAGTCCCTTCCCAAACAGAAATCGAAGCGTTGGAAGAGGTCAACGTTTTGCTTCTGCCAGTTGGCGGCGGCAACAGCCTAACAGCCGCCCAGGCCTCTGAGCTTGTATCTATGTTAGAACCAAACATTGTGGTGCCTATGCATTACAAATTGCCGGGGCTGAAGCTGGAGCTTGAAGAAATTGATCGCTTTCTGCAAGAAATGGGCGTAACTGAACCTACTGAAGAAGACAGTTTGAAAATTTCGCTCTCTAACTTGCCAGAAGAAACTGAGACTGTCATCCTGACACCGAAAATATAGAGGTGATCATGAGTGCCAAAATTTTAATGCGTTGGGATGTGCGCCCCGAAACTGAATCTGAATATTTTGAATTTCTGGTTCATGAGTTTATTCCTGGGTTAAATAAATTAGGCATTGAAGATATTCAGGTTTGGTACACCCAATACGGAGATTGTGAGCAAAAGTTGGCCAGCGGTATTGCCAACTCTGCAGAAAAGATGCAGTCTGCCTTGGCTGATCCCAACTGGGACCAACTTAGCGAAAAGCTGCAAGGATTTGTGGAGAATTTTAGCCAGAAAGTCATTCCTGCTACGGGAGGCTTTCAGGTTTAGCAAATAGCGTTTGACAAATAGCAAACGAAAAGCCCGCTGCTTGATGAGAGCGGGCTTTTTTTATTTCAACAGGAGCGCGTTCGTTTGGCCCGCGCAAGGCAAAATCTTAAGCGGCCGTTTTCTTACTTGTTTCTTTATTGGCCACAGCCTTTTCAGTTTTGCTGTCGGAACCTTCCTTGGCGTTGCTATCCGCTTTGGCACTGCTCCCATTTTCACTCGTATTGCCATTAGCGGAGGGCTTGGCCACACTTTTCTTACCACGGCTATCAGTTACATAAAAACCGCTTCCCTTAAACACAATCCCCACAGAGTTTAACACTTTGCGTAAAGCATTATCGGTTTCGCACTCCGGGCAATCCGTCAGCGGATCGTCAGCCATGCGTTGTTTAATTTCAAATTGGTATTCACAATTATTGCATCGGTACGTATAAGTTGGCATGTATCTTTCTTCCAGCGAATTATATTTTCTTGGGAAACGGCCGTTCCCATCCCTCATAACGAATAAATTGTATCAATAACAAGGGCGATTTTTTATTTTAACGACCGTTCTCTTATTTGACAACCAGACGGCGACTATGCTACAACCATTTCATTAGTTTTTTGTTAGCATGTTGCCTATTTTGTGGAGAACAAAAAGTAACTTGAAATCAAATCGCTTGTTAGCTCTTTTTGTTCTCCTGAAAGTAATTTTCATTTGCTAGGCTGGTATTCAAAATATTTGTTGAAAATTACTTTTCATGAAATTCAGGGAGAAACC
Organism: Candidatus Leptofilum sp.; assembly: GCF_965223285.1. Classification (GTDB taxonomy): domain Bacteria; phylum Chloroflexota; class Anaerolineae; order Promineifilales; family Promineifilaceae; genus Leptofilum. The sequence goes on along the minus strand of NZ_OZ244997.1, from coordinate 806,191 downwards.
GTAATGACCATTCAAGAAGCACAAGCACGTATAAAAGCCCGTGTGTGGCAAGCCGTCGCCCAATCAGATTTAGACCTCACAGCACTTGACAAAAACACGCTGGAATCGTTTGTCGATTTGGTCACAGAATCAGCCATGTTAGAAATCGACAGCGAATTGGATATTCCCAATCTCAAAACGTCACAAGTAACTATTGACGAAGATGAGGATGAGGATGAGTTTGGTGAGGAGATTCTTTGGCAAGGACGGCCGTTGCTGTCGCTTGTTTTTTATTACACCGTCACCAACGAACGCATCAAAATTACCTCCGGATTGCTGGGCAAAGCCCATGAAAATGTAGAACTCATCCGCGTGCAGGACATTGACCACAGCCAAACCTTTGGCGAGCGTCTGCTGAAAATCGGTGACATCACCATTCGTAGCCACGATCCTAGCCACCCAGAAATTGTGCTGCGCAACGTTCAAAACCCCAGCGATGTCTACGAAATTCTGCGCCGTGCCGTGCTAGACGCCCGCAAGCGTCACAATTTTAGTTACCGTGAGGAGATGTAGACAGTAAACCATAATCATTAGGTCAGAGACTGAACACTGATTACGGTTTACTGAATACCGATTACGGTTAGGCGTCAGCCAGCTTGCGCAGAAGAGGCATATTTAACAATACGACCTGCTTGCGGGCAATGCTGATGAGGCCATCTGCCTTAAGGTCGTTTAAGGTTTGGGTGACGGTTTCCCGGTAGGTACCGAGCATTTCGCTTAAATCCTGATGGGTATAGCCTGTCACCGTTTGCCGACCACCCTGCTCCTCATGTAGCTTGAGCAGCAAAGCTGCCAATCGTGTTGGAATGCTCTTGAACGCGATATCTTCCAAATGGGCCTCCAGTTGCGTGAGGCGGTTTCCTAACGCTTCTACAAAGCGGAAGGCAACTTCCGGCTTTTCTTGCACCAGCCGTTCCACATCGGAGCGACTCATGACGCACAGCACGCATTCATCAACAGACTCAGCAAAGGTATTGTGCATCCCTTGCCCCACCAACGACATCTCGCCAAAGATCGCCCCCGGGCCAAGCGTGGCGACCACAAGTTTTTTGCCATTGGGAGCAATGCGGTAAAGCTGGACCCGCCCTTTTTTGAGTAAAAAGAGCACTTCGCCACTATCCTCTGGCATATAAAAAATCTTGCCGGGCTGGCAGGTAGACATGGTTACCTGCCGATCCATTTGTGCAAGTTCGTTGGGGGTTAGATCGCGAAAAACCTGAATGTTAGAAAGATAATCGACTTTTGCGCTGTTTAGTTGGGGCATCTATTTGGCCTTTTTTAGTAGCTTTTTCTTTCAGAGAATTGATAGCATGAAAACGGCCGTTCTTACCCTACCTACACTTTTACTCCAAACAATGCTGCCAGCCGCTGCCGCAATGATTCTCTGGTCGGGTTCCCCAATGAAATAACTTTGCCATCAAGGAGGTAGGTGGGAACAGCAAAGACGCCATCCGGCATCGGTTCCTGTTGGGTGTCTACGCAGCGCAGCATCAGGTCTGGGAAATTGGGCGTGACGTCTGCCAAAATGCGCTGCGTCTCTTCGCAAGACCAGCAATCGTCAGAGATGTAAACGGTAAGTGTGTGTGTCATGCGGGCATCGTAGCATGGGCAAACGGCCGTTTACGTAACCAGAGTTACAAACCTGAGAAGTAGATGAATTTTGAATCTATCTGAAAAAGCCACAGAGGAAAAAGAGAAATCTGAGAAATGAACCTTCGCCTCTAAGCTCTCTGTGTACTCTGTGGCCAATATCCAGGTAGGTATTTTGTTAATATGGCAAGCTGAAGCCCACGATTGCCCCGCCTTCTGGCGCATTTTCTGCCCAGATACGGCCGTCGTGGGCCGCCACAATCCCCCGCGCAATAGCCAAACCCAAACCAGCCCCGCTGCCATCTGCCCGGCTGCGTGCCTGCTCTCCCCGGTAAAACTGTTCAAAGACGCGTGCCAAATCTTCTGGAGCAAAGCCAGGGCCGGAATCTTGCACGGTGACGATCACTTCACTTGCCAATTCATTGGCTTGGCGAACGGCCGTAACCGTCACCGTTCCCCCGTCAGGCGTATAGCGCAGCGCATTGCTCACCAAATTGGCAATCACCCGACCAATCTTAGGCGTACACATTCGCACCAAGCCCAAATCAGGGGCAACCTCCCCCCGCAGCGTCACGTCATGATCCTTGGCCAACGCTTGGAACATTTCCAACGTGTCGGAAACTAAATCACCCAGAGCATGGTCAGCCATTTGCATACTCAGGCCACCTGCGTCTAGCTGGGCCAGCTCAAACAGATCATCAATGATGTCGTTGAGGGCAATAATGTCACTGCGAATCGTTTTGTAGTAGCGCGTCACGGTGTTTGGGTCTTCGACTACCCCATCGTGCAGAGCCTCGATCATGGCCCGGATGCTGGTAAGCGGCGTGCGCAAGTCGTGCGATGTCCAGGCAATAAGGTCCTTACGCATCTGCTCAAGTTCTTCGCGCTCCTGCGCTGCTTGCTGGAGCTGGGTCGCCATTTCATTGAAGGTGCTGCCCACCATCGCCACCTCGTCCCGCCCGGAAATAGAGACTCTGGCCTGCAAGTTGCCTTCGGCAATTTGCTGTGCCGTACGGGCCAACTGCCGCAACCCATCTGTAACGCTGGCGGCTACAAAAATACCAAACGTGGTGGCAATAATCGCTGCAAACAGCAGCAAGATGCCGCTCAGAATGAGATCATGATCCTTGCTAAAAAACATCTGTTCAGACATCAGCCAGACGTTGGCCAGCGTCAGCAAGCCCGCCCAACCGTAGGTGAGCACCAGCGTCAGGCTTAGCGAAGGAGATCGCGCCAAGCCTCGCCGATAAAGAATGTAGCCTAGCACCAGCGAGACTAACGAGGAAATGCTGAGCCAATACATCAACGTGGTGATTTCCTGCACGGGAGCGCGCATCAATGCCGCCATGAGTATGGCAACGACTGCCAGAGCCGCCACGATGCCCAGGGCAAAAATGCGCCAGGGGGCACGGCTCAGCGCATCGGCGTATTTATTTTGGGGAATGCTGTTTACCATGTGATTTATCCGGGATCAAATTTATAGCCAACGCCCCAAACCGTGAGCAGGTGCTCCGGGTCGCTGGGGTCAATTTCAATTTTTTCACGCAAGCGGCGAATATGAACCGTCACGGTGCTGGGATCGACGTATTCTGAGAAGCCCCATACGTTTTCTAAAAGCTGGTCGCGCTTAAACACTTGCCGAGGATGGCTGACCATGAACCAAAGCAGGTTGAACTCTGTCGCAGTGAGATCAATGGATTCGCCGCGCACAGTGACAATGCGGGTTTTGGGGTCAATGGAGAGATCGTTGAACTGTAACGGCCGTTCACCCTTGTCAGTCCCATTGCTCCCCCGCGTCCGTCGCAGCACAGCCTTTACGCGGGATACAAGCTCTGCCGGGGAAAATGGCTTCGTCACGTAATCGTCGGCTCCCAGTTCCAAGCCGTAGATGCGATCCGTCTCCTGCCGCCGCGCCGTTAGCATAATTACAGGCACGTCAGAACCAGCGTCGTCTCGCAGACGGCGCACAATTTCCAGCCCGTCAATTTCTGGCAGCATCAAATCTAGCACCACCAAAGCAGGCAGCTGATCGCGAATCGCGTCCAGGGCGGAACGGCCGTCTCGCGCCACGCGCACTGTAAATCCCTCTCGTTTCAGGTAGAGTGCCACCACTTCCACAACGGAAGCCTCATCATCCACCACCAAAATATCGCCATATTCGCTAAATGATTGGTTGAGCGTCATTTTGTCTTTACTCCTGCCTGATTTTTAACCCATATTTATTACGATACTCTTACAAGCCTCTGGAGGCATCAGAGGTTAATGCTTTTGTAAGAAACCAGCCACGCGTTTATCGCGCGAATCTGTTATCCTAATATTCTTGCTATTATGCCGACTGGATGGTTGCTTGCCAACTGTTGCCAATCGCCAAATAATTAGCCTGGAAGGTATCAATTTGCAGCGCATAAACATTCAATTCATTGTTTTTCTGATAGCTTGCTTACTAATCGTGGCCGCTTGCACCAATACTGGGACGGGCGAAACACCCCCGACCCAAACGGCCGTTTCTACCCCCACTACCGCCACCAATTCAGATCCCACAGCCTCCCCCGCAGAGATAACCGCCAATACAACCCAGCCGCCAGAAGCAACCGCCGCGAATACGGCCGTACCCACCGAACCAGCCCCCACGCCCGTTGGCGTTGTTGAACTGCCTGGGGCCACCGTGCCGCCTGGCTTCAGCTTCGTCAAGTTTGCCGATATTTTCCGCCCGACAGGTCTCACCTTCGATGCCGCCGGACGGCTGTTTGTTACCTCGTTTGATGGCACGGTACATATTTTGCAGGATGTGGATGGTGACGGCCGTTCCGATAGCGACGTACAGTTTGCTGCTGGATTCAGCACCCCGCTAGGCATCACCCTCCGACCCAACAGTAACGACGTGTATGTAAGCAGTACCGGGCAAATCACCCTGCTGCGAGACGAAAATAGGGATGATGTCGCTGACGTGCGCGAAACGCTGGTTAGCGGTCTCCCCACCGGGCTGCATCAAAACGACAATCTCAAGTTTGGGGCGGATGGCTGGCTGTACATGGGCATTGGCTCCACCTGCGACGTGTGCGACGAGGCCGACGACCGCAGTGCCACCATCATGCGCTTCAACGTGGACAGTGGCGAGAGCGAAATCATCGCCATCGGCCTGCGCAATCCGTACGATTTGGCCTTTCATCCCGCTACGGGCGATCTTTTTGCCACCGACAACGGCCGTGACGATCTGGGGCTGGGTAGCCCGTTTGAAGAGCTCAATCATATCGTCGTGGGTGGCAACTATGGCTGGCCTGGCTGCTGGAATGATGGTGAAGGGAGTGATTGCGCGGAGACGGAAACGGCCGTTGCCTTCTTTGATGCCCACGCTTCCGCCAACGGCCTCGATTTTTACACAGGGGACGCATTCCCCGCTGAATACCAAAATAACGCCTTTGTAGCCATCTTTGGCACATTTTTAACCGATGGTGTGCCAACGGGCGTAGCGCGGGTGCAGCTCTCGCCCAGCGGCGAGAGCTACACAGGCACCGTAAGCTGGTTTGCACAATGGCCAGATGCACGCCCCCTGCCCCTCATCGCGGGGCCAGACGGGGCCATTTACGTGGGAGATTATTTAAACAGCGTAATTTACCGAATTAGTTACGGAAATTGACAAGGAGAATGCTATGCGAAGAATTTTGATCTTATTGGGAACGCTCTTGCTGCTTTTGCTGGCGGTGGGATGTGGTGGGGGTGAAACGGCCGTACCCGCCGAGCCAGACACGGCCACCGAGAGTGACACCGACGTGCAAACTGTGGCCGCCAAACCCCAACTCATCGAATTTTACGCCGATTGGTGATCGACCTGTCAGCGAATGAAACCCATCGTGAATGGGTTAGAAAGTGAGTATGGCACGCAGATTGAATTTGTTCCCATCAACATTGACGATCCAGAATCCACCGCGTACAAGCAGCAATATGGCTTCCGCTACCAGCCCCATTTTTTGCTGGTCAGCCCGGAGGGTGAAGTGATCGAAGAGTGGCTCGGCTACACTGATGCTGCTTTCTTTGAGCAAACTTTTGCCACTGTCCTGGAAAATTAACGTTTTTAAGCGGGACACTGGTTGATTGCTTTGTTAACTAAGTTTCACACACTTGTCATTCTGAATGGAGCGCAGCGAAATGAAGAATCCCACTCAACTTGGTGGGGATACTTCACTTCAGCCTGCCCTGAGCGAAGCCGAACGGGTTCAGTATGACAATCGTTAAAAGATTTGCTTAACAATGTATTGATGCAGATGAAACAAGTCCGTGTGAATCTGCGTCAATCAGTGTCCTGCTTTTGTGGCAAAATTTAGTCTGACACGGCCGTTTGGCAAGCGGGCCACGGATCATCACCGGCAAACAAAGCTGCCAATGCGGGGCTATCGGCATAGATGCCCCAGTAGCGCGGCGGCAGCAAAGCGGCAATCTTCACCATAATCAGGTGCGTGTATGCTGCCAAATCAGCCCCTTTTGCCCGACGGCCGATTTCTGGCAAGGTGTACGGCTCCCCAATCCTCAAAACGCTTTTGGTTATGCGCAGCCGCTTAAAGTTGGCAAAAAGCTGATCATTATTTTCAAAACTAACCGGCAATATGGGCACATTGGCGCGATTGGCTAAATAGGCTGCGCCCACTTTGGCATCCTGCATCTGCCCATTTTTGCTGCGGCTGCCCTCTGGTGCCAGGCCAAACATCACCCCTCGTTGAATCGCCGCCATTGCGTCACGCAGTCCCTGGCGGTCTACTTCCCCCCGGTTAATGTAAATCGCGCCCAGCCAGGCCATAATCGGCCCGTAGACGGGGTGACCACGCCACTTTTCGCCTGCAAAAAAGGCCCACTCTACAAGTGGGAACGCCATGAGCAGCAGCGGTGTATCGGCAACGCTTGTGTGGTTGAGCGTCACAATGTAGGGGCCGCTGTCGGGGATGTTTTCTCGGCCAATGACCTCCATTCTTGTGAGCAAAAGTGTGCGTGTCACGTGCATGGCAACACGAATCAGTTGGTATCGAAACATGGCAGGATGATACTAGTTAATGGTCAATTATCAATTGTTTGGGCTTCGACATGAATGGTATAGGCAGTGGTGATGCCGCCGGGTGGGGCTGCTTCCAACGAAAACGGCCGTTCCTCCCCCACCCCCAACGCCTCGGCAACAACCTGCTGCTGGAAGCCCGTCACGTTCCCTTGGGCGTCGTAAAAGGTGGCGGTTAGCTGTACATTGGCAACGGCCGTTTCACCCCCGTTCTGCACCTGCCCAGTTAGGTCAACACGTTCATCGGTAATTGCCAACGCAACATCTGCCACGCTCACATCCAGCGTGCGGCTGCCAAGCTCTACCACTGCCTGCCCGCCCACCACAGACACAATCGGTTGGGCAAAATCGCTGGGCGGCTCATTCAGCAAGATGCCAAACGGGCCGCGTTCACCAGGCAAAATGACGGCCGTGGCCACCCAGGCCGTGGCACTACCAACAGAACGGCCGTCTGCCGCCAGCAGACCAATTTCGACCTGGATATTCTCAACGGCCGTTTCCCCCTCATTCGTCACCTCCCCTAGCAGCCACAGGCTGCCCACCGGCGTTTGGTACGCATGAATTTTGGTGATGGAAACCTGGATGGGAACGGCCGTACCAGGAGCAAACAACGCGTTTACAGTGGGCGGCGGCGGCAGCACAATTGGCTGCCCAATCTGCAAATTTTCTGGCACAATGCCCGGATTCAGAGCCAAAATCTCTTCCACCGTGCTGCCACGCTGGATCGCAATACCCAGAATCGTGTCGCCAGAGACAATCTGGTAAACAATGGGCGTTGCCGTCGGCGTAACGGTGGGGGTTGGCAGTGGCGTAGGCGTCGTTTGGATGATGGCAACGGTTGGTGCAGCACGGGTGACGAACGAGACGCCTATTTGGGGCGTGGCTGAGTGTGAGAAAGTTGGGGCAGGAATGGCCGTTTCACTATTTACGGTTTCCCCTTCCCCACGCTGCTGGCAAGCGGTCAAAAACAAACATCCAATCGCAAAAAACAAAATCAACTTACGCATAACGAAGCGAAAAGTATATCCTCAAACGCGCAAATGACACGGTGCCCACAACCATTTACAATTAACCATTAACCATTTTTGCAAGATTTATCCCTCTCTTGCGTTATACAGGCAGAAATGGAGATTAGGGATTGGCGACTGGGGATTAAAAACATCTGGTTCAAAATCTCCGATCTCCAATCAACCAATCTCCAAATTTGAGGTTTTTATGCTTGATAACGAAAAATTGGTCGTTGAACAGGCCCGGCAAGACCCGACGGCGTTCGGGGTGCTGTATGACCATTATGTGGACCGCATTTTTGCCTACACGGTGCGGCTCATGCAGGATGAGGCAGCGGCACAGGACATAACGGCCGTTACCTTCGAGAAAGCATTGCGCCAAATTCGGCGGTACGAATGGCAAGCGCATGGCTTTGGCCCCTGGCTATACCGCATTGCCCGCAACGAAGCGATGTCTCGGCTGCGGCGGCAAAAGTGGCTCTCACCTAGCCGCTGGTTTGGCTCGACAGAGTTACGTGCCACGGAAACGGCCGTGCAGTCGCGCCAAACCAACCAGGCCATCCACCATGCCCTGGCGCGCCTTCGTCCCAAAGACCGCGACATCATCGTTTTGCGCTATCTTGAAGAGCTACCCAGCGAAGATGTTGCCAAGATTTTGGCCTGTTCAACCAACACCGTGTATGTGCGGCTGCACCGCGCTCTGGATCGGCTTCGTGCCGAACTAACGCCTGAACAGCCTTTAGCAAGAGAGGTAAATCCCCATGTCTCGTAAACAAGAATTTGATCAGTACGATGATTTGATAGATGAATTGCAACGAAATGGCGAACGGTCGTACGCTCCGCGTGCCTTCAAAAAGGAATTGCGCAGCCAACTGCTAAACCAGTACGACCAACCCCGCTTTTCATTGGCAAATTTGGGACGATTGGCAGGAACGGCCGTTGCCTTTGCCGCTCTGGCCCTCGTGGTCTGGTTTGGCTGGGTGAGTCTGCGGCAGCAGCCCGCTGCCATTAGTGCCCAAATGAGTTCTGTGGATGTGCCCGGTCGGGATGAGTTCATTGTGTACGACCAGTTGCGAATTGAGTTGCCCATGTGGGTAGAATATGATGCTGGCTGGGCTGAGCTGACGGCCGAATCGTGGCAGTCACTCGACGGCACCTTTTTCCGGGGTGAAGTGGTGGATGCCAACGGCAAACACCGCGTTTTTACCCAAGGGGATAGCCAGTTCCTCTGGCGCGGCACTTACAACAGTCGTGTTGCCCGCATGGAAACCGTTTCGCTGCAATATTTTGACGTATACCACGCTCTGGCGCAGGCCGAAGGCTGGGCGGGTGCTGCCACCACGCCACCGTTTTATAATGATGTTGGCTGGGGCGGCCTGATAGCATCCGTTTTGCGGCTGGATTGGAATTGTGAAGGGGGAGAATGTATAAACAAATATCTGGTGGAGCCGCCGCTGGACGTTAATAGCCGGGGCGGGGAATATGAACCGTACGGCTGGGGTGTTTCCTTGATTGGGACAGAGACGACGGCCAACGGCCGTTCCCTCACCACCTACCGCATCAGCTATTCACCCAACCAGGACGGCAACGCCAGCAGCCAATACCGGCTGGTAAAGCTAGACAGCAATAACCACACCGTCGTCGAAGTCGCCGATTACGACGGTGACACGCTGCTACGGCGACTAGAGCGCGTCAGCCACCAAATCAGCACCAGTGCCGATCTGCCAGAAGACCAGTTTACGCATCTCCCGGCCAACACGGGCGTCTCCTTTGTGCTGCCCGAAAGCCGCGTACTGGCTGAAACGCCACTGCTCACTGCCCCCAATGGCGAACAAGAAGCGATGTTAGAAGCTGGCACACAGCTTACGCTCAGCGGCCTCATCAACAGCCAGCCAACCATCATCCGCGACGGCGCTACCTGGCAGTATGTCTCCGTACGGGACGTCGGCCAGGGTTGGGTAAATACAGCACACCTAGAATGGCCGCTCACCAGCGAGGGCCAGTTGGTGGATTTGGACACAAGCCGGTTGCCAACGGCCGTTCCCACCGAAACCCAGCTCATCATCCTGCGAAACTACCAAACCGAACTGCAAACCTTGCTGCCCCAAACCTCAGGCGATGACCTGCCCCTGTTGCAGCAAGCCCTGGCAGAAATCGAGGCCGAAATTGACCGGCTAGAATATCTGGATAGCTTCGATTCTCTGGGACAAGATGGCATCGACGTTGTTTCCTGGGGTCTGGATCAGCTAACGCTTGACTTCGATGGCGAACTAACCCTGACCGCCTTTAACATTGAAGAAGGGCCAAACGAATTAAACTTAATGCTGGATTGGCGGGTTCAGGAACGGCCGTCTGCCAACTACCAACTCTTTTTCCACCTACGAGATGGTCAGGGCGACGTTGTGGCCCAAGTTGATCAAACTCTACAGGATGGTGAACGATTCCCCACTGCCTGGAACGTAGGTGAGCAAATTCGCACCACCCTCACCCTCACCCTGCCCGATGATCTGTTTGCCAACCGGTATGATTTGATTGTCGGCCTATTTGACATGGGTAACGGTACACGCCTGCCAGTTACGGTCGATAATCCTCGGCAAAGCACTGACGGGGGAACGGCCGTTTGGCTAACTGATTGGTTCGTTGAGCATAAGGAGTCTCATCCTATCGCAATAGTTAGAGGCACTGATAGCAATGGCTTAGCTCTTCGCAGCGAGCCTACTGGGCAAGAAATAGGCATTCTTGAAGAAGGTACTCCCGTTATCTTAATCGATGACCCGCTACTATTAGAAATAGAAAGCGACGGATTGTTCTGGCAATCTGTGTCCACACCCATAGGCAAAGGGTGGGTTGTCTCCAATTTTCTGGAATACCCTGAGGGATACACATTAGCAGATACGATGCCGTGGTCGCCAGATAGTCTTTGGATAGTCAAAGCAACACAGCTCTCCCGCTCTAATTCCGATGAGGCTATCACCCTTGAAGTTACCGTCGGCTACGAATTGGTCACCGCCGATGAAGCGAGTTTGAGTCTCAGTTTTATTCATCCATCAGGGATGCCGTCCCTAGATGGCATCCGCAATCCAAACTACAATGCTTTGGGGAATGGATACGCCATACAATCCGGGACAGGCAGTGTGACCTTCACTGCAACTGTCGAATCTGAAGCAATCACCTCTGCCATAGGCTCAAATGAATTTGAACTTATGGCAAGGCTTTGGGCAACGGATGGAAACGGTCAACAAACTTCTGATCTCATTCTCATGGGATTTGATAAGGGTGCAACTTTCGACGTGCAATTTGTTGAGGAAATCAACTATCAAATGGAATCGCCTGAGCTTGATGCCACTGCCCCAGATAGCCTCAATATTCTCAACGTTTCACCCCCGATTGGTTCCGTGCTAAACGGCCGTACCACTTTTACCGTCACCGTCGCTTACCAACTCACTTCTTTAGACACAGCCCATCTCAACAGTTCCTTGCTACCTGCTTTTGGCGGAGCGGCCGTTTTGGTCAACGACCAGCAAATTATTGAACGGGGCGATGGCGAGCTAACTTACTCTTTTGTGTTTGAACCGCTGGAAACAGATGAACCTTCCGCCTGGATACTCGATATTCGGCTAGAAGACCCGCTAGCACGTCCTGCGGAAGCATCGCTGGCTACGGCTTCGCCGCACAGCAACTATCCTAGCGATGTCTACAATTTTGAACCGTAATGAAAAGAACAGGTAGAGACGTTGCAATGCAACGTCTCTACGGCTTACAATACCCTCTTCAAATTCACAGAAGGGGGTATTTTTATGCCTGATGTTGCCATTTTGCGGCCACAATTCAGCCTTGACGACGCCGTTCAGCTCGCCCAAACCCACTACAACCTCACCGTCACCGCCCGCACCCTACCCAGCGAGCGCGACCAAAACTTTCACCTTACGGCCAATAACGGCGATCAATACATCCTCAAAATCGCCGGACTCACCGAATCATTAGAAACCCTGGAACTGGAAAACGCCCTCATCAACCACCTCAATCTCCAATCCCCAATCTCCAATCTCCTACCCAAACTCATTCTAACGAATAACCAGGAACCGATTGTCCACGTCACCCACTATCCTGTCCGGCTCATCACCCACCTGTCCGGCACGCTGCTGGCCCACACCAAACGACACAGCCCCGCGCTGCTGTACAGCCTGGGCCACACCCTCGGCCAGCTAGACGCCGCTCTGGCCGATTTTGACCATCCCGCCGCCCACCGCGAACTAAAATGGGACCTTAAACTCGCCGGATTTATTGTTGATTATCTGCAATTCATCCCCGACACGACGCAGCGCGAAATGGTTGGTGCCTTCCTCGACCATTTTTTGCGGCACACTCAGCCCCCGCTAGGCGGCCTGCGCCACAGCGTCATTCACAACGACGCCAACGACTACAATCTCCTTACCGCTAACCAGCAAATCAGCGGCATCTTCGACTTTGGCGACGCACTGTATACTGCCACTATCTGTGAGCTAGCCATTGCCGCCGCCTACGCCAGTTTGCACAAACCAGACCCGTTGGCTGCCGCTGCCCATATCGTTCGTGGCTATCACACGGCACACCCCCTAACCGAAGAAGAAGTGTCGCTGCTCTTCTCGCTCATCACCATGCGGCTCTGCGTCAGCGTGACGATGAGTGCCTACCAGGCCACCCAGGAACCAGACAACGACTACCTGCAAATTTCGGCTGCGCCTGCGTGGGACACCTTGAATAAACTTGCTCAAACCAGCCCGCTGTTGGCCGAAGCCATCTTCCGCCACGCCTGCGGCTGGGAACCCATGGCCAAATCCATCCAAGTTACTAACTGGCTACGCGAAAATAAAGGTCAATTTGCCAAAGTGATTGACACCGACTGGCAAAAATCGCCCCCAACTATTTTTGATCTCACCCCCGGCAGCCTGCTCCTCGGCCAATTGCAAAAACCAGATGACACGCAAGAATTCATGAATCTCCTCCTCACCACGATAACCCGCAGCAATGCCTCTCAAACCTCTTCCCCCTCTGTGTCCTCTGTGGCCAAAATAGGAATCGGCCGCTACGATGAACCGCGCCGAATTTATACTGATGACGCTTTTCGCGTCTCCGGCAACGACCGGGATGAGTGGCGCACAATTCATATGGGGATTGATCTATTTGCGGCGGCGGGAACGGCCGTACACGCTCCCCTCCCCGGCACCATCCACAGCTTCGCCAACAACACAGATCGCCTAGATTACGGCCCCGTCATCGTTTTGCAACACGACGTGGGCAACGGCCTGACCTTTTACACGCTCTATGGCCATCTCAGCGAAGCATCGCTAGACGGTCTCACCATCGGGCAACCCATCGCCCAAGGTCAAAAGTTTGCCGAAATCGGCAACTTCCCCAGCAACGGCGACTGGCCGCCCCACCTCCACCTCCAAATCCTGGTGGATTTGTTAGATCACCCCTTCACCCTTTCACCCCCTCACCCTACAGATTTCCCCGGCGTCGCCGCCCCTAGCCAACGTGCCATCTGGCGCAGCCTCTGCCCCGATCCCAATCTACTGCTAAATATTCCAGATGATTACTTTCCGCCGCCTACTCGCAGCAAGGATGAAATTTTAGCTTTGCGCACAAAACATTTAGGGCCCTCGCTCAGCCTGTCGTACAACAAGCCACTCCACATCGTGCGCGGTCAGGGGCAATATTTGTATGATGAGAACAACCAGCCGTATCTGGATGCGGTGAACAACGTGCCGCACGTGGGGCATAATCATCCTCAGGTAGTCAAGGCGGCGCAGTTGCAAACGGCCGTTCTCAACACCAACACCCGTTACCTGCACAACAATCTGGTGGAGTATGCCGCGCGGCTCACCGCTACGCTGCCGGAGCCACTCTCCATTTGTTATTTCGTGTGCAGCGGCAGCGAGGCCAACGAACTGGCCTTGCGCATGGCCCGTGCCCACACCGGCCGGCGGGATTTGCTGGTGTTGGATGGCGCGTATCATGGCAATACAGGCGCACTCGTTGACATAAGTTCGTATAAGTTTGATGGCCCCGGCGGGGCTGGCGCACCGGAGCATGTTCACGTGCTGCCGATGCCGGACCCGTATCGGGGATTGTATCGAGGGAATGGGGTGGAAAACGGCCGTCGCTACGCCCAACACGCCCAGGAAATCGTCGAAACGCTGCAAGCGCAGGGCAAAGGAATCGCCGGATTCATCGGCGAGCCGTTGCTCGGCTGCGGCGGGCAGATTGTGCCACCAGATGGCTACTTCCAGGCGCTGTTCCCGCTTATTCGGGCGGCAGGCGGTGTTTGCATAGCGGATGAGGTACAGGTCGGTTTTGGACGTGTAGGCAGCCATATGTGGGCGTTCGAAACGCAAGGCGTCGTGCCGGACATTGTGACGCTAGGCAAGCCAATTGGCAACGGCCACCCGCTGGCGGCTGTGGTAACAACATCCGAAATCGCGGCCTCATTTGCCAACGGCATGGAATATTTCAACACGTTTGGGGGAAATCCAGTTTCTTGTGCGATTGGGTTGGCTGTTTTGGATGTACTTGAACAGGAAAATCTACAGGAAAACGCCCGCGTCGTGGGCAATCGGCTGCTGGCAGGATTGCGCAATTTGCAAACCGAGTTCCCGCTCATTGGCGACGTGCGCGGATTGGGACTGTACATCGGCGCAGAACTGGTGCGTGATCCGCAAACGCTAGAGCCAGCCGCCAAAGAAGCGTCTTACATTGCCAACCGAATGCGGGATAAGGGTATCCTCATCAGCACCGACGGGCCGCTGCACAATGTGCTAAAAATCAAGCCACCGCTGGTTTTTACGGCCGAAAACGCCGATTTTTTGGTAAAAACGCTGGAGGAAATTCTAGGAGAATTGTAAATTGAGAATGGGGAATTGTGAATTATGAACGAAATTGTTCACAATTCACAATTAATTATTCACAGTTCATTATTTCTTCGGCATCACCAGCCACAGAATAAAATACGGAATCGCTGACGCGCCGCCGGGCAGCAGCAGAATAAAGAAGAGCAGCCGGAACCAAAAAACGCTGATCCCTGTCCAGGCAGCCAAACCACCGCAGACACCTGCAAAAATTCCATTTTGTCGTCGAAGCCGATTATCTTTTACACTCATTTCAATACCTCCAAAAGTGGCAAAAAAGGCCACTTATATTTTATATTGTTCTTCTGCCCTGTTCTACGCAGCTGAGGCGAGATTAGTTGCAAGTCAGAGATTATGCAGGCCACTCGCATAAATGCGATTAACATACCAATCCACTTCCGCCTCAAGCCCTTCGGCAAGCTGAGTATGGGAGGCGTAGCCCAACAGTTCCCGCGCCTTGCCAATGTTGGCACAGGTGTGTAGCTGGTCGCCCGACCGTTTGGGGCGAATATCCAGCTTTGCCTTTTTGCCCATAATTTGCTCAATGAGGGCAATGCCCTCGCCCGTTGTCATTTCAACATCGCTGCCCAAATTGATAATTTCACCAATCACTTTTTCGGGCCGATCCAGCACAGAGACAAAGCCTTCGATAATGTCACCAACAAAGGTGTAGCTGCGCGAATGCGCTTTGCTCCCCTCAAACAGCGGAAACGGCGTGTCGGTAAGGATGCTGCGAATCAGTTTGGGATACAGCTTCTCTGGCCGTTCACGCGGCCCGTAAACAGAAAAGATACGCAGTGAGCAGGCTGGGAATCCTTTCTCCCGATGGGCAGCTAAGGCTAACTGTTCGGCAGCGAGCTTGGTCACACCATAGTACGAAGTTGGTTTGGGGGCTTCAGTTTCGGGGTCGTAGGCATGACGGCCGTATACCGACGAAGTAGACACATTCACAAAGCAGCGCAACGATTGTTGCTTCTGGCAACCCGTCAGCAAATTATCAATGGCCACCACATTGTTCCGCACATAATCTGCCAGCGGTACCGTGGCCGCAATCCCTGGCTGCCCCGCCAAATGAAACACAAATTCCACATCTTTAAGAGCTACAGAAAGATCGTCCTTGGCCAAATCGAGCCTGCGCAGCACCGCTCCCGCCGCCTCGACGTCTTCTGCATTGGCCTGCTTTAATTGCGCGGCGTAGTAATCAGTAAAGCTATCTATTCCAACAACGGTATGCCCCTGTTTAGCCAATGTCTCGGCCAAATGTGAGCCAATAAAGCCAGCCGCTCCTGTTACCACAATTTTCATTAACATCCTCCAATTCTGTGGTTTGCCTCAGTAATATCCAAGCAGTTTACGCTGATCGGATCGTTAGGAAAACCACGCCACCTAAACGCTTTCCCAACCTTATTGCTGCCAACCATGAGAAACTGTTTTTATACCGAAAGGCCATTGATCAATAGTGTAAGACATTCTATACTTTCCGCGTTGTTCCGAACCAGTCCATTTAATCAAAAATAGATACCCTAAA
The DNA here is from genome assembly GCF_965223285.1 of Candidatus Leptofilum sp. Taxonomy (GTDB): domain Bacteria; phylum Chloroflexota; class Anaerolineae; order Promineifilales; family Promineifilaceae; genus Leptofilum. The sequence goes on along the minus strand of NZ_OZ244997.1, from coordinate 790,099 downwards.
CCACCAGTCTCTCCAATGATTACAGTCGATCCGCCAAGTAAAATCACCAAGAAACAAATCAACGGTAAAATTGAGTATGCTGCCATCTTTGTCGTCGGCATTTTGCTGCGATTGCCTTTTATGGTGTCAACTGTTGATGATGCCTTCATCACTTTTCGCTATGTTCGCAATATCATCTCAGGCAATGGGTTTGTCTTTAATCCGGGCGAGCTTATTCTTGGCACCACAACTCCGCTATACACACTATATTTGGCCGCCTGGGGCAAATTAGGTTTTGACTTTATCACAGTAGGAAAGCTGACAAACATTTTGGCAGATTCAGCAAGTTGTGTCTTGCTTTTTGTAGTGGTCAGACGGGCAACAAACCGATTGGTGGCCTGGACGGCCGTTCTGCTCATCCTATCCTCGCCCTATAATTTACAGTATTCGGCTAGCGGCATGGAAACGGGCATTTACACGTTCATGCTCTTGCTCATACTTTATCTGTACGGCGCAAAGCGGTGGAACTGGATGGCATTGGTGGGTGGCTTGCTGGTTTTGGTACGACCTGATGGTTTATTGGTGCTGATTGTTATGGGCCTCTTCTGGTTAATTGACCGGCAAGACTTAAAGAGTGGTATGAAGTATGCCGCGCTCATGATTCTTGTAACGCTACCCTGGATACTTTTTGCCACCTGGTATTTTGGCTCACCAATTCCCCACTCAGTGACTGCCAAATCCTTAACGTATCGGACCTCTGTGCCTTTGCATTGGCTGCAAATTCTCTGGCATGTTTTTGCCCAGCGCGGCGGGACTGGCGGCGCACTTTTAATTACCGCACTTTTAGGGACGGGTATCGTCTCTACGCTAACTCGGCAGGCTTTACGGCCGTACCTCGCCTGGCTGTTACTTTATGTTGGCACCTTTACCTTCTTTCAATCTGGTCGTTTTGGTTGGTATTATGCGCCGCTGATGCCGCTGCTGTTTACCTTTGTAGTGATAGGTGGGTACGAATGGTTTCGTCAAATGATGCGGCTGCCAGCGATGACCACCATCATGCAGAGCAATCTGCGAACGCTTTTGGCAGGTGCATTGATACTGTCGTACATGGGTGCCACGGGGATCGCTGTTTCTGGTGCCTGGCAGGTAGCAAACAAGGAAGTTGCCCAAGAAAAATTGATGTGGCAGCCAATTGGCCAATGGATTCAGGATAATACCATGCCGGAGGCAACAGTTGCCATCGAATCCATTGGCGGCGTTGGCTGGTATTCAGAACGGTATATTTGGGATGAAGGGGGTCTGGTTTCAGAAAAAGTGTATGAATTAAACCAAGAAACGCCGGGCAACATCAATGTATTCGGGCTTTTGCAAACTTACCGCCCAGCTATTTACATTGCCTGGGACCCATGGGAATTGGAAACCCGTTTTGACACACCGGAGGCACAAACCTGGTTTGCAGCCAATTACAAACCGGTTGAAAGTTATACGGCCGTTGGTAAAACCTGGACCCTGTTCCAACTTCGAGAAGAGTAGCTCCCCCTAGACACCCTCAAGATACATTTTTAGCGCGACCGCATGATTATGGCGCACATCCTTGGCAGCAAAAAGCAGCGTCACGTTGCTGCTGGTCGCTTTTTGAAACAGTTCGGTGACTACCTGTGAATTTTCATCCAGTTCGGCAAAGTACCGATCCAGAAAGCCATCCCAGCGGGCAGGATCGTGGCCAAACCATTTGCGAAGACGCGGGGACGGGGCGATATCGCCCAGCCACAAATCGAGCTGGGCGTCTTCTTTGCTAACGCCGCGCGGCCAGAGGCGGTCTACCAAGACACGAAAGCCATCGTTGGGATCGGGCGCATCGTAAATGCGTTTGAGTTGCAGGGTAATTTTGTCGTATTTCATTCGGCCAAAACTTTGTGGGGATAAGCTGCCGCACGATTCTGAAACGCTAAAATATCCTCATTTTGGATCACGCCGTTTTCAATCTCGATGGCGCGGCGAATCGTTTCATTTTCGCGCCAGGCAGTTGGCCCACCCATTACTACCTCAATGTAAGGCAACAGCGCAAAGCTAATTTCATAGGTAGCCGAACGCCAGAGGTAAGACGGCGAATGATCAACGGCGTAGTAAGTTACGCCATTGCCAACCGTAAAGATAGGGTCGGCAAATGAAGTGGGCCGAGCAAAATCAAAGGCCATGCCTGCATCGCAGCTTACATCCACCAGCAGTGAGCCGGGTCGAAAACGATCAATCTCATCCCCCTGCACAAACATCAACGGCCGATTCGGGTTTTGCAAAATACAGTTCACCACAATATCAAACTCAGCCAGCACCGCCGCGATTGGCTCTGTTTGTTCATTCTGCACCACCAAAACATCCCCCTCGTCCGAAAGAGTATATTCCCAATAGGTGACGCCAGGCATTTGGGCCACAATAGCTAGCTGGTGCCGAAAAGTAATAACGGTAATATCCAGATACCCTTGGCTACGTAAGGCATGAATGGCCCCTCGGCTCGTAGAGCCAAAGCTGATGACCGCGGCCCGTTTTGGCGCACCGTACAGGCCTGTCATACCATTAAGCTGCAAGGCATGAAGGACGCTACAATAGCCTGCCATCTCGTTATTCTTCTGAAAAACATGCGCCTGCCACGTATCGTCACGCCAAATGTTCATCGCCTCCCAGGCAATCATGGTGAGCTGCTTGTCGATGCCTGCCTGAGTAATGGCTGGGCCTTGCACGCAATGTGGCCAGCCCCACAAAATTTGCCCTTCGCGGAATGAGGGTAAATCCGCCTCGGTGGGTTTGGGAAGCAGGATGATGTCGCAATGTTCAAACAGGGCTTCACGGGGCATCAAGCCAGCCACCTGCTGCGCTAGTTGCGCATCGGTGACATTGAAGCGGGTACCATATCCTCTCTCCAAAAAAATGCGCTGCCGCAAGCTGGAATCAATTTGCTCCAGATGGCTAGGATCCAGCGGGGCACGCTGCTCATTTTCCTTTGTGGCGGTGCCGATGACGCCCATCGTTAGCTGTTCTTCAGACATGGTTTACCTCCTGAGGTAGGGTATGTTGGTACCGTGATTGTGCCTGATCTTTGGCTAACCAGCTAGCTGATTTGCGAGGGATTCTGGCGTATTCACTGGCTGCTGGCAAACGAAGCGGCGGCAGACGTAGGCGGTGGCTTTATTGTTCAGTTGCGTTCGTTCGGTCAGTAAGGGGATTTGGCTGGCGGCATCTCCAGTAGCTACAACCAGATTGGGGCGGAAGGAAGCAAAGGTGGTGTCGAGGAGTGCCTGAGTGTCTGGCTGACTAAGATCGCCGATGATGGCCAGCTCCTGGGGCTGGCTGGTGATGAATACGGCCGCACCCAGCCAATGGGCAAACGCATTTGGGTGTTGCACCATCGCGCCATAGAGTGAGGAAACGGCCGTTTCTGCCAGCTCCCAATATTTGCTATTTCCTAAGTACAAACTGAGCTTGAGCAGCACCTGCGCCGCCATCGCGTTGGCACTGGGCACGGCGTTGTCCTGCAAATCTTTGGGGCGATGAATAAGGGCTTCATGATCATCCGAGGTATCAAAGAAGCCACCGTGATCTGTGTCGTAGAAGTGGGTGCGCATCATCTCCGCCAGTTCATGTGCCCAAGTGAACCATTGCTCATCGAAGGTGGTTTGGTAAAGTGCCAGCAGGCCATCAGCCAGATAAGCGTAATCTTCCAGGTAGCCGTTGTATTTAGCAGCGCTGTCTGCTTTCCAGGTGCGGAGCAAACGGCCGTTTGCTGTGCGCATTGTTTTGTAGAGGAATTGGGCATTGAGGACGGCCGTTTCGGTATAATCGTGCCGCTTCAAAATGCGCCCTGCCTCAGCAAAAGCGGCTAACATCAGGCCATTCCAGGCGGTAAGCACCTTGTCATCCAGGCCGGGCCAGATGCGTTGGGCGCGGATGTCGTACAGTTTTTGCTTGGCCGCAGCGAGTCGCTCCACCACCTTCTCCTCGCTCATTTTGCTGGCCCAGGCCACCTCATCCAGCTCTTTTTTGCGGTTGAGGATGTTGCTACCTTCCCAGTTCCCTTGCTCAGTCACATCATAATACAGCTTAAACAGTGCCGCATCCTCACCCAAATGCGCGTTAATTTCTGCCGCCGACCACACGTAGAATTTGCCCTCTTCCCCTTCACTGTCGGCATCGTAGCTGCTGTAGAAGCCGCCATCTTCATGGCGCAGCTCACGCATGACAAAATCCAGCGTTTCTTCCGCAATTTGGCGGTAAAGTGGCTCCTGGGTGACTTGGTAAGCGTGCAGATAAACGCGGGCAAGCAATGCGTTGTCATACAGCATCTTTTCAAAGTGCGGCACCAGCCAGTTTATGTCGGTGGCGTAGCGGGCAAAGCCGCCACCAAGCTGATCGTACATGCCGCCGTAGGCCATCTTTTTGAGCGTGGTTTCGGCCATGTGCAAGATGCGGCTGTCTTTGTGCAGCACAAAACTTTGCAGCAAATATTCCAGGGTCATGGACGGCGGAAATTTAGGTGCGCCGCCAAAACCGCCCCGCTCATGGTCAAAATCCTGGGCCAAGACGGTCGTTGCTTTGCCAAACATGGTGGGGGTTAGCACATCGTCTTCACCCGTGAGGACGGCCGTTCGCCGCAAATGTTTGGTAATGTCCCCTGCGCTTTGCAAAATCTCTTGCCGTTTGGTTTCCCAAGCGTTAACAATGCCCTGCATGAGCTGGATGAAGCTGGGCATTCCGTAGCGGGGCGCGGGTGGAAAGTAAGTACCGCCGTAAAACGGCCGTCCATCCGGCGTGAGGAAAACGGTCATGGGCCAGCCACCCTGCCCCGTCATCGCTACCACCGCCTGCATGTAGATGGCGTCCAGGTCGGGCCGTTCCTCCCGGTCTACCTTGACATTGATAAAATGCTCATTCATATATTTGGCCGTGGTTGGGTCTTCAAATGATTCGTGGGCCATCACGTGGCACCAATGGCAGGCTGCATAGCCAATGCTGAGCAAAATGAGTTTGTCTTCCTGACGGGCTTTGTGCAACGCTTCCTCGCCCCAGGGATACCAATCGACGGGGTTATCAACGTGTTGCAGCAAGTACGGGCTGGTTTCTTGGGCTAGTTTGTTCGGCATACAATTCCTTAAGGTAAGTAGACAAATTTTGACAATTAACCGTTAACCATTAACAATTCTCTGGATGATACAACAAGAACCGATGACACGAAACAAGCTGTACTCAAGACTCGCCTTCATAGGCCTCATTCTCATTACGCTTTTAATCTATTATCCGCCATTTGATTGGGCGTTTGTGGGTGATGACTATGTGCAATTTGATTATATCAAAGCGGGCATGGCCAATCCGTGGGCCTATTTTTCTCTGCTGAATCCGTATGAAAATGGCTGGTATTATCGCCCACTGCAACTGGTATGGTTTGGCCTGCTGGAGGTGGTTTTTCACTATTTACCCAACGGCTATTATTGGGTGGCTCTATTGTTTCATGTTTTGACGGTTTCTGTGCTTTATCATGTTGCGCGGCAGCTAAAAATGGGGTGGATAACGGCCGTTCTCATCGCCTCATTATTTGCCATTCATAGCCATTGGGTAGATGTGGTTAGCTGGCTGAGCAGCATTGCCATTGTGCAGGCGGGGCTTTTTTCCTTGCTGGCGGTGAGTATGTGGTTACGGTATTTGGAACGGCCGTCCAACCGTACCCTGTTGCTCACTCTGCTCTTCTGCCTGCTCACGTTCTGGTCTCACGAAGAAAGCATGCTGCTGCCGCCATTTCTCTTTTTGATGCTGCTCGTCAAGAGATTGGAGATCGAAGATTGGAGATTAGGTCGCAAACGTTTAATCAGCAATCTCCAGTCTCAAATCTCCAAAACAGAATGGCTCACCTTCACCGGGCTGGCATCATTCACGCTTGCCTACATCATCATCATGTTTACGCGCCCCAACCTGACGGTAGACATTAGCAGCCGGGAAACAACCGACTGGTTTACCTACTTCACCTGGCCGGAACTATCACAGTTCATCCACATCACAACATTCCGTCTAACATACCTCACAAATTTATTGAGCCTGAGCGGAACGGCCGTTTCCCTTTTTGCAGCGGCCATGATTGCACTGGCAGGGGTGTGGTTTTGGTGGGGGAACCGCGTGGTTCGGCTGTGGTTGGCATGGCTGTTTCTGCACCTCGCCTTCATCTACCTGGCACTGTGGACACAACTACCAGAGCTTTACGCGGGACGGCATATCTACCAGGGGATACTTGGCTTGGTATTGGCAATCGGGGCTACTTTTGAAATGAGCTTGGCGTGGTTTTCCTCATCCCGAAAAATGCAACGGACAAGAAGAAAAACGCAACGTGCCCTGCGGCCTCAGCAGTGGGGAATCGTTTTGGCAGTAGCGGCGGTAACGGCCGTTTCCGTCCATCATTTCAGCCAAATCCGCCAAACCCAGCAGGAATGGTTGGAAAATGTGGCAGAGGAAGCAGCCGCGCGCACCCAACTTGCAGAACTTTTCCCTACCATCACACCAGATAGTCACTTTTTTGCCGTCCGCTTTCCCATCAGTCCAAATTTCACACGCACCGTGGTGCAGCTCTGGTACGATACATCACTAGAACGGCCCGGAGGGAGCCTATCCCATCTTGGGAGTGTAGGACGCGCTGACCCAACATTTGTGGTGCTAGATTACCAGGATGGTGAGCTTTATAATTTGATGCCATCACTGCAACAATATGAGGAAACAATTTTCCTATGGACTGAGGCGGGGGAACTTACGTGGTTAGATGAAGACGGTGAAGAAACTGCCGTTTCAGAAGCACCAACAAGCAATCTTTCTGTTTACCACAACCCAGCCAGCAGCCAGCTGGCCTTAAGCATGAAGCCCCAAAACGATCTTTGGTTATCGCATAGAATTGAGCTCTCGTTGCCGGTAAACAGCGAACTACAGACAGCTATCCTGACTACACTCGGCACCCATTATCGCGTCAGGCTGGTTACCAGCAGTGGTGAAGAGCAGATTTTGTATGAATCCAGCGGAGAAGGGGGAACCGTATGGCAACCTGTAGAGATACCACTTGGATTATATTCGGACACGGCCGTTTCGCTCTATTTTGAAGTGCGTGGTGAAAATTTAGCAGACGATGCGACAGCTTACTGGGCCAATCCCCGGCTCGTACGTGGGAAGTTGGAGAACTAAATCTTTAGCATCAACTCGTTAATTCTTTGACAATCCTTCACGCAAAGATTTTACAAACCGAACGGCCGCTTCCGCTTTATTTGCTTCGACGGCGTTGGTGGCATTGATCAGTGCGCTGCCCACGATGACCCCATCAGCCACCTGCCCCACCTCCGCCGCCTGGGCAGGGTTGCTAATGCCAAACCCAACGGCGAGGGGAACGGCCGTTTTGCGACGCACCTGGTTCACAAAGCCTGCCAAATCCGTTCGCACCTGGCTGCGCGCCCCCGTCACCCCCGTAACGCTCACCAAATAAATAAACCCGCGCGCTTGCGCCGTCACCAAATCAATTCGCCTGGCATTGCTGGTAGGAGCCAAAAAAGGAATCAACGCCAAGCCAGCTTCGGCCGTTTTGCTATCCAGCGATTCTGCTTCTTCTGGCGGCAAATCCGGCACGATGAAACCATCCACGCCCGCCTCAACTGCGTCGTGCACGTACTCTGCTTCGCCATATGCCAAAATCGGATTCACATACCCCATCAGCATGATAGGCGTCTGCACGCCCCGCTGGCGCAGTTTGCGCACTATTTCCAGGCAGCCTGCGGTGGTGGTGCCATTTTCCAGCGACACTTGGGTGCTATGCTGCACCGTGGGGCCATCGGCCAGCGGATCGCTAAACGGCACACCCAGCTCCAGCAAATCGCTATAAGTTGCGATGGCTTCGATGATTTCCAGCGATGTTTCGGCATCTGGGTAGCCGAGGGTAAAGTAGGGCATGAGTGCGGCCGTTTGGGTTTGATGGGCTTGGGTAAAAGCGGCCGTAATGCGGTCTGTTCCGGTTTTGGTCATTGAAGCCTTCCTACTGCATTATTTTTGCACCATTGAGTATAGTGCGACGCAAACAAGTGGCAAGTCGTGAGGGGGGCAGAAAAGCGTTGTCATTGAATTTCACGCAAAATCCCATTGACGCCGCCGCGTTTCAGAGATACAAAAGAAAAAATGGAAACCAAAATTCTGGTCGTTGAAGACGACAACACCTTGCTAGAAATGCTAGAATACAACCTGAACCGCCAAGGTTACCAGGTTGTCACAGCGAAGGACGGCCGTTCCGCCCTTACCTTTGCCCGTCAGGAAAAACCAGACCTCATTGTACTGGATGTGATGCTGCCCGGCATCGACGGCTTTGAGGTGTGCCGCATTTTGCGCAAAGAATTTAGCTTCCCCATCCTCATGCTTACCGCCCGCACCGAAGAGGTTGACAAAATTGTGGGGCTAGAAATGGGGGCAGATGATTATCTGACCAAACCATTCAGTATGAGAGAGCTGATGGCCAGGGTGAAAGCGTTGCTACGCCGCGTAGACCTCATCCGCGAGGCACTGAACAGCCAAACCAATGGTAGTTCTGCCACCGATCTCGAAGAACCGATTCCGCTACTCACCTTTGGCAATCTGGAAATTGACCAAAATCGGCGTGAGGTGCGCCTGAACGAGAAGCCTTTGCGCCTCAAGCCTAAGGAGTTTGATCTCATTTTGTTCCTGGCGCGACACCAGGGCATCGCCCTCTCACGCGATCTCATTTTGGAACGCGTCTGGGGCTGGACTTACGACGGCAATAGCCGCACGGTGGATGTCCATGTCCGCTGGCTGCGCGAAAAAATCGAAGAAGACCCCAGCAACGCCCGCCGCATTCTCACCGTGCGCGGCATCGGCTATCGCTTTGACGGCTAGCTGCCGGTAATCGGTAAACTCTCGAACGCCGATTACGGATTACTGAAAAATGTTCCCCAAAATTCGCTGGCGCATTGCAATCTCATATCTCATTTTGGTCACCATCGTTATGACCGGGTTGGCCAGCTACCTATCTCGGCCCGGCTGTCTGGGAGATGCAGGCTGTGTGCGGCAGGCGGTTTCGTTTACGGCCGTTCTGCTATTGGTCTTGGCAGCTGTGGTGGCGTTTCCGGTGGCGGCCCGCACCACCCAGCCCGTGCAGCAGCTTACCTCGGTCATCCGCCGCATCACGGGTGGCGAGTGGGAAGCTCGCATCCTCCCCCTCACACGAGACGAAATGGGGGAACTCATATTTGCCTTCAACAACATGATTGATACGCTGCGGCAGCAGCATTTGACCTTGCTACAAGATAACGGCCAGCTAGAAACAGTGCTCAACTACATGGCAGACGGGGTGCTCATCACCGACAGCGTTGGGCGTGTACGGCTGATCAATCCGGCCGCCAGCAAGCTCTTTTCGCTTTCGGAAAAATCTGCGCTTGAACGCACCTTTGCCGAAGTCGTGCGACACCATCAACTCATCGACTTGTGGCACGCCTGCCAAGAAGAGGAGCAAGTTGTGACGGCCGCGGTTGAACTTGGGCGCGTTTTTTTGCAAGTGATTATCACTCCCTTCAAAGAGGGCTGGGCAGAAGGCTACCTGGTCATTTTGCAAGATTTAACCACGATGCGACATCTGCAAACCGTGCGGAGTGACTTTATCAGCAATGTGTCTCATGAGCTGCGGACGCCGCTGGCCTCTTTACAGGTCATCATCGAAACCTTGCAGGATGGTGCTTATGATGATCCGGAAACGGCCGTTCGCTTTCTGGACCGGGCCGCTGCTGAAATTGATGTGTTAACCCAAATGGTAGAAGAGCTTCTGGAGCTGTCTCGCATAGAATCGGGTCAGGTACCGCTGCGTTTGCAGGCAACGGCCGTTGCCGATCTGCTGCTGGGGCCAATGGATCGTCTTAAGCCGCAAGCAGAGCGAGCCAGCCTGAATCTCATTCTGGATTTACCGGCCGCACTGCCGCTGGTTCTAGCTGACCCCACCCGCATTCATCAAGTTGTTTCCAATTTGCTGCACAATGCCATTAAGTTCACCCCAGATGGTGGCAATATCACGCTCAAGGCTGAAGCAGACGAAGAAAAAAATGAGGTTGTCATTACCATCCAAGACAATGGTATCGGCATTGCCCAAGAAGAGCTAGGGCGCATATTTGAGCGGTTCTACAAATCTGACCGCGCCAGAACCCGCAGCCTGGGGGGAACCGGGTTGGGTTTAGCTATTTCGCGGCATATTGTACAGGTGCATAACGGCCGTATGTGGGTTCATAGCAAGGAAAATAAAGGCAGCAGTTTCTTCTTCACGCTGCCGACGAGCAGTTGACTATTTTGCATAAAAAATTGACAAATTTTTCGTCACTCACATCGCGTTATGTTAACTTTTAACAAAACCTTTACCCAACCATAGCTAAACGTTAACCAATCCCCGCTGACCTCGCAAAAATCCTCTGATAAACTCCCAATCAAGCTCATTTACTTACGGAAAAATAGTGCAAACCTTGTAGGTTTGCGCTTTGTTTTTACCAATCCGAGCAGGTGGTCCATAGAGCTTTTGACTGCCGCTTACTCAATGGTCATCTACCAGTTCCAAAACGTTGCTGTGGATGGCACCTTGATAGGGAATCTAGGAGAAGAAATATGCGAAACAAACTTTTTGCAATTTTGGCGATCTTTGCCTTGCTTCTGGTAGCCTGCGGTGGCGGGGAAGCCGAAACCACGGAGCCAGAAACCATCACCGAGACCGTAGAAGTTGAGGTCACCCGCGTGGTAACCGAGACAGAAACGGTAACCGAAACTGTCACAGAAACGGTTACTGAAACCGTTGTCGAAACAGTAGAAGTCTTGGCTTTACCCGCCGTAGACCCGCTTTCGGTAAGCGGCGACCTGGTGATTGCGGGTAGTTCCACCGTCTTCCCCCTGGCTGAGCGTATGATTGAGCGTTGGCAGGATGAAGGTGGCCCCGCTGGGACCTACGACTCCATCGGCTCCGGAGCTGGCTTTGAACGTTTCTGCGTGGCGGGCGAATCCGACATCTCTGGGGCGAGCCGTGCCATCAAAGATTCTGAAATTGAATCTTGCCAAGGCATTGGTCGCGACCCCATCGAGTTCCGTATCGGCACCGATGCGCTGGCCGTCACCGTTAGCTCAGAAAATGATTTTCTCACCGACCTGAGCCTGGAACAGCTTGCGCTCGCTTTCAGCACCGCCGAAACGTGGGCTGATGTAGACGCCAGCTTCCCAGCGGAACCGATTCAACGTTTCATCCCTGGCACCGACTCTGGCACCTTCGACTTCTTTGTGGAAGAGGTATTTGACGAAGATGAAGGCCCCATCCTGGCGGCGAGCAACACCCAGCTATCTGAAGATGACAACGTGCTGGTTCAAGGTATCCAGGGCAGTCCATATGCCATCGGCTTCTTTGGCTACGCTTACTACCAAGAAAACGCTTCCTCCCTCAATATCCTCAACATTGAAGGAGTTGAAGCCAATGCTGCCAACGTTGACAATGGCACCTACCCGTTGGGACGGCCGTTGTTCATGTACTCTGATGCCACCATCATGGCTGAGAAACCACAAGTCGCCGCCTTCCTCAACTTTGTGCTTACCTTCGTGAATGAAGAAGTTGTTGACGTGGGCTACTTCCCGGCAAGCACAGCCGCGCTGAACGCAGCCAAAGAGGGCTGGGCAGGCGCACAAGGTGTTGCTGTTGGCGGTGGTGCATCCGCTGGTGTTAACTTGCCCGCTGTAGACCCGCTGTCGGTGAGTGGCGACCTGGTCATTGCCGGTAGCTCCACCGTCTTCCCGCTGGCTGAGCGTATGCTCGAGCGTTGGCAGGATGAAGGTGGCCCTGCTGGGACCTACGACTCTATCGGTTCCGGGGCTGGCTTTGAGCGTTTCTGCGTGGCGGGTGAATCTGATATCTCTGGGGCCAGCCGTGCTATCAAAGATTCTGAGATCGAATCTTGCCAATCCATTGGCCGTGACCCCATCGAGTTCCGTATCGGCACCGATGCATTGGCTGTTACCGTGAGTGCCGACAACGACTTTGTAGATAATCTTAGCTTAGAGCAGTTGGCTTTGGCCTTCAGCACGGCCGAAACGTGGGCTGATGTAGACCCGAGCTTCCCGGATGAACCGATTCAACGCTTCATCCCCGGCACCGACTCTGGCACCTTTGATTTCTTCGTGGAAGAGGTTTTCGACGAAGATGAAGGCCCCATCCTGGCGGCGAGCAATACCCAGCTGTCTGAAGATGACAACGTATTGGTTCAAGGTATCCAGGGCAGCCCGTACGCCATCGGTTTCTTTGGCTACGCTTACTACCAGGAAAATGCTGGCTCGCTCAGCATTCTCGATATCGAAGGCATTGAAGCGAATGCTTCTAACGTTGATAACGGTTCTTACCCGTTGGGACGGCCGTTGTTCATGTACTCCGATGCCACCATCATGGCTGAGAAACCACAGGTGGCTGCCTTCCTCAACTTCGTACTCACCTTCGTGAATGAAGAAGTGGTGGATGTCGGTTACTTCCCGGCCAGCGAAGACGCTTTGAATTTGGCAAAATTGGGTTGGCTGAACGCAAATAACTAATTCTAGAACCTTAGCTTGAAAGGTGTGGCTCTTTATTCAGAGCCACACCTCATATTATTTACGAAAATAGGTGAGAAAAACCTATCTCATGAACCTTTTGATGTAAGGAGTTGGATGTAACCAACTCCTCTTTTTCTCTTTTACCAGTCTGGTCTATTTTTCGGTAGAATAGCCAAGTTTATTAACCTCTTCGGGAAAAGAGAAAAGTGTGAAGCAGGAGGAATCAATGGCCACACAAAATCCTGCCACGCCAATGGTCGGTGCAGCAATACAAGCAGACGAGTTAGCCAAAAAACCTCGTATTGGAGAATCGATCATACAAACAGTTTTGTTTGTTTGTGGCGCTATTTCAATCTTAACGACTGTTGGCATTGTCTACATTCTGGGCAGTGAATCATTAAACTTTTTTGCCAATACCAATTGGGAAGACACCAACAAGCGTATCGTCGTGAATATGAGCCAGGCGGCAACCACTTTGGAAGCGGCCGAATCTGGAGCTGCCATTGAGGTTGGGGAAACGATTCGGCTCAACGACGAAATTATGGAAGTAACGGCCGTTAATGGCAGCATTCTTTCTGTCAATCGCGGCATAGATGGAACGGAAATTGTGCCACACAATACTGGGGTCACAATTGAACGTGCCACCGATGTGTCCATTTTAGACACAATTACGTCCACAAACTGGACGCCTCAACTAGGTGATTTCGGCTTGTGGCCGCTGATTTTGGCCACGATTATGACGAGTGTCATTGCCATGTTGGTGGCTTTGCCCGTTGGTTTGGCAACAGCCATTTACCTCAGTGAATATGCCTCTGACAAAGCAAGATCAACGCTCAAACCCATTCTGGAAGTGTTGGCGGGTGTTCCCACAGTGGTTTACGGTTATTTCGCCCTCACCTTCATGACCCCCCTCCTGCGCAGCATGTTTGGTTTGGAAACGGTAAAAATCTTCAACACAGCATCGGCGGGTATTGTGGTAGGGATTCTCATCATCCCACTCGTTACCTCCATGAGTGAAGATGCACTTCATGCGGTTCCCGACTCTTTGCGCCAGGCTGCCTATGGCTTGGGAGCAACCAAGCTAGAAACTTCATTGCGGATTGTGCTGCCTGCGGCACTTTCGGGTATTACGGCCGCTTTCGTCGTTGCTATTTCCCGGGCCATTGGTGAAACGATGGTGGTGGCTATTGCAGCGGGGTCTGGCCCCAAGAACTTTGATTTTGGGGAAGACAGCCTGTTTGGCTACATCCTAAATCCGTTTGAATCGGCCGAAACGATGACCGGGCACATTGTGCGGATTAGTGGCGGTGACCTTAGTTATGATTCAATTGATTACAACAGTATTTTTGCCATTGGTTTGGGCCTGTTCTTAATGACACTCACGCTAAACATCATTAGCCGCCGCATTGTGGCCAAATACCGCGAGGTGTACGAGTAATGGCAGACCAAACACATTACCCTGAAGGGACGAAGCTCGAAGAGCAAATTAACAAACGGCACCGCTCTGGTTCAATCTGGCGTACCCTTTTTCAGGCATCCACCATTATTGGCATTCTGGCCCTGACAGCATTGCTGTACAACATTATCAATGAGACGTTTGGCTTGGTGGCCGTGCAAAACAGCGTGGAACCAGACAAGCTGGTGCTGGATTTGGAAGAAGCGATTCTTCTGGAAGCGAGCAACACCCTTTCTAGTGAAGACGATAATGTGCTGGCAGAGGGCATTGTTAATGACGAATTTGGCATTGGCTTTTTTGGCTATGCCTATTATCAAGACAATAGCGACAGTTTGAAAATCCTGTCTGTTGACGGGATTGAAGCGTCCATCGAGACGGCTGGCGACGGCACTTACCCAATGTCACGGCCGTTGTACCTGTACACTTCGGAAGATATTTTACAAAACAACCAGGCTGCCAGCATTTATCTAAATTACTTACTGACCAACATCAATGATGAAATTGGTGAGGTTGGGTACTTCCCCATAAGCCAAAACGTGCTTTCTGCATCACAGGTTGCCTGGGTGCAAAACAGCGGGTTCAATTTGCAACCGGGCCAATGGGCGGCCATTAACCCTGCTGGTTTAGGGGGCAGCATCATTATTGCCGGGAGTTCAACACTGTTCCCGGTGACTGAACACATGCGCAACCAAATTGTGGCGGATGGCTTTACTGCCAACGTCAACCTTCAGAGCGTAGGCAGTACCGCGGGTCTTGAGATGTTCTGTGTGGACGAGAGCGTTGATATTGCTGCCGCCAGTCGGCCCATTAAGCCGGGGGAATTTGAAGCGTGCCGGGACAATTTCATCCAGCCCATCGAGATGCAAATTGGTACCGATGCTTTGGCGGTGGTTGTGAATCGTGAAAACAGCTTCCTGGAAGATGTGACCCTTGATGAGCTGAAGCAGATTTTTACAACGGCCGTATCCTGGTCAGACGTAAACCCAGCATGGCCGGATGAACCCATCAGTCGGTACATTCCGGGGGTCAATTCTGGCACGCTGGATTTCTTCACAGAAACAGTTTTTCCAGAAACTTTGGAAGAGTTGCCCAAAGAAACCCTGGTGCAAATCTTGCAAAACAACATCTCGGTAGGTTTGGGGCGCAATTTGGAGCGGCAACAGCGGTTTTTTGAAGACAGCTTCGTCTTTGAAGACCCAGAACTGTTTGCCGAAGTTTGCGCTGGAGCAGAACCTCCAGAAGGGTGCACCCTTCGCGCCCGCGACCAAAACAATGTGTACGACCTGATCGTCCAGGAAGTGGTGCGGCCAGACGTAGTGCAATCCTGGACGTTGATGGATTCGCTCACCAGCCGCAGCGAAATTGAGGCATTTACCGCCGAAGAGTACCCTAACGCAGAGCTGGAGTTCCGCTCCTGGCTGTCGGGGCGTTTTCTCACCTCGCCGCAGTCCAGCACACCAGAGTTTGCCGGGGTGCGTACCGCCATTTTCGGCTCGCTGTGGGTGGTTTTGATCACCATCCTGTTTTCGTTCCCGGTGGGCGTGGCGGCTTCCATCTACTTAGAAGAGTATGCAGAAGACAATAGGCTCAACCGCATCATCCAAACCAACATCAACAACTTGGCAGGCGTTCCTTCCATTATCTACGGAATGCTGGGGCTGGTTATCTTTGTGCGCCTGCTGGAATCCTTTTCTAGCGGTGCGCTGTTTGGCTTGGTGGATGATTCGGCAACGGCAAACGGCCGTACCGTTATCTCCGCCGGGTTAACGCTGGGCTTGCTCATCTTGCCCATCATCATTATCAATTCGCAAGAGGCCATTCGTGCCGTGCCTAGCTCGCTGCGGCAGGCAGGCATGGCGCTAGGTGCAACCAAATGGCAAACCATCTGGCACCACGTTATTCCCAATGCCCTCCCCGGCATTTTGACAGGAACCATTTTGGCCATTGCCCGCGCCATTGGTGAAACAGCCCCGCTGGTTGTCGTTGGTGCTTCTACCTTCATCACCGTAGACCCCAGCGGGCCCTTCTCAAAATTTACCGTTTTGCCCATTCAAATTTATCAATGGACTTCCCGGCCTCAGGCTGAGTTCCGCAACATTGCCGCTGCCGCCATTGTGGTGTTGCTGGTTTTGTTGCTGTCGCTGAATGCTTCGGCCGTTTATCTGCGTAATCGCTACTCAAGGAGAGCCTAATGTCTTCCAATGGAGTTAGTGGCCCTATCGCCATCGAATCGCACAGCCTGCACGTTTATTATGGCGACTTTAGGGCTGTTAAAAATATCTCATTAAAATTTCCGTCCGAAAAAATCACTGCGCTGATTGGCCCATCTGGCTGCGGCAAATCCACCGTTTTGCGCTCCTTCAATCGGATGAACGATCTCTATTCAGTTGCCCGCGTAGAAGGTGAAGTGACTTATCGAGGTACGAACATCTACGACGCCAAAATTGATCCCGTAGAAATTCGCCGACGCATTGGCATGGTGTTCCAAAAACCAAATCCATTCCCAAAAACCATCTATGAAAATGTTGCTTGGGGTGCTCGCATCAATGGCTATCAAGGCGACATGGATCAATTAGTAGAAGAGTCACTCCGCCAAGCCGCCCTGTGGGATGAAGTGAAGGATAAGCTCAACCAGAGCGGCCTTTCACTCTCTGGTGGACAGCAGCAGCGTTTGTGCATCGCCCGCACCATTGCCGTCAAGCCAGAGATCATCCTGATGGATGAACCAACCTCTGCGCTAGACCCTGTTGCCACGCTTCGCATCGAGGAGCTAATTCAGGAGCTTAAGAAAAAGTACACCATTATTATTGTTACCCACAACATGCAGCAGGCAGCCCGTGCCTCTGACTTTACTGCGTTCTTTAATATGGATAGTGACCGTGCTGGCTATTTGGTGGAATCTAGCGAAACCAACGAGCTATTCACCAATCCTAAAAATGAATTGACAGAACAGTATATTACAGGACGTTTTGGTTAACATAATGGTTATTCGAGAACATTACGCACGAGACCTCCGCAACATGCAGGATGAAATTCTACGCATGGGCAGCGAAGTTGAAGAGAATCTCATCAAAGTGGTCACCGCCTTGCTAAAGCGTGACTTGGTCACCTCAGATGAGTTGGTAAAGTCCGATAAGTGGTTCAACCAGCGGCGCATAGACATCATGAACCAAATCTTTGGCATCATTGCCACCCAGCAGCCCATGGCCAGCGACTTGCGTCTGCTAGCCGCTTCGCTGGAAATTGCGGGGGAGCTGGAGCGCATTCACGATTACGTAAAAGGCATAGGCAGCATCAGCCTGATGATCGGGGAGGCTGAAGTGCCAGCCAAGCTGGTAGTGCATATGCCCCAAATGGCCGAAAAAGGTCGCTTTATGCTGCATCGTTCTTTAGACGCATTCACGCAACGTGATTCCGATATCGCCTTTGAAACAATCAAAAGAGATGATGAAGTTGACGAGCTATACAACAACACCTACCGCGCCGTGATGGCGTATATGGCAGCCAATAGTGACTCGTTCCAATTAGCACAACGGTTGGAATGGGCGGCGCACAATCTGGAACGTGCAGCCGACCGGGTCACCAATATTTGCGAATGGGTGATCTATTTGGCTTCTGGCGAATATAATCAGGGCAAAGAATTGCTTCGCTCGTACAATTCTACATAAGTGTGTCACAACTGAGCATTTTCTAAAAATCTTGCTTTCTGCGGGTCGTGTCGTTGACGCAACCCGTTATTTGTTTATATTTCTGGCATGGCACAAGTTGAGGAGAAACAAACAATACAAAGCGAAAGTGGGCATACGGCCGTTTCTGCACGTAATTACGGCCGTCTCTTGGGCGCAATCGTCATTCTGCTGCTCATCAGCCTGTTCCCCAACCTCCTCCCGTCTAACCTCAATGAGCGGTTTCAAACCTTTGTCACCATCTTTTTGGGAATCTTCATTGAAGCAGTGCCCTTTTTGCTGGCGGGCTCGCTGGTTTCTGGGCTGATTGATGTTTTTGTAGACAAAGAAGCATTGGCGCGGTACGTGCCGCGACGAGTAGTGCCAGCGGCGTTTGTGGGGTCATTGCTGGGGTTTGCTTTCCCAGTGTGTGAATGTGGCGTGGTGCCGGTAACGCGGCGGCTCTACCAAAAAGGACTGCCTGTCTCCGTGGGCATTGCCTTTTTACTGAGTGCCCCGGTGATAAACCCGGTGGTCTTGGTAAGTACCTACGTCGCTTTTGGTTGGGGGCCAGTGTTGGTTGGTCGGTTTGCCTTTACCATTCTCATCGCCTTTGTGGTGGGTCTCATCTTCCAATTTGCCCCGCCCCAAGAGATTATTTTGCCGCAGACCGACGACAGCCACGACCATGATCATTATGCAATGGCCGTTGGCAACGGCCGTTCCCAACGTCTGTGGCAGGCAGTCACCATCGCCGGGGACGACTTCATCGACATGGTGCGCTATCTGATTATTGGTTCGATGCTGGCGGCCACCATGCAAACCTTTGTGCCCCAATCGACCCTCATTGCCTTTGGCAGCGGCCCTGTCACCTCCGTAGTGGCCATGATGGTGCTGGCTTTTGTCCTTTCCATCTGCTCCACAGTGGATGCGTTTTTGGCACTTTCCTTTGTCAACAGCTTCACCACCGGCTCCATCCTCAGCTTTTTGGTCTTTGGCCCGATGGTGGACATCAAGAGTGCACTGATGTTCCTGGGCGTTTTCCGGCGGCGCGTGGTGCTTTACCTTATCCTGCTGCCGTTGGCGTTCACCATGCTCATTACCGTTTTCATCAACCTGAACCTGAATTGGTAGGGATATAAGCCACGGATTTCGCGGATTTTCAGGATTGTAATCCGCGCTAATCCAAAAAATCCGTGGGTAAAATATTATGAAACACACAATCAAAGTTATCTTACTCATCGCCTTAGGTATTTTCTTGCTAACCCGTTTGCTGAACGGTACGCTCAGTTTTTACATTCATCCTCGGTTTAACGTGCTGACGCTGCTAACGGCCGTTGGCCTCATAGGTCTAGGCATTGCTTACGCCATTCAACAGCGGCGGCAGGCTGCCCACAATCATGCTCATGATGAAACCCACGACCACGATCATGAGCATGAACACGTCCACAGCCATGACGTCACCTGGGCCGGATTGCTGCTGCTGGCCATCCCTGTGGTGCTGGGGCTGCTGGTGGAACCCCGTCCGCTCGGCGCATCCGCCTTGCAAAATCGTGAAATCAACATTGGCAATGATGTGTCGCTGGTGTCTGCCAATGCGCCGGAGGGCAGCGAATTGAGCGTGATTGCCAACGCGGGCGAGCGCAACATTCTGGATTGGCTTTACTTGTTCCAGCGCAGCCCAGAACCCACTGCTTTTGACGGCCAGGAGGCGCACGTGGTTGGCTTTGTCTACCGCGATGACCGCTTTGCCGAAACGCAGTTCATGGTGAGCCGCTTCACCGTTAGCTGCTGCGTCGCCGACGCCGCACCAATTGGCTTGATTGTGGAATGGCCGGATACGGCCGTACTCGCCCCAGATAGCTGGGTAGAAGTTAGCGGCACTGTCCAGGCCCGCACCTTCAACGGCGTGCAAATGCCCGTGCTGGTGGCAGAGAGCATCACGCCCACGGAAACGCCGAGCCAGCCGTATCTTTATCAGTAAATCGCCCAATTACCATCTATGTCTCTCACCCGCTTCGACCGCATCGTTATTTCCACTCTGGCTGTGCTAGTGACAATGATTACGGCCGTTATTCTCTACGGCGACAATATTGCTCTGGAAGCAACAGACAGATGGCCCGCGCCCAACGGCAGCAATGTTTCTACCCGCACCAACATCCAGGTGACCTTTAGCGAACCTTTGGCAACTGTGGCGGAAACGGCCGTTACGCTCGATCCCCCCCTCCCAGGCACCATTTCTATTGCCAACAACCAGCTCATCTTCCAGCCAAACGCACCGCTGGATACCAATAGCCGCTATCGTGTTACCCTCGCCCCCGAGATCAGCAGCGAACAAGGACACCAGCTAGATGAGCCACTCAGTTGGGAATTCCAGACTGGCCAGCCGCGCATTGTCTACATCAGTTGGGATGATGAAGCCGCCGACCAGCTTTACATTGCCAAGGTGGACGGCGAAACCGTTACGACAACACCGCTCACCGCCACTGACGCGGACGTGCTCGACTTTGCCGTCAAACCAGATGGCAGCCAGATTGCCTACGCCATCCTGCGCGACGGAGGTGCGGCCGATTTGTGGCTCATCAACAGCGATGGCAGCAACAACCGGGAACTGCTTGCCTGCCCAGACGCAGCCTGCTCCCAGGCGCAATGGTTGCCAGACGGCCGTCGCCTCATCTACGAGCGGCGCAACATCCCTACGCCCGGTGCCCCACCCGGCAACCCGCGCCTCTGGTGGCTAGACGCAACCACCGGGGAAACCGTGCCACTCTTCCAAAACAATCAAATGCTGGGACTGTATCCCCGCGTTTCAAACGATGGGCAGTGGCTCAGTTTTGTGTCGCCCATTGACCAGGGCATCCAGCTATTTAATCTGGCAGACGGCTCCGGGATGCTCATCCCCAACCAGATGGGTTCCCCGGCCGTGTGGCGACCGCAAGGCGACAGCCTCCTCATCACCAACATCAACGCCAGCGGCACCAATTGGAGCGTGGAGTTAACTAGCGTTGATCTCGCCAGCGAAGATGTCATCGTCCTCAGCCAGCCCATGCTCGGCGAAGAGAGCGTGGATGACAGCTCTCCCGCTTGGTCACAAGATGGCCAATGGATTGCTTTTGGTCGCAAGCTGCCGCGCGTGCCCATGGGTCGGCAAATCTGGGTCATGCAAGCTGATGGCTCGGAACCGTTGGCCATCACCAACGATCCGCAAATTCATCATGGCGAAATCGCTTGGTCGCCAGACGGCCGTTTCTTGCTCTACCAGCAGTACAATTTGGATGAACTGTACGCCAAGCCCGCCATCTGGCTCATCGAAGTCGCCACTGGAGAGCGCACCGAAATTGCCTCACCCGGCACCCTACCCGCCTGGTTGCCGTAATAGAAGATTCCAATCACAGATTGCCCAGATTAATAAGATTGTTTGCGGTAAATCTGCGAAATCTTTGATAAAGAAAATATGCAAAAGCAACTAACAGATGCATCCCAACCAGAAAAAGCTCGACACTTATCCCGCTGGCGACTTGGGGTATTGTTGTTGATGTTATTTGCCTTCCTCGGCGCATCCTACGCTTTTTTGCAACCACCCCGCCGCTCCAACTCACTCCCGCCCATCCTGTACGTGGCTGAGGATGAGGCGGGCTTGTACCAGCTATTTCTGACTGATCCCCCTGATTGGCAACCGAGGCAGTTGACGGAGGAAACGGCCGTTCTCCTAAACTACGCCCCCGCACCCAGCGGCACCCAGATTGCCTACGCCAGCAAGTTGTCTAACGGCGACAGCCAGATCAAACTACTCCCGCTCAATGGCTCGTCAGAAACAGTGCTTACCTGCGAAATTGCAGAATGCGCCCAACCCGTTTGGCACCCGGACGGCCGTCGCCTCCTGTACGAACGGCGTGAACCCCCTAACTTTAGCCGCCCCCAGCTTTGGTGGCTGGACACTTTCACTGGCGAAACGCGCTTGCTGCTAGAAAATGAAACCGCCGTTGGCAGCAACGCTCGCTTCTCACCAGATGGAAACTGGGTCGCTTTCGCGGGTTCACCGGATGAAGGAGTAAGGTTATACAATTTTGCAGACGGCCGTTTCCACACCTTCCCTAGCAATATCGGCACCCCTGCCGCCTGGCATCCGCTGGGCAACCAGTTACTCTTCCAAAACAGCCGCACGGTCGTCTTTCACGGTGAAGACAACGATGATCACGACGAACACAGCCACGATTTTGCCGTCGGTGTCAGCCTCTACCTGGGCAATCTCAATAGCGATAGTGACAGCCGCCTACTTAGCGAGGATGGCGCGTTCAACGACGGTAACGCCGCGTGGTCACCAGATGGCGAGTGGATTGCCTTTGGCCGCCGCCTGGCTGGCACCAACACCGGTCGCCAGCTTTGGCTCATGCGCGCCAACGGCTCCGAAGTCCGCGCCCTGACGGACGATATTTCATTCCATTATGGCCCACCAAGCTGGTCGCCAGACGGCCGTTTCCTCCTCTTCCAGCAATTCGATAGCAACACCCCAGACCAGCCTCCCATCGTCCGGCTGCTAGAAATTGCTAGCGGAACCTTCACCCAAATAACCACGCACGGCTTGCTCCCGGCATTTCTACTTACCACAGAGTGATACTTTCACCTTGTCACCCCTTCACAATCGTTAACCAATAGCCATACCCTTCCCAAAGGATCACAATATCGGTTTTAAGGTTGATGCTTAATCTGGTTTACAATAAATGAACGCAGTTTTAGCGCACATTTTACAGTCAGGGCCATTTGGCTCAAGTAAAATGTAAAAGCGGGAAAATAATTCGAAGTTAGCAAAGCCATTTCTCCCGCTTTTACTTGAGTGGATCACAATTTCTTGGCTCATTTTTCATCAAAATTCTTTTTGTGATTTACAAATGTGGAAACGAACAGTCTAATATGCCATAATCAGCATAGCAGTAGCATAAAATTGTTCGTGTTTATCAATTCCGTTTATTTCGATCTAACCGGCTCTTGAAGTAAAAATGACAAGCTCATCGTTTAATTTATCATGACATCAGTTGGACCAAGCTGGATCGGCCGTACCATTGGCGACCGATATGAAATTGAATCAATTTTGGGGCGCGGCGGTATGTCGTCGGTTTACCGTGCCACCGACCCCAATTTGCGGCGCAAAGTTGCCGTCAAAATTATTCACCAGCACCTCTCCGACAATAAAGAATTTATCGAGCGGTTTGAACAGGAAGCGGCCGTTATTGCCCAATTGCGCCATCCAAACATCGTGCAAGTGCATGACTTCAATCACGAAGGCGAAGTCTACTTCATGGTGATGGAGTACGTGCCGGGGGAAACCCTCGGCAAGCGACTGGAAGCACTCAAAGGTGCAGGCTTGCGTCTGCCGCTCAATGACACCATTCGCATTCTCACCACCATTTGCGGAGCCGTCGATTACGCTCACCAGCGGCGCATGATTCACCGCGATTTGAAGCCAGCCAACGTGATGCTCAACTTGCTGAATGAGCCAGTACTGATGGATTTTGGCATTGCCAAAATTGTAGGTGGACGCTCTCATACAGTGACTGGTGCCGCCATGGGAACGGCCGCTTATATGTCGCCAGAACAAGTGAAGGGTGAACAAGCCGACCACCGCTCCGACATTTACTCGTTGGGCATCATGATGTATGAGATGCTGAGTGGCGAAACCCCGTTTCATGGCGACTCCACTTACCAAATCATGCTCAAGCACATCAACGAGCCATTGCCAGACATCCAGCTTGTAGAGGCCAACACGCCCAATTCGCTAGTAAATATTTTGGAACGAGCTCTTTCTAAGAACCCCGATCACCGCTTCCAGACGGCACAAGAGATGGCCGCGGCGTTAAGCACC
Organism: Candidatus Leptofilum sp.; assembly: GCF_965223285.1. Classification (GTDB taxonomy): domain Bacteria; phylum Chloroflexota; class Anaerolineae; order Promineifilales; family Promineifilaceae; genus Leptofilum. Next base: position 766,527 of record NZ_OZ244997.1, on the reverse strand, counting down.
GCCGCCATGCAAATGCCCAGCCCTACCGACACGCTGGCCGCCCGCCATCTGGATCGGCTGATGGTAATGTGGCAATCGGCCCGCGACTTGTATGACGAGCGCGAGTTTGCCCGCTGCCTGGACAAACTGGATGAGCTGCACCGCGCCGACCCGGATTATCAAGAGCAAAAAGCGAAACAGCTAAGGCAGCAAGCTATCGACCAACTCATTGAGCGGGCTAATCGCACCTTGGCGGCTGGCGAATTTTCTGAAAGCCTAACGGCCGTAAAAGCCCTGCGCGAACGCGACATTCCCCATCCTGAACTGGATAATCTTGAAGGCAAAGCGCGTGCTGGTTTAGAAACAATGGCACTCCAAGCACGGCTCAATCAGCTATACGAAGAAGCGTTGGCCCATTTGGATAACCGGGAATACCAATCTGCCCTAGCCAAGTGGGAAGCGATTGAACAGCGGCGGGGGACCCTGCCATTTGCCGACAAGCTGGCTGTGCAAAAGCGGGCCAATGAAGGCATTTGCGCCCAAATGTATAGTCAGGCGATGGCAACTTTGGCGCAAAACAGCCCTGAGCAGGCGTTGGCGATTTGGGAGAAAATTGCGGCCACCGATGCTGAATTCCCGGATTCGCAAAACGTGGTGCAATCTGCCGAAACGATGATTCAGGCGCAAAACCGCCAAATGTGGCGAACGCCAATATTTGTTGTCGGGGGTATTGTTGTGCTTGGGCTGCTCATTTGGGGTGCAACCGCGCTTTTTGGCGATGGCGATGATCTGGCTGAAACGGCCGTTTCCCCCACAACCATTCCTGCAATCGCCGCCAGCACAGAAAGACCTACAGCAACCATGCCACCCACAGAAACGGCCACCAACCCACCAACGGCAACCGCAACAGATGCCCCCACGAACACGGCCGTTCCTACCCACACCGCCACGCCAGAGCTAACACCCAGCACCACCCCACTGCCAGAAGATACGGCCGTTGCCATAGACAACGCCTCTATCTTTGCCCAAGCGGATGCCAACAGCAACCAAGTGGCCGTTGTCCGCGCCGAAGAAATGGTGACCGTGCTAGGTCGCTCCGCCAACAGCAATTGGCTTTACGTAGTAGATAATGTGGGGAATCGTGGCTTCGTCTTTAAGGAACTGCTGTCGTGGGAGGGCAACATTGAGGATTTACCCATTCGCAACGGCAGCCCAACGACAACCGAAGCAACGGCCGTTCCTACCGCAGATGGCGCGTTCAGCCTGGACATTTACCAGCTAGACGGTACCGAACAGTGCGGCGAAGGCAACTCTTGGACCCAGCAAGTGTACATGCGGGCGCAGGGCGTCAGCGGAACGTTTGCATATTATTGGGAAGGCGAACTGGTTGGAACGGCCGTAAATGATAACATTACCTTTGAAATTAGCAGCAGCGGTGGAGCCGTTGTTGGCACAGGCAGCGTCATTGCTAATGGCGAAGAAGCCAGCCAACAAATATTTATCCCGCCGCCGCCGTGCAGCGAAAATTAATCCCGATACACAACTTGGAGAAACATGATGAGTGATCTGCAACCAACCTGGACTGGGCGCACCATCGGTGGCCGCTACAGGATCGAAGCCTTGCTAGGGCGTGGGGGCATGTCTTCTGTGTACAAAGCAACCGACCCCAACTTGCAGCGCACCGTCGCCATCAAAATTATTCACCCCCACCTGTCTGAGCATCCCGAATTTGTAAAACGGTTTGAGCAGGAAGCTGCGGCTGTCGCCCGTCTTCGCCATCCCAACATCATGCTCGTACACGACTTCAACCATGAAGGCGAAGTCTATTACATTGTTTTTGAATACATTGCGGGCAACCCACTGGACAATCGGCTCAAGCAATTAAAAGAAGCAGGATTACGCCTGCCGCTGTCAGAAGCCATCGAGATCATGATCCCCTTGTGCGAAGCAGTGGCCTACGCGCATGAAAACCAAATGGTTCACCGTGACCTGAAACCGTCCAACGTGATGATCAATTTGCTGGGCCAGCCCATTTTGCTCGATTTTGGCATTGCCAAGCTAGTAGGTGGTGGGCATGTGCACACTGCCACGGGTGCCACCATTGGTACGGCCGCTTACATGGCACCAGAACAGGTTGTGGGGGATGCGGTCGATCATCGCGCCGACATCTACTCACTAGGCGTCATGCTTTATGAAATGGCGTGCGGCCGTCCGCCCTACGAAGGGCAATCAGCTCTGACCGTGATGATGAAGCATGTGAATGAGCCGCTGCCAGACATTCGACTGTTCAACAGCAATCTGCCCGATATGTTTAGCGCAGTCCTGGAAAAAGCATTGGCTAAAGACCCCCAAGAGCGATTTGGTTCGGCCGTGCAGATGGCAATGGCCCTGCGCGATGTGGCGCGACAGGTCTCCACACCCAGCAGCGACACCATGGCCTACACCACACCGCCGCCTATAGTTGAACGAGAACTGGTGGAAACGGCCGTTCTTCCTGCAAATTCTGAACCAGACGAAACCCCACCGCCGCTGGCAAAAACCGAGATCACTGCGCCCGATCCCGTCACAGAGCCAATCGTGCAGCCGAAAACAAAACCTGCCACACAAAAATCTGGCCGCAACTGGGTACCATTGGTAATCGGTGGCGTCGCCTTGCTAGCGATTATTGCTGCGGCTGTCCTGCTGTGGCCTCGGCTGTTTCCGCCAGAGTTGCCCACTTCAGCGGGCATGGTGCAAATTCCCGGCGGCACCTTCACCATCGGGGCCGATTTAAGCGGCAGCCAGTACATTTCGCCGCAAGAAATTAACCTGGAAGCCTACTGGATCGACCGCTTTGAGGTGAGCAACAGCGACTACGCCACCTTCCTGGCAGAAACCGAGAGTGAACCGCCTTCAAGCTGGGCAAACGGCCAACCGCCTATCGGACAAGAAAATCATCCAGTGCGTGGCCTTACCTGGCAAAACGCCAACGATTATTGCAACCGTCAAAACAAACGCCTTCCCTCTGAAGCAGAATGGGAAGTGGCGGCGCGGGGCGGCTTGGGCTTCCTTTATCCGTGGGGAGATGACCCCGCCAGCGTCAGTCTGCCCCAAGATGGCACTTACGCCAGCGGCAGCTTGCCCCCCAACCGCAGCAGTTTTGGCGTGTTTGACATGGCTGGCAACGTGTGGGAATGGGTAGATGAACCGTACGCCGACGTGTCTGGCGGCCAGGAAGTAGCCCGTGGTGGCGCGTTTGACTTCCTTAAGGATATGGCTTACCGACTCCAGGGCGATCCGAACTTGCCCACAATGATTGCCTCAACGGGCGTTCGGTGTGCTGCTACAGAGGTAGAAATTGTCCCCGACGATGCCATCGTGTTAGTAGACGATTTTACGAATCCTGAAAGTGGCTGGCCCGATTTGAAGGAAGACAACGCCTGGCGAGGCTACCATCCGCCAGATTATTATCATGTAGAAGCAACGGGGCAAAATCAGGTGGCAACGGCCGTTTTCGGCACAGAAGCTGGCAATGTGAGCCTGGAAGCGCGGGTGTTTGTGGATATTTTGGAAACAGAGGCAGGAGAGTATCGGTACGGACTCGTCTTGCGGCAAACAGATAACCGCCAATTCTACGCCTTCACGGTTGCCCCCCGTTCTGGTGAATGGGCCATTTTGAAAGCATCTAACGATGGATTGGAAACCATGCAAAATGGCTCCGTTGAGGGATTAATTGCAGGTATTGGTGGCTCAATTCAGGGCGGGTCAGCAGATGTAGCTGATTCCTTGCGGGTGGATGCCAGCAACAGCACATTTTCCTTTTTTGTAAACGGCCGTATCATCACCACCTTCACCGACAGCAGCTACCCAACTGGTGATTTTGGTTTCTATGTGGAAACGGTAGATGAATCTCGCGCCCATGTTCATTACGACAATCTTACCGTTCTGGAACTAGGTGATACGCCGCTGCAGGATGCGGAAGAAGCAGTTGCTATCGAGCCAACGGTAGAAGGTAATGAACCGACCGCTGTTGCCACCGAAGCATTGCCAGAGCCAACAGCAGACACAGAAACCCTCGCAACCGATCAACCTGAAGCAACTATTGAACCAACTGCTACCCTGGAATCACCGCCAACGCCAGAACCAACTGAAGTTGCTGTGCCAGACGGCATGGTTCTAATACCCGGCGGCAGCTTCCTGATGGGCTCTACGACGGGCCAAACCAATGAACGGCCAGAGCATTTGGTGTCGCTGGATGCCTACTTAATCGACCAGTTCGAGGTGAGCAACGATCAATATTTGGCTTGCGTAGCTGACGGCGGCTGCACTCAAACCGGGCTACGCAACTCCTTCCGCCGCTCTGGCTATCGGGATGATCCTGTCTTTGCCAACTACCCCGTGATGGGCATCACCTGGACGCAGGCCAACGCTTATTGCGAATGGGCGGGCAAGCGACTGCCCACCGAAGCCGAATGGGAATTTGCCGCTAGCGGCCCAGACAACTTCACCTGGCCTTGGGGCAACGAATTTGATCCTGCCCTGTCTGCCGCCAGTTCGCTAGACACGGAGCCAGTGGATGACTTCCCCAATGGTGCAAGTCCGTTTGGCGTTTTCAACATGGCAGGTAATGTGAATGAGTGGGTGCTGGATCGGTTCGATCCAGATTTCTACGCCAATTCTCCCGAAAATAATCCAGTCAATCTGGATTCTGGCAACAGCCAAATTTACCGGGGCGGCAGCTTCGACAACACCAATGGCGCATTTTTCACAACCAGCCGCCGCTATGTCGTCTCTGGAAATACTTTTGATGTAGACATCGGCTTCCGCTGCGCTCAAGACAATCCTTAATTAGAAAGAGGCTGGGTGCGACTGACCCAGCCTCTTTTTCATTTGGCCGTTTCATCTTTGCCTGTTTTACGGCCGTTTCGCTCTTCCTCCCGCAACTTCTCCAACACCCCCACCCGTCGCGCCATATCCTGCAAAATGAGCAAGGTTTGCCCTACCGTTTGCTCCGTGGTCATATCGCCCCGCGTCCAACGCCTGATCACTTCGTTTAATGTATAATTTCCCATTTGGCATTGCCTCCATGATTTTTGGCCACAGAGAACACAGAGATTTTTCGAGAAGCATCTTCTGTTGTTGACTCTGCCGCTGTTTCAAATATTGTTAAAATGGTGAGGCAACGGCCGTTTGCACTAGCAGCGTCGAGGTGAGCAAACCCCGCTGCTTTTGCGTCCTCTTCCCAGAATCACAGGCAGCCAGAAAGTTACGGCAAGATTCACCGCCAACGTTGCGCTTTTTGGTTAAAAGGTCTTTGTTGGAATGTTTGACTGTGTGATACGGTCGTTACCGCACCAATGCCGACATTTTACACGGTAGCGACTATTTTGTCAATAGCTAATTTTGAGATTGGTTACGGCCGTTCTTCCCCTACTTCATAGGCAAAGCCAGCCCGCTCTGCTACTAACCCTAAATGTTTGGATGTGGCTCGGCTGGGCGCGTAGGCTCCCGTTTCCCACTCACTCACCGTCTGCTGGCGTACCCCTAACTCGTCTGCCAGCTCACCCTGCGACATTTCCATATGCTGCCGCAATGCTTTGATCATGCCGCGGTTCCATAGCACCGTATCTCCCGATTTTTCAACAGTGTAGGTCAGCTTCGCTTTGGCAAAATGCACGGTTTCCGCCGCTAAATCAACCGACTGTACATGATACCCTGCATCCATCCAGGCCGATGCTTGCACCGCCCCTTTGCTACGATTGCTCCACCAGCCCGCCCGCCCCCGCGCGCTGCGGGGCAAATTAGTTCGTAATAACTGTTCAATTTGGGAAAAAGTCAACGTCACCGGCTGGCCAGCTGCCTGCTGCAAGTGGGAATAAAGCGGAAAATATTTGCTACCTTGCTTCATATCAGACATTATACCAAAACTGCATGAGAAACGGCCGTTGCCACCCAAGAATCAATTTTTAACGAGGAAGGAGCATCCTCAAATGCGACCGATATCGAGCGCAAACTCTTTTGACGAAACCCAAAACCAGAATAAAATCTCGACACAGAGATTAAAATCAGTTCATATCCCCACTACAGGAAAATCAATGGTTAAAACAACCCCCTTTTATCCCCGCCTCGCACCGCTTAGCGAAACGATGCAGTGGAAGCATTGGGCAGGCTACGCAGCCGCGCAAAATTACCAATTCTCTACCCTGACAGAATATTTCGCCATCCGTAGCGGCGTGGCCGTGTTCGACACCTCGCCCCTGTTCAAATATCGCATCAAAGGGCCAGACGCTGAGCACTTCCTGGCAGGCGGGTTGGCGCGAGACATTCGTACCTGCCAGCCAGGGCAAGCCCAGTACACCATCTGGTGCGATGATGCGGGCTACATGCTGGAAGACGGCGTGGTGCTGCGACTGAGTGAGGATGAATTTCTGCTCACCGCTGCGGAGCCAAACCTGCGCTACTTTGCCAACTTAATCGGCCGTCGCCAGGTGGAAATTACCGATGTGTCCAGGGAGTACGGCATATTGGCAGTGCAAGGGCCACATTCTCGCACGGTGCTGGCGCAATTAACAAAAACGGCCGTTGACCTCCCTTACTTCCACCTCACCAAAACCAAAATCGCCCAAAAGCCCGTCATTTTGTCCCGCACCGGCTATACGGGCGACCTCGGCTTTGAAATCTGGATCAAAACAGAGGATGCGCTTACCGTCTGGGATACGCTCATGGCGGCAGGGGCAGATTACAATATCACGCCGATGGGCTTATGGGCGTTGAAGATGGCCCGCCTCGAAGCGGGGCTGCTTCTGCTGGATGTTGATTTTTCATCGTCGCGCTATGCCTGGATTGCCGAGCAGCGGGAAACACCGCTGGAACTGGGGTTTGATTGGATGTTTCGGAAGTTGGCTGGGGATGAACGGCCGTTCATCGGCCGCCAAGCCATCGAAAACGAAATCAAAAACAAAACCTCCCGCTGGAAAACCGTCGGCCTCATGCTCGACTGGCAGGCCTACGACCAAACTTTTGAAGAACTCGGCCTCATCCCGCCCAAAGACACGATGCCCCTCGAAGAAGCCCACTCACTTTACGACGCCGACCGCAGCTACCTGGGCTACGCCACCAGCCTAATGTACTCCTCGCTGCTCAAGCGGCACATCGGCATTGGTAAGCTGCCGCCGCACTTCAGCAAACTCGGCAGCAAAGCGTACCTTGAACTCATGGTGGTCCATCGACCCCAATACGTCTTGGCCAACGTCGTACGGATGCCCTTCTACGATCCACCACACAAGAGACAATAAGCGGTGAGCCGCAAATCAGGCTACATTATTGACAACGACCATTTCAAGTTTATACTTTAGAGTATAAACTTTTGGAGGTGATTTTATGCAGGCCACAGCAAAAGATTTGAGGTTTAACGTCAAAGAACTATTAGATACGGTTTCCAGGGGAGAAGAGGTGATCATTACCTATCGGGGGAAACCTCAAGCAAAGTTAATTCCTTTTGAAGATGAAATTGCCATTGAGCACGAATTGTTTGGGATATGGGCAGACGATTCAAAGTCTGAAGATGTAGCAGCGTATATTCGCAATATCCGCAAGGGGCGGTTTGATGCTGATTGATACTGATGTCATCGTTTGGTATATGCGCGGCAATGAAAAGGCCAAAGAAACAATTGAAACCTATCCTCGATTCAGCATATCTGTTGTGACCTATATGGAATTGGTGCAAGGGATGAGGAATAAGAACGAGCTGCGGGCATTGCGTCGCGCTTTACGTGCCTGGAAAACAGAAATCATCTACATCAATGAAGAAATTTCCAGCAAGGCGATGTTTTTTGTTGAGCAATATTACCTGAGCCACTCTATTCATCTTGCAGATGCTTTGATTGGTGCCACGGCCGTTACTTACGGCCTCTCTTTATTAACTGGCAACGCCAAGCATTACGCACCCATAAAAGATGTCGAGATCGTCTTGTTTAAACCCTCATAAGCATATTTTGACAAGATACAATCCTCTAAAAATCACGATATTCAAGGCAATAACATGAGCAATAAATATGATGCGATCATTATCGGGGGCGGCCACAATGGGCTGGTGAATGGCGCGTACCTGGCCAAAGCGGGGCTAAAAACTTTGGTGCTAGAAAAACGTCACCTCGTCGGCGGCGCAGCCATCACCGAAGAGTTACACCCCGGCTTCCACTTCACCACCTTCTCCTACGCCCTCAGCCTGCTGCACCCCGATATTATTCAAGAGTTGGAGCTAGTAAAGCATGGCCTGATGATCCTACCCATGCCCAACACCTTCACCCCCGCCGAAAACGGCGACTACCTGCTAATGGGGCCTGACAGCTACCAAAATTATCACGAAATTGCCCGCCATTCGGCCAAAGACGCTGAGGCGTACCACGACTATTGGCACATTATCAAACAGGTAGTGCAAGCGGTAAAGCCGCTGGTAGACAACATTCCGCCCGACATCACCAGCAGTAAACCGGAAGAGTTGGCGCGATTGGCCGCTGTGGGCGCACATCTAGGCCAGCAAAGTCCCAAAGTGCTGCATATGCTTACTCGCCTTCTCACCGGCAGCGCCGCCGACCTGCTGGACGACTACTTTGAAACCGACGTCCTCAAAGCGGCCTTCTGCTCCAGTGGGCTGATTGGCACCAAAGTGGGTCCGCGCTCACAGGGATCGGGGTTGGTGCTGCTGTACCACAAGCTGGGCGATTTTGACGGCAGCATAGGGGATTGGGGCTTCCACAAAGGGGGCAACGGCGGCTTCACCCAGGCTGTGGCCCGCGCCGCACAATCACTTGGCTGCGAAATTCGCCTCGACGCTGGCGTGAGCGAAGTCATCACCAAAAATGGCGAGGCGATTGGCGTTACCCTACAAAATGGGGATGAACTGTACGCCAACACGATCATCAGCGCGTTAGACCCGCGCCACACCTTCCTCAAGCTGGTTGAGCCACGTCAACTGCCTACCGATCTCGTGGAAACGATTGAAAATTTCAAATATCAGGGCGTCTCCTCCAAGGTAAACTTTGCGCTGGATAGCTTGCCAGAGTACCCAACCCTGCCCGGCCGCACCGATATTTTCCGTGGCTTCATGAACATCGGCCCGACAATGGATTACATTGAGCGGGCGTTTGATGATGCGAAATATGGTTGGTTTAGCCGAAGACCTTACATAGACTGCTGCATCCAATCCACCATTGACCCGGACATGGCCCCACCTGGCAAACACATCATGTCCTGCTTTGTGCAGTACACGCCGTACAAGCTCAAAGGTGGGGATTGGGACACCGAGCGGGAAAATTTTGGCGACATAGTGCAGGAAACGCTCACCGAGGTGTTTCCCAATTTCAGTGACCTCGTTTTGCACCGCGAGGTGGTGACGCCGCTGGACATCGAGCGCACGGTAGGACTGAGCGAGGGCAATATCTTTGCTGGGGAGTTTATGGGGCCGCAAATGTACTTTTTCCGCCCCGCCCCCGGCTGGAACCAGTATCGTACGCCAATTAAAGGATACTACCAATGCGGCTCTGGCACCCACCCCGGCGGCTGCGTCATGGGCGCACCGGGCAAGCTCGCGGCAATGCAGATTTTGGGGGATTTGAAGAAGTAGGCGGGTTTGCAGTGACAAGTGGGCAGGTGAAAGGTAAAAAGTGGGTTGCCTGCTTTAGGGATTTGAAATGCCAAGATTATCTGGACGAGAAAGAGAAGCTAAAATGATCCGCCAAGCCAACCGAGCAGCGTCCGTTGGCCGTTTGATGCTTGGTCAATTCAATACTTGGCAAGAATTTCTCAAGGCTGATGTTTTAGATTTAGAAAATCTACCCCGTCGTCAGCTTAAATCTGGAAAAACTGATGTAAAAAGAAGGCTTTCGCCGGAGATAAAGGGCTTTTGTTCAAGAAACTTCCGAGGCATGACCAAGAGCAAACTTTCTTTGCTTTACGAAGACATCAAAGCGTTTCGAGGGCTTGAAATTCCATTGAAGGAATTTGAAAAAAATTATGCTCGTGTTAATCGTAAAGTTTTGAAAGGCAACCCTGCCCATTTAACGGTTAGTATTTCTTTATGGGGTCCTAGCTACATATCACTTTCAAAAATAGGGGACAAAATGGATGGGAACAGGGAGATCCAAGCGTAAACAACGCTCAATCCAGTCCCAGCCCAAACGAAAATAACTTTTGTCCCGACGACTCTTATGGTCAAGCAAATGACGAAACCCGCGTTTCACAACCCAACTGCCCAAAGTGATGACCCAAACAAAGGTCAAACAAACGGCCAAAACCAAGCGAGAAATGCGGTCGCAATCATTAAGATGAGTTGCTTCCAAATCAAACCCATGACCTTTCATGTCACCATACATTTCTTCAATCCACATCCGCATTTTGTAATAACGAATCAGTTGGCCGACAGAAGGGTGGTTGCTAAGAAGATACCAAGAGTCTTCTTCGCCTTGCTCCCAGTGCAAAACCAAGAAATACCAGCCTACATCATAGCTGGCGGTGACGCGCACCCAGCCAATAGCGCGGGTTTCGCCTTCTTCTATTGGCAATTGACTCAACTTCACCCATGGCTGTCCTTGCCAACGCACTTGGGTACGGCCGTTTTGTCGAATGACAAACGACCAACCTTGACGACGCAACCAGTTAGCCAGGTGAATCGATTCAAAGCCAGCATCTCCCATGACCCACACCTGCGCTCTGGCTGGCAGCAGCGTTTGGACATACTTGAACAACTTCAACTGCTCCTCAAGACCAACATGCCCTTTTCGGCCTTTGTGGATACTCCAAACCAGGGGCAGTGTTCGTTTTTTGTAGGCCATGCCAATCATCATCATCCGAAAATGAAAGCCAACTTTCGTGCAATCAATCACCAAGCGAATGTCTCGTCCAGCAAAGGAGCGTACCAACTGTTGCGCCAATGGATGATACCAATCTCGAACATGGAGATGCTTATTATTCAAAAAGCGGCGCAAGCGGTTGGTCAGGCTTGGTATTTTTCCCGGCAACGGCCATTTCCGCACCACCAGAGGCAGGTTGACTGCCCCACTCAACTGCAAGCCCAACATCAGCAACGCCATATTTCGCAATCGCGTTATCCGTTCTTTTGGCAACCATTGGCAAAGTTGGGTCAACGTTTTATGATAGGTTTGAAGGTTGTTTGGCATCATTTACTCCTTGATATGTTTGTTCGTCAAAACAATTTTATCGGAGTTGATGCCCAACCTTCTTTTTTTAATGTTCAAAGTGATATGTAGCTAGTTTGACAATGTTAGATTCACGGGCCACGAGCCTTTCTAAGCCGTGACTTTCGTGAGCGAGTACGATTATCCAAGTGTTTGACAACCAATTCAGCCGCCTGGCGTGACGACAACTGCGGCAACGGCAACGCGGCTCGTAGCAAGGTACGAACGTTAACAATCGATAAATTGGGCAAAGTATCCGTTTCGTAGGCAGCCAACAAAGCCGGGTCACGAGGATATGCCTCCGTCCACTCGAGCAAGGTTTCGGTGATGAAGGCACTGGCCATGATGGTCAAGGCGAGATGGTGAACCCAGGCAGGGTACTTCTGGGCCTGAAATTCATCCCACCCCAACTCCGATTTGGCGTCCTGATGGGCCCGTTCGATGAAGTAGCGATGCGACTTGTGCCGGGCCATTGTCTCCAGAGGAATATCAGCCGGGGCATTGCTCAGTGAATAAGTAACTTTACCGTTGGCGCGGCGGATCAGCAGCCATTCCTGGCGGCAACTTCCCTCTTCACTGACGGTCCACACCCGTTGCCGGGCAAATTGGGCAGTGAGATGGCCCCGTTCATGTGGACGAAGGGTGATGGCGGTGAATGAGAACGCCGATGCCAGTTGTTCAGGTGTGGTCTGACTGCCTAACACAGTAATTTGGACATGCTTGCGCTTTGGTTCCCGGATGACCTGAGGTTTCTCCAGATAAAGCGACAAGTTGCAGGGAATATCGGCAAAGTATTGGATGGACAGCTGGTCTAATTCAGCCCGCAACCAGTGGCTGCGGCCATACAAGCTGTCGCAGTCAAAGGCGTCAAAGGCGACGCCATTGGCCAGGACCCGCTTGACCATGACCAGTACCAGTTCGATCTTGGTCTGAAATTCCCGGTCAGCGGGGATGGCTAGCTTGTTGCGTCGCCGCGCATAGGCCGGGGTGAACCATTTTTCTGGCAAGTACAGTTCGCCATCAATCCAGGTGCGGTAGCCATCTTTGGCCAAGGCCAAAAACACACCCACCTGACTCATGTCAACTTTTCCCAGGCGACCATTGTGCTGCCGACTGCTGCCGGCGCTGCCATCACCGGCCTTCTCCTCTGCACTTTCATCAGCAATGAGGACACTGCCTTGCTGGTAGTGGGGCAAACTGCTGATATCTTGTTGCAGGACGGCGATCAAATCGTTCCCGGCCCAAGGTGAATCGGCGATGAATTGTTGCAGATTTTGTTCGGGGATTCCCGCTACACGGGCAATCCCGCTGATATGCCGGTTGCTCTCCATTCGTAACAAGCCACTCAGGTAATGATAGCCATATTCACTGGTATCGCGTGTCTTGGTTTTCATCCAATAACGATAACGTTCATGATACTGGTCAAGCCGCTCACCCAATTTATCGATAGCTGCTTCATTTAGCCCCCACTGGGCTAACCGTGAAGTTTTTTCTTTTCCATTTTCAAATTTTACTGATATTGGCTCTCACGAGCCTAATTTAACATTGTCAAACTAGTATGGAGGGTTTTAGTAAACATAATGTCTACTGAATAATGAGCGTTGGAACCATCACAGGGGAAAAACGTAGGAAGGGATTGAAACAAGCAGATGGCTCCCCCGCCATCCGAATCGAATCTTCAATTGTTCAATTTTTTAAGGTTGTTTGGCGAATGCGAACTTAGCCACCATTTGCCTTCTTTTGGTAGACACGTTGCAGCGCCCGCAAGTTAATGAGAATGTAAATCAAGCTGTTCAGATTGGTGATCGACTGTTGGTTACGCAGTTTGGGACGTTCGATGCCCAGGGCGACCGCTTGCGAAAAGATACGTTCTACGGCTGTACGCTGCTTGTAAATCGCTTTGTATTCCGGCCCTTCTCGGTCAAGCTGGTAACGAACCCGGGCACCCATACTGGTCGGTAGGGTAGAAATGCAGCCCCCTTTTTTCCAGTTTTTGTGGTTTACCGGGCATTGCTGTGCCACCTGAGCGGGGAAAAAAAGCGGACAGGCATGTCGCGCGCGTTGATGAGGCACGCGGCTGGAGCGATTCATGAAGCTACTCTTGACAGGCATGGGCAGCCCCGCTGCACAAAAAGGCAAGCCAGCCTCATCAAAGGAATAGGTCCGCCCCTTGGTGCGGTCAACGTAAGGCACAGCGGCCAAGCCACCAGCCGAGTGAAAATAATCATAGACATACCAGGCATCATAAGCCGCATCAGCAGTGCCGTAAGGCGGGCGAAAGCCTAACCGTTCTTCGACAATGGCCATCAGGGGAAAGAAATAGTGAATATCAGCATGGTCAAAGGTGTCGGTCATTTCAGCCAAGACAAATTCACCCCAGCCCGGCACCTTGGTGGCCACGACCCCAGAGGCATAGCCCCAGTAAAATTCATCTTTACCCACACCTAATCCTGGTGCAGGATGGCCGTCTTTGGTAGGCGTCGTCTGCTCCGGAGCCCGGTTGCGGCGTCGTTTGCAGCCATATTTACAATCTGGGTCGCCAACTGGCTGGCGGTCTTTGTCACAGCGTCCTTCTTTAATGTAGGCTTTGGGATTATTCTCTTTGACAAAAGCAAGGATATGTTTGGTATCTAGAGAAACAACCTGACCAAAGTTGCTACCAGTCGGCAAGGCCAGCCGCAGCAATTGCACCGTATCGTTGAGCAAGAATCGCAGCAGGGGGTTGGCCAGATGGCGCAGCACATAACTGAAATGAGCGGGGGACGGTAGGGCTGCGGCCACCTCAAACCCATGCGGAGCTTGTGAATCTTGTTGTAAGGGAAACCCCAACAGCCAGGTCAAAGCCGGATGCTCGACCAAATATTGACGGAGTTGTCCCATACTGCGATGCTGCTGGTCAAGCCGAACCAGAAACGCAGCAATGTAAGGGAGGGGCGAAGCGGGATAAGGACCCGTACGGGGACCAGGCATTGGCCGCCAAGGAATGTCAGCCCAGGCCAGTGGGGCCAAAAGCTTCAGATATTTCATTGTTGTGGGGCAATGGCGGACGAACGGCGGCAAGTGGGAGGGTGGTTGTGTGGTCCAATGGGATAACCCAGGCGACTGTAGGATAAGTCGCGACTGTTTGGCAAGCGATTTTGACGCTTGGAATCGCGAAAACCAATGGGGCAAAGATATAATAGACATAGGAGTCTCCTTTTGTGATAGATCGATTCGGACAAAATCAGTCTAAAACAAAAGGGACTCCATTTCAGCAAAAAACAGGTGGGAACGAACAAACGCTTACAATTTTATGTTTTGTAGCGTTTTCCCTATAATGTTAAGGGGTGGACAATTAATTGTTAGCGGTAAACGCTCACAATTTTATGTTTACTAAAACCCTCTGTATGGGGTCTAAAATTCAAATTCCCAGAAGATGAGCTTTCGAAAAATTTAGTGTTCGCTTTACAGTTTATTGTTCAGGCGCAAGAAGAGTTAGAAAAATATAGGAAGTCTAAACATCGAGAGTTAGAAAAAAACAAAGAACAAATCGCCATTTTTATGCGCCAAAAAATCTTTGGTGCACACTCCGCCGTTTTATATTCTTTCAACTTGATGGAAGCATATCTCAATGGACTGGCTTGGGATCACATAAACTCGCACGACATTTCTAACTTTTCAAATCGAAAGAAGAAACTACTTAAAGATACTTATTCGGTTTCAATTCGGAAAAAGCTAGAAAAATATCCACGCATTATTGCCGAAAAAGAGTTATGGGATGTCCAAGAAAATAATGAAATGCTAAACGCTTTCTTGGATATTATTAAACCCTTCAGAGACTCTTTAGTTCATCCCTCGCCATTCTCTGCTCCAGAAAAATTCGGCGGTTATGATAAGCTCCGGTTACTTTACAGGATCGATTTTGATACAGGCATACTAACAGCTAAATTACTTGTGTTGCTAGTCGAGTTAATTCACTCACACATTTACATTGAAGTTGATAACTTACCAAAATGGTTTACCGAACTAAAACAAGAAGTAGAAAAAGCTTTGTCTCTCTTGAATTAACTTGCTTACTCGCAAATATGAACTATGAAAAACACAAAGATTCAATTCGATTTAATCTCGCAAATTCAGAACGTGCTTCATCCGGCTGGCATTCCATTTTGGCTGCGCGGTGGCTGGGCAGTTGACTTTCTTTTGAGCCGCATTACCCGCGAGCACAGCGATATTGATTTAGTTGTCTGGAAACGTCATGCCGTGCAATTATGTGGCTTTTTTGGGCAAGCAGACTTTACATTTATGCGCGACACAGGCGTTCAATACGATTTTACAAAATATGGGCAGGAAATAAGCGTTGTCTTTATTTCGCAAAATGGAGATGAACTGTTCGTGGAAGGCATCCCCGAATGGGTGTGGCTGTCTGGCGCGTTGTCATTGCCACCACAGGAACTTGATGGTTTGTTTTGTCATGTCCTTTCGCCAGAGCAGTTGCTGGAAGAAAAAGCAGGCTATCAAAGGGGTACGGAACGACCTCCACGCACCAAAGATTTACAGAGCATCAAAACATTAAACCAAATCATCATGAGCTGATCAATTTCCCCGGAATCATGAAGGTTTCCGGGGAAAAGTTGTAAATCACAAAAAGAAATTTGATGTAAGATGAGCCGCAAAACAGTGATTTACTCAGGGAAAACGGGAGAATCATCGTTTTCTTAATTCAAACTACTTTCCCGTTTTCGCCGTTTGCTGCTACAAATATTTCACAAATTTGTTGTTCTCATCAACCAAAATATTGGTCGGTTCGATCAATTCATCCGTTAGCTCAAAGCCAATGATGATGATTTCTTCTCCCTTTTTGATGAGGTGCGCCGCCGCGCCGTTCATGAAAATATCGCCAGAGCCAGGTTCGCCTTCAATGATGTAGGTTTCCAGTCGAGAACCAGAGGTGTTGCTCACCACCAATACTTTCTCGCCGGGGCGAAAGCCAACCAGATCAACCAGTTCTTTATCAATCGTAATACTGCCGACATAATTCACATCTGCTTGCGTAACAGTTGCTTTATGAATTTTGCCGTGTAACATCCATCGCATTGTGTGAGTATCCTTTACAGTTGCCCACAAAATAAAGCTGCCGTTTGAGCAAATGAACGAGTAACGCTTGTCATTCCCGCGCAGGCGGGAATCCAGTGGACTCCCGCCTACGCGGGAGTGACAGGTGGATAAATTTTTTTAAAAAAGTTTGCTCAATTCAACACAGAAAAAAAGTGCGTGTTTCACAGCTTATTTTTGGGTCAGATGTTGCTAAATCGAATATCCGAGAGAAATATTAACATATTGCTCAGAGCAAAATCGTATAATTTTCGTTAGAACACCCGTCACAAACGATCCAAATGGAGAACAGCCGATGAAGAAAAAAATCCGCGTCCTGAAAGCAAGCGGCACGCCGTATGAGGTTGGGTTTGCACACGGCCGTTCCTACCCCAATGAAATCCGCCACTACACCAAAGAACGTGTCCAGCTCGTCTGCGATGGCCTTTGGAGCGGCGGCCCCCTTCCCCGCGAAGAGGTGCTAGCCATTGCCGAAGCGTGCTTACCTGCCCACGAAGCATACGCTCCCGAGCTATTCGAAGAGATGCAAGGTATCGCCGCCGCTACTGAACTTCCTCTGGCAGCAATGCTCATCGTGAGTGGCTTCACCGATTTCGTAGATACTGTTTACAGCGTCACTCGGCAAAAGGCAGCCCGCCCGCCCGTAGATGATTGCACCGCCTTCATTGTGCCAGACAGCGCGGCCAATGGCGCAGGCTTTTTTGGCCAAACGTGGGATATGCATGACACCGCCACCCAATACGTCATCTTGCTAGACGTGCAGCCAAACGGTGCGCCACGCAGCCTTGTTTTCACAACCACGGGTTGCATCGGGCAAATTGGGATGAATGAACACGGCATCTGCGTTGGCATCAACAATCTGCTGGGGGCAGATGGGCAAATCGGGATCACCTGGCCATTTGTGGTGCGCAAAATTCTCCAGCAAAAAAACATTGAGGACGCGCTTGCCTGCATCACCGAAGCGAAGCTGGCTGGGGCGCATAATTATTTACTTTTTGATGGAAACGGCCGTGGCTACAATGTTGAGGCGATGTCTAGCCATCATGTCGTCACCCCACTGGCAGAGGAGCCGCTCATCCACACCAACCATTGTCTGCTGCCACAAACAAAACAGTTTGCTCAAGAACGCCCACCAGAGGCGCAGGTTAGTTCTGAAGCTAGATTGGATAGAGCGGGGGACCTTTTGAGGAAACGGCCGTTAACCATCCAGCATCTTATCGCCCTCACCCGCGACCCCCAAGCCATCTGCGTCCGCGCCCAGCCACCGTTCCACGTGGAGTCGTGCGGCGCAGCCATCATGCAGCCCAAAACCGGCACCTTCTGGGCCGTCTGGGGTCTCCCCAGCGAAAACGAATACGAACAGTTTCATTTAGCCACAGAGGACACAGAGGAAAGAGAGAAAATCTCTTAAACCTCTGTAAACTCTGTGGCAAAAAAAGGAAATCCCGATGGAAGAGTGGAGCATTCGCCAGTTACAAGAAATGATGAGCAGCGGCACGATGCGTGCCCAAGAAATCGTGCAATTTTACCTGGATCGCATTCAGCAAATTGACCAAGATAGCCCCAGCCTCAACAGCGTTCTGGCTATCAACCCAGAAGCTCTGGCCATCGCCGAGTCACTGGATGCCGAACGACAGGCCAATGGCCCACGAAGTGCGCTACACGGCATTCCCATTCTGCTTAAAGACAATATTGAGTCTGTTGATCCGCTGCCGACTACCGCCGGATCGTTGGCATTGGCCCAAAACTTTGCGGTTCAGGACAGTTTCGTCGCTGAAAGGCTTCGCGCTGCTGGTGCTATCATTCTGGGCAAAACCAATCTGAGCGAATGGGCCAACTTCCGATCATCTCGTTCTAGCAGCGGCTGGAGCAGTGCTGGCGGCCAGGTGCGGAATCCATACGCTTTAGACCGCAACCCTTGCGGCAGCAGCTCTGGTTCTGGCGTAGCCGTCGCTGCAAACCTGTGCGCCGCCGCCATCGGCACGGAAACCGATGGCTCGATTGTGTGCCCTTCCCACGCCAATGGTATCGTCGGTGTAAAACCAACTGTAGGGCTGATCGGCCGTTCTGGCATCGTCCCCATCTCTCACAGCCAGGATACGGCTGGCCCGATGGCAAGAACTGTGTGGGATGCGGCCGTCTTATTGGGCACTCTAACCGGCACAGACCCCCGCGACCCCGCCACGGCAGCCAGCAGCCGCCACAGCCACACTGACTACACGCAGTTTCTGGACAAAGATGGCCTAAAAGGAGCCAGAATCGGCGTTTCGCGTAACTTTTTTGGTCACAATCCTTACGTAGATGCCGTCATCGAAAAGGCCATCGAAACAATGCGTCAGCAAGGAACCATCGTCATCGACCCGGCAAATATCGAAACCAAAGGGCAATTCAATGATTCCGAATTTGAAGTATTGCTGTATGAATTCAAGCATGATCTCAACGCCTATTTAGCTACAACGCCAGACACAGTGCCACAGCGCACATTGGCCGATCTCATCGCTTTCAATCAGGCCAACTTTGAAACCATCTTGCCTTATTTTGGTCAAGAACTGTTTGAAGCTGCCCAAGCCAAGGGTGAGCTCAGCGACGAAGCCTACCGGGAAGCATTAGCCAATAATCATCGCCTGGCGCGGGATGAAGGGATTGATGCCACGCTCAAGGCACATCAGCTAGACGCAATTGTTGCCCCCACAGGGGGTCCCGCCTGGCTTACAGATTGGGTAAATGGAGACAATTATGGTGGGGCAAGCTCCTCACCTGCGGCCGTTTCTGGTTACCCCAACATCACAGTGCCAGCAGGATACGTATTTGGGCTACCGGTCGGTATCTCATTCATTGGTGGCGCGTGGCAAGAGCCAACGCTGCTGCGCCTTGCATATGCCTTTGAGCAAGCAACGCAAGTACGCCAGCCACCCCAATTTTTACCGTCGCTAAATTTGTAAACTGCATTGTTTGGGCTATAATCTCCGATGGCTTGGAGGTGCGACGACATCGGCACGGCGGCCTACAGGCTAAATCAGTTATTTTTGGAGGTTCAACCTTATGCCACTAGATGGTACAGAAAAAGCCGAATTGATTACCGATTTTGCTCGAAGTGAGGGCGACACCGGCTCCGCTGAAGTGCAAATTGCGATTTTTGATCGTCGCATCAAGCAGTTACAAGAGCATCTGCGCAATCACAAGCATGACGAAAGTTCCCGCCGGGGGCTGCTAAAACTGGTTGGTAAGCGTCGCCGCTTGCTGGCCTATTTGCGCAAACGTCACCCAGAACGGTACCGTGAGATTTTGGGCCGATTGGGTCTGCGTCGTTAATTAAAAAGGTTTCAAAGAAGGGGTGACGCGGTTGTCACCCCTTTATTTTATATTTCTGGAGCGGATTTGGCAGTTTAGGAATTGGGTATTGTTACATACGGTCAATCGTCCGGTGTATGTGCCAATCCCCAGTCCCTAATCCATCCCCTCCAACTTTATAGCTAACACGAGACAGTAAACAGTAAATCTGTATTCAGTAATCAGTAAAGGCAATTTTTCTGATTACTGTTCACTGATTACCGAAAACTGCCATTGTGTTTGCTTTTAACCTTTATGGAGGTTTATCAATGAGTACAGAACAAACTTTTTCAGCTCGCATTGGCAATGAAGAAATCACAATTGCCACAGGCAAGCTCGCTGGGCAAGCAGGTGGTGCTATCACCATTCGCGCGGGAGATTGTATGCTGCTTTCCACAGCTACGATGTCCAAAACTGTACGCGAAGGGCTGGATTTCTTCCCCTTAAGCGTTGATTTTGAAGAGAAGATGTATGCTGGCGGCCGTATTCCGGGTGGCTACTTCAAGCGTGAGGGTCGCCCCACAACGGATGCGGTTTTGGTGTCTCGGTTAACGGATCGTCCGTTACGGCCGTTGTTCCCCAAGGGTATGCGCAACGAGGTGCAAATCATCACCAGCACGCTCTCTGCTGACGGTGTGCATCATCTGGATATTTTGGCCGTTAATGCTGCTAGTGCCGCATTGCACATCTCCAACATCCCCTGGGCGGGGCCAATTGGGGCCGTCCGCGTGGGCTTGATCGACGGCGAATTTGTGGCCAACCCCACCGTGCCAGAGATGGAAAATAGCAGCCTGGACCTGCGCCTAGCGGGCACCAAAGATGCCATCATCATGGTTGAGGCCGGTGCCGATGAGGTAACAGAAGAGACCCTGGTGGAAGCGTTGGCGTTTGGCCATGCCGCCATGCAGCCGTTCATTGCCATGGTGGACGAAATGCGTGACGCAATTGGCAAGGAAAAAGATGAGATCGTCCTTAGCTCCGTAGATGAGGCGTTAGAAACGGCCGTAAAAGCCAAAATCGGTTCTCGCATTACCGATATTGTCGCTGGCACCACCGATCGATACGAGCGCAATGAGCAAATGGGCGACCTGCGCGAAGAGATCGTCAATGACTTCTTCGAGATCGACGAAACCACCGATCTCAGCGAGGTACGAGAAGTGATCACCGGTGTGCAAAAGAAAGCCGTACGTGACCGCATCCTGTACGAAGGCATTCGCCCAGACGGCCGTGATTACACCACTGTTCGTGAGCTATCCTCAGAAATTAGCCTTGTCCCCCGCACCCACGGCTCTGGCCTGTTCAAGCGCGGCGAAACGCAGGTGCTTTCTCTGGCCACCCTCGGCACCCCCCGTGAAGCCCAAAAAATTGAAGGGCTTACCAGCGACGAAACCCGCCGCTACATGCACCATTACAACTTCCCTCCCTTCTCCACTGGAGAAACCTGGTTCCTGCGCGGCCCCAAACGGCGGGAGATTGGTCACGGCGCACTGGCCGAAACCGCCTTGCGCCCGATGATTCCCAGCGAGGAAGAATTCCCTTACACAATTCGCGTCGTGTCCGAAGTGCTTTCCTCTAACGGCAGCACTAGCCAGGCCAGCGTTTGCGCTTCCACATTGGCACTCATGGACTGCGGCGTTCCGATTAAACGCCCGGTTGCTGGTGTGGCGATGGGTTTGGTGACCGACGGGGAAAAATTCGCTGTTCTCACGGACATTCAGGGGATGGAAGACCACCTGGGCGATATGGACTTCAAAGTTGCCGGAACGGCCGAAGGGATCACTGCCCTACAGATGGACATCAAGATAGCGGGCATCACCAAAGAGCTAATGGCCCAAGCTCTGGAGCAAGCCAAAGCGGGTCGGCTGCACATCCTGGCCAACATGCTGGAAACGATTTCTGAACCTCGTTCTGAGCTCAGCGCAAACGCTCCCCGGATGCTCTTTATCAAAATCGATCCTGACAAGATTGGTGCAGTTATCGGCAAGGGCGGCGCAACCATTCGCAGCCTTGAAGAAACATACGAAGTTTCCATCGACATTCAAGAGGATGGCACTATCTTTGTGGCAGGTGTAGACGGCCCCAAAGCTGAAATGGCTGTACAACAAATCGACGGCATGACTAAATCGCCAGAACCTGGCAACATTTACCCCGGTAAAGTTGTTCGCATAACCGACTTTGGCGCATTCATCGAGTTCTTGCCCGGCACCGACGGTTTGGTGCATATTTCCCAAATCTCGGCTGAGCATATCAAGCGCGTGGAAGATGCTCTGCAACTTGGGGATGAAGTTATGGTCATGGTGACCGACGTGACGCCAGATGGCAAAGTTCGTCTGTCTCGCAAGGCTGTTTTAGAAGGCTTTACGCTAGAAGAAGCCCGCGCCGATGACAAACCAAAGCGTTCTGGCGGCGGCGGAAATCGCGGTGGTGGCAACCGCGGCGGTGGTCGCGGTCGCGATAATCGTGGTGGTGGCCGAGGCCGTCGTTAACCATCCAGCCAAGCAATTAAAGTAACGACGTAACATCGCAAACGCCCAGACGTTTATGGCCTGGGCGTTTTGCATTTTCTTATGGAAACGTCATTCTCAATGACAGGTTTTTTCCAGTACAATAGGGATATTAGGGTGTGTCCACGTCTTGCCCTACTGTCGTCAAAATTGATTTTTGTACAGGAATCGGTGTAACAACCATGAAACGTAATGTTCGTTCCAGTTCCCCTCACTGGAGTCCTCACAACAAGCGGCTTGTCTTGCTAATCCTGTTTGTACTGCTGTCATTGGCATTGTATCGTTTTCGCCTGCTATTGCTGCCGCTCAGCATGGCGATGATCCTGGCTTACCTGATTGAGCCGCTGGTTACCCAAATTACGCGCTTCACGCCGCTTAACCGCACGCTTTCAATCGGGCTGGTTTACCTATTGCTCGTGGCTGCTTTGGTTTCAATCCCGGTTAGCACTATTACCCCGCTAGTGACTCAGGTGAACAACTTTATCCATCGCACGCCGCAGTACATTCGTGATATTGGTGAGTTCTTTCAAGACCCAATTATCCTGGCTGATGATATTGTGCTACCTGTTGATCAACTCTCGCTGGATCAGCTTTTTGCTTCGCTGAGCAGCAATTTGGTTCAATTAGTGCAAACGCTGGGGGGGCAAACGATCAGTATTTTCGGCAGTTTGGCTACGGCAACGATTTCAACCGTTGGCTGGACAATTATGGTGCTTTTCCTGTCGTTTTATCTGGTAAAAGATCATGAAACGCTATTTGAGTCGATTGTAAAATTGGCACCAAAATCATACCAGGATGATTTGTACCAATTAAGTGAAGGTATTAGCATCACCTGGAATGCTTTCTTGCGGGGCCAGTTGGTGCTTTGTGTGGTGGTGGGCATCATCATTTTTGTCATTGCGCTCATTATTGGACTGCCTAATGCGATGACGTTGGCATTGATTGCTGGCTTTATGGAGTTGATCCCGACGTTTGGCCCAATTTTGGCAGCCATTCCGGCGGTTTTGATTGCTGCTATTCAGACGGATGCCAGTTGGCTGGGCAGTTTGATGTCGCCGTTTTGGTTTGCCATGCTGGTGTTGGGTATTTATGGGTTTATTTATCAGTTTGAAAATTATTATCTAGTTCCGCGCATTATTGGGCATCATCTAAAGCTGCATCCGCTGGCGGTATTGCTGGGGGTGTTGGGTGGTGCCAGCGTGGCGGGCATTTTGGGTGTTTTGCTGGCGGCTCCGGTGTTGGCGAGTATCAGGCTCATTTGGATGTATATTTATTGCAAGCTGACTGATCAAGACCCATTCTCCGATGAGTTCATGCCGTTTACGAAGATGAAGACAGCACAAACGGCCGTTCCTACTCCCACCTTGCCCTCAAACCAGGACAAGCCAGACAGCACGGCCACCGCTTCGTAATCTCACACAAAGACACAAAGCTGCATCTGGATCGACTTTGCGCCTTGCCTGATAAAAATCCGAATTTTGGTACTTTTTCTCTGCTCTGCATACAATTACGATAGCTTAAGTTAGATACGGCCGTCTACTGCCGTGCCAATCTTCACAAAAAAGGACACTGAATCAGCAATGAGCAAAGATGAACAAATGGAAGTTGATATGGTTGCCGAAACCGAAAACTTTGCGGTCTGGCGCAGCCCAGATGATGAAGGCTATATTTACCACGTTGAGCTGGGCAGCATTACCCTGCACCTGGCCTCTGACGAGTGGGAAGAGTTTTTGGAGCTAATGGGCGACGCGAATGACAAATGATGTTGGGAACGGCCGTTCCCCTGAAACTGACCAGCCCGCTACCTACAGCCTGATGATGCGGGATTTGGCAGAACACGACCGCCCTCGTGAGCGGCTGCTAAAGGTTGGGGAACGGGCCGTCTCTACCGCTGAACTGCTAGCTATCATTTTGCGCTCTGGCGTGCCGGGTGAAAATGTGCTGCGGCTGGCCGAGCGGCTGCTGAACACCTTCAAGGATTTATCTGGTCTGGCACGCGCCTCCATTGCGGAACTGACGGAAGTGAAAGGCGTCGGCCCCGCCAAGGCGGTAGAGATTAAGGCAGCGTTGGAAATCGGCCGTCGGCTGCTCACCATTGCCCCCCAAGAAAAACCGCGCATCACCTCTCCGGCCGATGCGGCTAACCTGCTCATGTCTGAAATGAGCTTCCTAGAAAAAGAGCACCTGCGCCTCGTTTTGCTAGACACACGCAATCGGGTGCTGGCCACGCCCACCATTTACATCGGCAGCCTGAATACCTCGGTCATTCGCGCTGGGGAACTGTTTCGGGCGGCGATAAAAGAGAATGCGGCCGCATTCATTGTGGCCCACAATCATCCTTCCGGCGATCCCTCCCCTTCCCCAGAAGATGTGGCCGTGACGCGGCAGCTTGTACAGGCCGGGTCTTTGCTCAATATAGACGTGCTGGATCATATTGTGATTGGGCATAACCGGTTTGTCTCCATGAAGGAACGCGGGCTGGGATTTTCATAAAAAAGGCGATTAGAGAAGTAGAGATTGAAGGTTAAAAGCGAACCAATCTCTAATCTCCAGTCTCCGATCTCCTAAAAATTATGGCAAGAACAGAACTGTTGACAAACGGCCGTATCGGCAAACCATTTCATCCATATCGTGACGACAAGAATTTGATCATCGCTGCTGGCTGGGCACCCTGGTGGCAAGATGCCGCCGAGGGGTCGCCCGACTGGAAGAACCGCACCCCAATTTTTAGTGCCTACACCCTCGACGACAGCTTAACGCAGCAACTGAGCACCCCCTGGGCCACGCATGAAGCCGGGATGTGGCAGCAGGTTCCCTCCGTGGCAGGCAATCAATATGAACTCACTGTTGAAGGGCAAGCATGGTCCAGCGAAGATGCATCCCCCGGTAGCCAACTGGAAGCCAGCAACGTGAATTTGCAAGTGGGCATTGACCCCACCGGTGGGTTAGACCCCTCCAGCCCGTTGATTGTCTGGAGCGACCTAGTCCAGCCCTTGAGCCATTGGGAAACGGTACGGGTGCAGGCGGAGGCAGAAGCCTCCATCATCACCATTTTTCTAAAATCGGCACCGAACTTGCCTAAGCGATTGCAATCTGTTTTTTGGCGCAATGCGTTTTTGCGCCCCATCGGGCGGCACAAGCGGGGGGTCAACATCGTGGGTTTGGGGGACACGCACATTGCGCTAGAGCCTGAGCAGCCCAAACCAGGGGAACCGATTACGGCCGTAATCTCCTCCAGCCGTGCCCACAGTCATGTAGACCTCATTGTGATGCGGCCAGATGACACGCAGGGCAGGGTAACGGCCAGAGGGCGCACGCTAGACGCTGACCGCACCATTTGGCGTTACGAGTTCAGCACCGACATGGACGGCCTGTACGACATTCGCTTTGTGGGGGATTTTGGGGCACGGCTGCTGGCACTGCGGCTGCTGCAAGTGGCACGCAACGTACAGCTTGTGCCCAGCGATTCTGCCCGAATGAATTACCGTCGTGTGTACATCCTGCTGCCCCCAACGGCCAGCAAAAAGTGGTTGTTGGCCGCAGCAAAGGGAGGGTACGACGGCCGTTTTACCATTGGCTTCTCGGCAGATGATGCGGGCATTGGCGATCTGGAAAATCGGCACATTCTGGCGGTGAATCCCCACCATTGGCCGGAAGTGCTGACGGCTAGCTGGTTCCAGCAGCACTATCCAGGGGTGAAGTTCACGCCAGTTGTCGCCAATCAGCCCGAAGATTTAGAAGATTGGCTCAAAAACTGGACGGGGCTGGACTAAAAACAAGCCGAGAAGAAAGTGTCTCAGATGCAAACGGCATCCTGTAGCCACACTTTCTTAGCACGTTTCGACTAGCCTGACGGCGTCAATCCCAGGCGCGTACCGCCAGCCTGCGCCGGATGCAGCAGTGTCTGTACCAAATTGCCCGGTTCCAATCCCGAAAAAATGCGGATCGACAGCTGCGGAAACTGATCGACCAAATTCAACATGCTTTGCACTTTGCTGGCCATCCCGCCCGTCACGTCGGTGCCGCGTGAACCACCAAGGGCAGCTTCAATTTCGGCATAGTTTGCCCGGCTGATGGCTGGGATGACCTGTTCAGATTTATCAAAAACGCCGGTTGTCTCCCCTGCCAGCAGCAACCAGGACGGCCGTATCTCCCCCGCTAACGCCATCATCACTTCCTCGGTAGACACAATCGTGCCACCACGTGCCGAATCAAAAGCCACGTCGCCGTACACCACTGGTACCAGCCCCGCAGCCAAAGCCGCCTGTACGGTGTGGCTGGCGATGGCATAAATACGGCCGTCTACACACACAACCGACGCCGACGGCTGCAAACTGACAGCTGGCACGTCCTCTGCTAGCAAAGCGGCCAACACCTGCCGGTTCAGCCGCGCCGCCGCATCGCTCACTTCCGCAAAAGCACGCCAATCTTCGGCGTCAGCAACGCCCTGCCGCGTACTCCGTTTGGCGGCAGCCATGTGCCCAAAAGAGCCGCTACCGTGTCCCAAAACCAACTGCATTGTCGGGCTTTCGCGCCGTGCCTGCGCAATTTCCGTCGCCAGCCGTGCCAAAACATCTGCCCGAACCGTTTCTACCTTCGTTTTGTCGGTAATTAGCGACCCGCCGAGCTTCAAAAAAATTGTTTCCATAACTTTTTCAAGGACTGGCAGTCCTTCCCATAGATTCCTACAAAAACGAAAGTTTAAGACTACCAGTCCTGATTACGCATCCTTGAAATAATCTACTATGTGCGCCACGGCCGTTTTCGGATTATCTGCATACAGTAGCAAATCCATATCCCGCCGGCGCACGTAGTCTGGTGAGTAAAAAGCATCTACCGTCTGCCGCCAAAGGTCGCCCAGCAGCACCAGCGGCTGGACTGGTACCTCACCCACCTGTAAAAAGCTCCACGCCAATGTCATTTCAGACAGCGTGCCGATGCCGCCAGGCAGCACAATCATGCCGTCGCTATGGGTCACCAAATGGAGCAGCCGCTCGCGCAGCGTGGGGTAGCGGATCTCTTCCTTTACCCACCGGTTTGGCCCCAACGGCCGAAACTGCTCAATCTGGTCGCACGTCACCCCAACCACATGCCCGCCCGCTCCGGCTGCCCCTTGCGAAACGGCCGTCATCGTCCCAGAGTAACCACCAGTCGCCACGGCAAACCCCGCTTCTGCCAAAAGTTTGCCAACCCGCTGCGCCTCGGCAAAAGCGGCACTCCCTGGCTGCGGCGCAGAGCTGCCAAATACAGAAATGGTGCGATTGTTCATGAATGTCCTTAGTGGTGATCAGGTGTTCACGTGTCAGGTTTTCACTTTGACAGTTGGCTCTTGGAAACCTGAAAACCTATTTTAGAAATTGCCGCGCAATTCCCTGAACCTCAACTTGCTTTTCAAGCATTGGGGCATGGCCGCATTCGGGCAAAATGTGTGTTTGGCTATTGGGAAATTGCTCGGCGAGCACGTCAGCATCGCTGGGTGGCACCACGCCATCATTTTCGCCCCAAACCATACAAATTTCGTGGTGGAGGTTGCTGAGAGACGGCCGTAAATCATGAAACGCCGATGCCTTGAGCACATCCGCCGACTGCCGCGCCAGCTCATAATCCGCCAGTCGCCTATCCCACAC
Organism: Candidatus Leptofilum sp.; assembly: GCF_965223285.1. Lineage (GTDB taxonomy): Bacteria > Chloroflexota > Anaerolineae > Promineifilales > Promineifilaceae > Leptofilum. Next base: position 738,822 of record NZ_OZ244997.1, on the reverse strand, counting down.
CGATTCGTCAATTAACTCTGGATTGTAAAATGGGGTCTTGATTTGCCGCCGCACCCACAGTTTGGACTGCGAAACGGCCGAACCCAAATCAATCAATCCCAGCCCCACCCCAATTCGCTTCACAAATTCGGGATAGCTGCCTGATGACAGCACGGCTGGAGCCATCAGCAACAACTTCTCTACCTGCTCTGGGTAATCCACCGCGTAGGTAACGGCCAGCGTACCGCCAAACGAATGCCCCAGCAGTGACACTGGCGGTAAATGGAGCACCTCGCAAAACGCGGCCAGCCACTCCACCAAATGCGGGAAATTGTACGGTGTGGTCGAAGCGGTGTAGCCAAAGCCGGGAATGTCTGGCGCAATGAGCCAATGATCGTCTGCCAGCTCGTGCATTGTCTCGCGGAAGCTGTCGGCGGAGGTAGACATGCCGTGCAGCAGAATGATGGGACGGCCGTTCCGCACACCCATCTCATAATAGCTAGTGTGGATGCCAAGGGCATCCGTCTCAAATCGGGGAACCTGGGGATAAGGATAGTTGGGCATGAGCAGAATCTTATCAAACTTGGTCAAATTCGGAAAAAGAATACAATTTTGCCACAGAGCTTATGCAAACCACAGAAAATATCTTGAAAAACGATGAGCGATTGCTCTGTGGTTTGCTCAAGTAAAAGCCAAAATTGCATTCAATCTAATTCAAGATACTTCTTGGCTTTTACATGAACTAATTTTGGCAACGAATTGGCGCGAATTCATGCGAAAAAATCGAGATAATTTGGGCAAATTTGTTGCTTCTACAAAGAAGCATGACTGATTTTCAACTCAATCCCTACAAACCAACCAAATGGCTGCCTGGTGGTCATTGGCAAACTGTTTTTGGGCGGCTGGTGCGGCGCAAGGATGGCATCATCTTCCACCGCCGTCGCTTAGACACGCCGGATGGGGATTTTATTGACATTGATTTTCCAGAGGTAGCAGGCCATTTGCTACCAGACAATGCGCCGCTGGTGCTGTTGCTGCACGGGCTGGAGGGCAATGCGCGGCGCGGCTACGCTTGCGAGACATATCGCCGTTTGGCCCAGCTAGGCGTTCGCAGCGTGGGCCTCAACTACCGCTCTTGCAGCGGCGAAATGAACCGCAAAGCCCGCTTTTACCATTCTGGGGCCACAGACGACGTGGCCTTTGTGCTGGAAACGTTGGCAAACTGGTTCCCAAACAGCAAGCGAGGGTTGATTGGTTTCTCGCTGGGGGCAAACTTGACGCTGAAATTCCTGGGTGAACTTGGGGGAAAGGCGAATGATTGGGTAGAAACGCCTGCTCGGTTCGGGAGCCTTGCCGAACAACTGAGCGGAGTCGAAGCGGCCGTTGCCGTCTCCCCACCCTTCGATATGAAAAGCAGCTCTGCTTTGTTGGAGCAAGGATTTTCTCGCTTTTACACGCGCTACTTTCTACATTCTCTACACGAAAAAGTGAGGGCAAAAGCTGATTTACTGGCTCCGGTCGTGGATTTAGACAAAGTGCTAGCCGCCAGAACATTTCGAGAATTTGACCATTACGGCACGGCTCCACTAGGCGGTTTTGATGGGGCAGATGATTATTACGAGAAGTGCAGCACTGCCCAATTTTTGCCGCATATTCGAGTACCCACCCTATTGCTCCGCGCTCTGGACGATCCGCTGTTTGCTCCAGACGACGTACCGTATGACATTATCGCCGCCAACCCATGCCTCACCACTGGCATCACTGCACAGGGCGGGCATCTTGGTTTTGTGGAGGGGCAGCCGGGCAGCTTCAACTGCTGGGCAGAGCAGGAGGCAGCGCGGTTTTTGGCCGTTCATCTTACAAAATCTCCCGCAGGTTCCACACTTGAACCCGACTCTTTGCGTAAACCTGCGGGAGGTTAAATTTATAACGTCAGACGCATGACCAGTTCATTACCTTCTACTTCGCCCGTGTATTCAAAGCCCAGCTTTTCGTAAAACGGCCCAGGATTACCGGGAACCTCCTGAACGTGGCTCACCAGCAGTTCTTTGGCACCGGGGCGGATTTTAACATATTCAACAAGATGGTTGATTGCTTTACGGCCGTATCCCATCCCCTGAAACTGTTCCGCCACCATCAACCGCCACAAGAAGTAAACTGGCTCGTCGGGATCGTCAAACAGCATGATGAAGCCCACAGGCGTCTCGTCTGCATAAATGCCCCGGAACCAAGCCTTTGGCTCAAAGTGGGCCTGGGCAATGGAAACCGCATTGTTGGCCACCATTTCTTCTTGCGGTTTAGCTACCTTCATGTTGAGAAACGGCCGTAACGTCTCCTTCGTAATCTCCCGCAAAGAAACAACTGCATCCCGCCCCGGTTTTTCCAACGCTTCTGTCATAATCATCACCTTGTCGTTAAGCTGTCAAAGATAGCAGTCACCCTGTCACCTGTTCACTTTTTCATCCCGCACCTTTAACTCCACTTTCACCGCCACCACCAACACACTCTGTTATGCTATAATTTGCTACCTTACATAAGCGACCCCTGCCTGCGCAGGTTTTACCATACCCATGACGTTGTTACCACAGATCATCCAGCTACTAACTGAATCCCCCGGCAATATTGTTTACCATCTGGTAACCTTGTTTGCCCTTCAGGCGGTGCTAGGGATTGCCTTTAGCCAATGGCGGCGCAACAAACAAGACAAAACGGCCGTTCGCACCGCCATCGCTGCTGGATTCCTCATTGCTGGCCGGCTGATCATCATGGTCGCCAGCCTGATCATTATCAACAATGACGTCTCCTCTATTGTCATTTTGCCGCCGCTGGAGCAAATGGTAAACACGGTAACGGCCGTTTTCTTACTGTGGGCCTTCATTCCTTCCCCGCAAAAGCTGCCCCGGTTAGGGCATATTTTGCTACTGCTGACACTGCTGGTTGTGGGGATTATGGGGCTGTCTTTTGCCCAGGCGTGGGCAGCCCAGGTAGCTGACGCGCCCGTGCCGACCCAGCACCCGTACAATGGCACCCCGCAAGCCACCGTTTGGGGCGTGGTGCAGATTGTGTTGCTGGCGGCTGGCCTGGTTGTGACCTTGCTGAACGGCCGTCTGCGCCCCACCTTCCGCCCCTTCATCTTAGGCTTGCTGCTGCTGGCTCACCTGGCCCACTTCTGGAATTATCCCGAACTCATTCCTTCTGGCACCGACATTCCTTACTGGATTCGTCTGGGCTACCTGGCCGCACTGCCGCTGTGGGCCATTATGACCTACCGCGAATCGCTGGCCCCGCTGGTGGCCTTGCAGCTAAACACCCTGCCCGCCCACCAACAGCTAAACCGCTCGCTAGCCTTGGCCGCCGACGTAATTGAAAGTGACAATCGCCGCAGCCGCCTGCAAACGGCCGCCGAGATGACCGCCCGCCTCACCGATGCCGCCTTTGTGGGCATTGGCCTGCAACCAGACGAAGCACCAGAGACCGTCCGCCTGATTAGCAATTTGCCTCAGCCGCAAACCAATGCGCCCCGCACCTGGCAGCTCCATTTGTCCGACTGGGAACCCATGGCGGAGCTTATGCGGTCTGGCAAACGGCGGCATCTGCCCCTCACCGGCTCCAAAGCGCGGCAGGTGTATGCGCTTTACGAAGCACTAGGCATTGGGGCATTGGGCGGGCTACTGCTGGAACCGCTTAAAGCGGAAGATGAGGTAATTGGTCTGATGATTCTGGCCTTGCCAGACGGCCGTATTCAATGGCCCATCTCGCAGCAAAAAATGCTGCCCGGACTGGCAAAATTTGTGGCTCAGGCCGCCCTCCGCAGCCAAAGTCAGCCCGTCGCCCCACCGCCACCAGAGGAAACGACCGCACCAGACCCACCCCTGCCCAGCGAAACCGATCCCAATTTGAGCGGCCGTCTCATCGCCCTGGAAGAAGAGCGAGAGCGGCTGGTGCAAAATCTGGAAATTGCCAACAACCGGCTGCTGCAAGCCGAAACCCGTGCCGCCACCGCCACCCGCCGCTCGCAAGATTTAGCCGCCGCGCTGGAAGAGATGGAAACGCTCAGTCGGGACGAAAAAATCAACGCCCTCGAAGAAGAGATTGCCACCCTGCGCGAATCGCTCATTGAGGCAGAAGAAGCAATGGCCCTGGCTGCCGCTGGCGAAGGCGGCCTCAGCACCGAATGGGTGATGCTCACCATCACCCGCTACTCTGGCCAGCTAGAGGAAGCGCAGGCCCGCATTGCCCAGCTTGAAAGTGAGCTAGCCAAGCGAGAGCGCGGCCCCTCCGACGACATGCTGATCTCTTTGGTGCAGGAACTGCGCACGCCAATGACCTCCATTGGCGGCTTTACCGACCTGCTGCTGGGCGAAACGCTGGGGATTTTGGGCGTCAAGCAGCGCGACTTTTTACAGCGCATTCAATCAAACACCGAGCGCATGGGCAGTTTGCTGGAGCAAATATTGCAGCTTACGGCCGTTCAGGAACCACAAGCCACCCCAGAAGACGAGATGGTCAACGTGCGCGAAATGCTGGAAACGGCTGTCAACGGCATGGTAAGCCACTTACGCGATAAAAACCTCCAGCTTGATCTAGACATCGCTCAAGATTTGCCCGCGCTGCCCGTTAGCCGCTCTGCGCTGCACCAAATTTTTAGCAACCTACTCAGCAACGCTTGTTTGGCCTCCAGCAAAAACGGCCGTGTGGTAGCCACCGCCTACGCCCAAGCCATCCCCGATAGCAAACACAATGCCAACGACACCATCCGCTTCCTACAAGTCAACATCAGCGACAGCGGCAGCGGCATTCGCCAGGAAGACTTGCCCTACGTCTTTGACCCCAATTATGATGCGAAACGGCCGCTCATTGCCGGGCTGGGGGACACCGGGGCTGGCCTGTCTATGGCTTATGAACTCACCAACAAGCATGGTGGCCGCCTTTGGGTGGAAAGCGAGCCGGGCAGCGGCAGCACCTTCTCGCTACTCTTCCCCATCGCCTCAGACCTAATAATCACCACAAGCGCGCCCAGCAACGGCAGCCAAAGCCACCCATGACCCAACAAACGCTCCCTCCCGGCAGTTGGCGTACCCATCTGATTATCACCAGCGGCGTGCTGTTTACTGTGTTCCTGGCACTCATTTTGGCCCAGTTAGATGGCCTTCAGCGGCAGATTTTGCCGTCGCCCATCGCCGTCGCTATTAGCAACCTAAACGCCACACCCACCAGCACCCCCCTACCAGCCATTCCGCTGGCCTCTGGCACGCCCACGCCGCCTGGTGCGCCCCCCATTTCAGACGAAAATGGCATGTTGCCTAGCTGCAATGCCATCCCGCTCGATTGGGTGCTAACCTCAATTAGCGACAATGAAACCTTACTCTCGCTTTCCGTGCGTTATAATCTGTCTGCCGAGAAAATTCGTCTGGCCAACTGCCTTCCCAGCGATAGCTTACTCAACGTGACGGCTCTCTACCTGCCAAACCCGGCAACAACGCCTAGCCCCACACCCATTTGCAGCCGACCGCCCAGCAATTGGGTACTCACCACCGTCTTGCGTGGACAAACGCTTTTCCGTCTCTCGCTCATCCACAACACCAGCGTCAATGCCATAGTCCGCGCCAACTGCTTGACCTCAATCAATTTATATGCTGGCCAGCCGATCTACTTACCAGGGCCAAACTTTATCCCGTCCACCGCTACAGCCACACCAACCGCCACCAGTACCGCCACAGCAACTTCAACGGCTACAGCCACCAGCACCAACACGCCAACCAGCACCGTGCCACCGCTGCCAACCGTTTCCACCACGCCGACCAGCACGGCAACAGCGACACAAACGTCCACGCCAACAGCATCCCCCACCCCCAGCAGCACGCCGACGGCGAGCAGCACCCCGCCAGCATCGGTGACGCCTACCCCATCACCCACAAACACACCATCAGCGACGCCAACCGCAACACGGTCGCCTACGCCCAGCAGCACACCAACCCCTTCGACGACGCCAACAGCGACACAATCGCCCACGCCTACCAACACGCCGGTTCCCACCAACACCACCACGCCAACCGCAACTGCCACACCAACGGAAACAGCGTCGCCCACACCTTCCAACACCCCAACCCCCACGCCGTAATCACGCTTAGACGGGGCGGTTCGCGCACCGCCCCTACAAATGGTGTCAACACCTAAACTCCTAGAAACTCATTTTTGATTGTTTGATTAGTTTTGTTGTCCACGCAGTGGGGCTTTGCTACAGTTGCCACATGATTAAATTGCCTATTTTCATGCTTCTCGCTGTTTTGTTTGTAGCTGCGTGTGGAGGCACAGATAGCAGCACAACCGTGTCTGACGCCGTCTCGCCCATCCAAATTTTGCGAATGAGTGGAGATACGGCCGTTGGCACGCCGCGCATCGTATTTGGTTTATTCGATGGCCCCGACGCGGTAGCGGATGCCCAAAGCGTGGCTCTGAGCGTGGTTGAGGTGGGTAACGCAGAAGCAGAACCCGTGTGGCAAGGCCCCGCCAAAAATTACAGTGACTACGAGGTGCCGTATTGGGTGGCGTACCCCACCATTCCCAGCCCTGGCTTTTGGGGGGTAACGGCAGAGGTGGCTTTGGCAGACGGCCGTACCGTTAGCAGCCAGTTCACCCTTGAAGTGAATGCAGAAAGCGAGAGCGTGACCATCGGCGAGCCAGCTCCGCTGAGCGAAAATCGCACCCTCGCCACCGAGCCAGACATCAGCAAGCTAAACTCCGGCAACGACCCAGACCCGGCGTTTTACCAGCTCACAGTCGCCGATGCGGTTGCCAGCGGCAAGGCGACGGTGGTGGGCTTCATCACCCCCGGTCTGTGCGAGACGCGCTGGTGCGCCCCGGTGCTCAACAGCGTCGCCACCGTGCGCAACGAGGTGGGCGACGCTGCCAACTTCATCCACATCGAAGTGTACGAAGATTTTCAAGCGTTGACCTACGTGCCAGAGATGGCGGAGTGGGGCTTGCAGTCGGAGCCGTACATTTTTGTTCTGGATGGAGATGGGCAGGTCACAGCCAGCTTGCCGGGGCCGGTGTCGCCACGCGAGCTGACGCAGGCACTAAACCAGGTACTACCGTGAGGCGGTTTTGGCAGATTGGGCTGATTTTGTTGGGAACGGCCGTCTTCATCCCCACCATTTTTGCCCATGCAGAACTCATCTCGGCTGTGCCAGCACCGGGCAGCACGGTTGCCACGCTTACCGAGCTGCGCCTCACCTTTAGCGAATCCATCGGCCCCAATGGGCAGATTCAGCTACACCAAAATTTCATCTCGGCGGCAGAGCTAGCCCCCGTTGTTGAGAACGAGGTGGAATTGGTAACGGCCGTTCCGCCCTTACCAGATGGTGCCTACATGGTGCAATGGTCTGTCATCAGTGCCGATGGACATCCCATCAATGGCAGCTACAGCCTGGGCATTAGCAGCAGCCTAGACGGGCCAACCGCGCCCTGGTATTTTAGCGGCTGGGCCATTGGCAGCCTGATTCTACTGCTTTTGGGGCCAATTGCTTTATTTTTAACACGTCGGAAACAAGCATGAACCAGACAACTTTTTTACTCACCGGATTTGAACCATTTGGCCAAAGCCGCATCAATCCTTCTGAGCAGGTGGTGCAGCAGTTGGCAACCAGGCGGTTTGAAGGATTCGAATTGGCAACGGCCGTTCTGCCCGTACACCGCACCCGTGGGCCACAGACTTTGTTAACGGCCGTTCAGCAAACCAACCCCGATGCCATCGTTTGCCTGGGCGAAGCGGGCGGTCGCCATGCCATCTCCATCGAGCGGGTGGCGGTAAACCTAATGGATTACGGCATCGCAGACAACGACGGCCAATTGGTGCAGGATGAACCCATTCAGCCAGATGGCCCGGCGGCGTACTTCACCACCCTGCCCGTGCGCCAGCTTATGCAGGCGGTGCAAGGCGCGGGCATTCCGGCCGAACTTTCGCTGACGGCCGGAGCGTATTTGTGCAATCAGGTAACGTATGAACTGCTCCACTATTTGGCCCAGCAGCAGCGAGACATTCCGGCAGGCTTTGTACATCTGCCCTTTTTGCCGCAGCAAGCGGCCGTTCGGCCCGGCAAATTCCCCAGCATGGCCTTGGAGACGATGGTGACGGCCGTTTCCACTATTCTCCACACGCTTCACAATCACCTTGCCACCAGCTAATCGCTTACCAAAGTAGACTTCAAAAGTCTTGGACGATTCTTGAATTAGTCAACGAGTAAACAGACTTTTGAAGTCTTGACCCTAACACCTGTCCCTATCCTGTCCCAATGGCCGATGTGTACCTTACGGCCGTTTGCTTTAATAGAAGCACGCCTATCTTCCCAATCAGTTGGCAGTCGCTAAAACAGTTGAAGCGGCTGTCAACTTTGGTTTTTGAGAGACTTTTGAAGTTTTGAAAACTTCAAAAATCTGGAGCAATCGTTATGGAACTTTATTTGGCAACGCGAAATGGTGTTTGGCTGGCACACAATCGGGCCGGAATCTGGCAAACTGAGGCGCGGGGGCTGAACGGCCGTACCGTCACCAGCATCATCGCCCGCGAGGGAGTCATTTTGGCAGGCACCACCGAGGGCATCTTCCGCTCCGACGATTTGGGGGCGAGCTGGTACGCGCAAAGCAACGGCCTAACGGAAAAGTACGTCCGCTGGCTGGCCTACCACCCAGACATCTCCGACCTGGAGTTTGCCGGGACGGAACCCGCCGCCCTGTTTGTCTCCCGCGACGGCGGCGAAAATTGGGTGGAGCGGCCTGAGGTGGCTGAATTGCGTGACCAGCATGGCTGGTGGCTGCCCTACTCGCCCGAAGCGGGCTGCGTGCGCGGCTTTGCCTTCCACGGGCAGCACGCTTTTGCAGCGGTGGAAGTAGGTGGTTTACTCTGCTCCGACGACGGTGGCGACTCCTGGCAACTGGCCGACGGCAGCGACGGCCGTCCTGAATTTGGCACCCCCGCCGCAGGGCTCATTCACCCGGACGTGCATTCAATCGTAGTGCATCCTAGCAGCCACAACTTGCTCTACGCGCCGACGGGCGGCGGTTTTTATCACTCAAATAACGGGGGCGTGAGTTGGCAACCGCTGTATGGCAACTGCTACGTACGAGCCGTCTGGGTGAACCCGGCCAACAGCCAGGAAATAGTTTTGGGGGTGGCGGAGAATGCTGGGGGGAGGAACGGCCGTATCGAGCACACAACTGACGGCGGGCAAACCTGGCAGCCACTCACCGAAACACAGCCCCGCAACATGGTCGAGCGATTTGTTCAAGTGGATGACCAGCTTTTCGCCGTCATGTCCAGCGGCGCACTGTGGCACACTCCGCTCCCCACCCAAACCTGGATCGAAATTTTGCCCACCATCACCAAAATCGAAGCCGCTTGCCAGATGTAAACCTGTCATGCTGAGTGAAACGAAGCATCCCAACCAAGCTGCAAACACCAGAACCTTCGCGGAGCAGGCTTTTTGGCAATTGTAGCCTCGAGGGATTCTTCCCTCTGGTCAGAATGACAAGTGAAAATTGTCATGCAAAGTGAAATATCTACCAAAACAAGGTAAGATATATCGGTCGCGTTTATTCAAAAATTACAAATCGTTTGGGAAACTCGTCATGAAGCAGTATTATGTTTACATTATGTCATCCAAGAGTGGCACACTGTACACTGGCATGACAAATGATCTCGGCCGTCGGGTTTACCAGCACAAACACAAGCTGCTCCCAGGATTTACTCAAAAATACAATGTGAATCGCCTTGTCTATTTTGAAACCTTTAGCCAAGTTCGGGATGCCATTGCTCGTGAAAAAGCGATAAAAGGCTGGCTCCGTAAGAAAAAGATTGCGTTAATCGAGTCCACCAATCCCACTTGGGCTGATTTGAGTGAGGGCTGGTATTAGCTCCCAGTTTTGTCATGCTGAGTGCAACGAAGCATCCCAACCAAGCGGCAATTGCCAGAATCTTCGCTGAGCAGGCTTTTGGGCAATTGTGAGCTTGCGGGATTCTTCACTTCGTTCAGAATAACAATTTTGGGAATTGTTGTGCAAAATGTTTCTTAGGGTGATTGCCACAAATTTGATGGTGTAAGTAGACATTCTGTTGAATTTGGGTTGAGCAAATTTGTGTACAAAGCTTCTTCGTCCCAGTTACTAACCTGGCTAATGGGTTGATGACCATATAATCGTATGGCAGAAGAACTCAGATTTACACGTTCGGCAAAATTTTTAGTTCCGTCAGGATCCCAGATGTCCGGATTCCACAATAAAAGAATTTTTCCGCCATCCCCATCAATACATACTTCCACATTTTCTTCGACATTCCCTGCTCCCTCTCTGTAAGCAGAAAGGATACCTTGCTCTGGAAAATAAAAACGAAAGTCAGCGGGAAGAAGGCTTTGATATGGTTCTGGAAATGTCCAAAGCCAAACCTCTGCTGGTTGCCCAAACTTCTCCATTAAGGCAAGAGGGTTCAAATTGGTGTAAAATCGGGCTTCAATCTCCGCTTCTATCAGAATGCCATTTGATATTATAAACACATGCCTGGTTTGAACACCGTCTTCTATCTCTGCATCTTCAAATAATACCGTCACAATAGTAAGGCCTTCTGGATATTCCTGAATAGTAATAAACGGGTCAAATTGTGAATAATGCTGAATAACCTCGTTTATTGTGCTGATCCCCATTTCTAAGCCCCACCAGCAAGGTAACTGGCAACCATTATTTGTTGTCATCAACTCATCATACTTTTCGCCGCGCTGGTTTGGTGGAATCGTTGGCAGCGGCGGCAAAGTTGGGAGAGGCGTAGCAGTTTCTGTCGGTAGAATAGTTGCCGTTGGTATGAGAGTTGCAGTATGTGTCGGCTCTGGTGTCGCCGTTAAGGTTGCGGTCGGCGTTGAGGAAGGTACTGGTGTGTTTGTTTCTGGAATCATCGTGGGAACAATCACCACGCTATCCAAATCTGAGCTGCTCACGGTGGCGGTTGCACTTACTTCATCTACTTGTTGGGTGCGTGCACAACTTATGAGCGCTACAAGTAAAACGGCCGTCAATCCAATCCCCAATTTTTTCTTATTCATTGCTCCACCCCTTGTTTCAAAGTTTTTCACCTTAAATTTTCTTACCAATCGCTGGCCTGGAAAACGGCCGTTAACACCGCCTCTCTCTCAGCAGCTGTCATTTCTCGCGGGCAGCAGTAATTTTCGATGAGTCCCGTCCACAGCTCGACGCTGAGCAAACGGCCGTCATAAAACACGTACGTATCCACAAACGACTGGCGCGTACCGAGCATGTTCATCTGATCGAAGAACAGATTACCCAGCCCGTAATGGATAAATTTGCCATCCACAAAGGCAAACCCCTGGGCATGATGCGCCTGACTGCCAGAAACGGCCGTTGCCCCCGCCCGCACCAAATCTGCAAAATCCACCTTTTGCTGCGCCGTGGCCGCGTAATGGTAAAACTCATTGTATTGCAGCGTGGCAATTACCAAGTAGCCGTCGGCGGCAAGCTGGCTAATTTGCGCCTCAAACTCAGCGTCGCAGGGGCGGGAACCGGGCTTGCTTTCCCCTGCCCAGGCGTACGCTGGCCCAAATGGATTGCAGCCGATGAAGGCGATTTTGTTGCCGTTGTGCTCAAACAAGGTTGGCTGCTGCGCCGAGGCCAAATCCGCCCCGCCGCCAAAGACCGCCATCCCCGCCTCCGCGTATAAATCGAGCGAATGCAGCATCGCGTCCGTGCCCCAATCATTCACGTGATTGCCCGTCAGCTCCACCACGTCCACGCCCAAAAAGGTGAGCAGCTCAAAGTAGCCGTCGCGGGAGCAAAACGTGGTGCCGCCGATGGGGTCTGGGTACGGGCAGTCAGGCGTAAACGACACCTCGTTGCTCACATGGGCGATGTCGGCGCTTTGCAGCACCGGGCCAACCGCCTGACCCGGCGTGAGGATGCCGCCGATTTCCATCTGGAAGGCAGTTGCTCTGGTTAGAGCTGTAACGCCGCTCATCGCTACGCGGGTGAGCTTGCTACCATCCCAGTTGCTGGCGGGGCCATCCCAGGCGGTGAGGAATTGGGAAACGGCCGTTTCTTCCCCCGCGACATTCACCGCCACCGTCAACGGGTAGGTCGCCGGATCGAATTCGGCCGTCAGCGGGGACGCGCCATCCAACCGCAGTAGCTTTAAATCGGGCTGGAGTTTGTGGAAGGGGAGGATGATCAGAGACGGCCGTTCTGCCCAGGCACGGTCAATAAGCTCTGCCGTGTCTGCTAAAAGGGTGACATTTTCTCTGTCCTGTCCTAAGGGAGCGGCTAGCGGACTACCTGAACTATTTTCTGAAAAAACTTTCCAGGGTGAGGGGACACGTGCTTGCCAGTTTGTTTGCACTTCCAACAATGAAATCTCATCTTCTACCGTGGCAAAAGGTGCTGCTACCACATAGATCCAATCCGCCAAATGGCGCCCAGTGCCTAACGTTAGCTGCACATCAGCAGAGAAAGACTCTACCCAAACGAAGGCCGCATCTTGTTCTGCCACCGTTTGTGCCATGAGAACCAAATCGGGCGGCACGTTGGGGTCTGCGCTGAGGCTAATGGGGGAAACGGCCGTTGCCGTCATGGTTGGCAGGGTTGTAGCGGTCGGCGGTAAAATGCCGAGCGGGGCAGGCGTGGGTGGCTGGTTTGCAGATGGGGTAAATTGGCCAATTGGCGTAGGTGGGGCAGGCAAAGTAAGTAACGGTGCGGCGATAGGCGACGGCTCTTCCCCCACACCTCCGCACGCCGTTAGCCAGAACAGGGCAACCAGATATAATCCCTTAACCAAACGTTGTCCGTTTATCCAAACCTTTACACGAAAAATCATCTTATGTCCGAAATCGATCTGAAAAACCCTAGCCTGTATATTAACCGAGAACTGAGTAATATCGAATTTAATCGACGTGTCCTGGAAGAGTGCGAAAACCCAGAACATCCGCTGCTGGAGCGCGTCAAATTTTTGGCCATTTTCAGCGGCAATATGGACGAGTTTTTCATGGTGCGCGTCTCCGGGCTAAAGCAACAAGTGTTGTTAGGCATCACCGACCGGCCTGCCGACGGCCTGACCCCGCGCGAACAGCTTGTGGCTATTCACCGCACCGTCACCCAGCTCTTTGCCCAAGCCAACAGCTATTGGCTCGAAATGCTGCAACCCGCCCTAGCTAAAGAAGGCATTCATGCCTTGAATTATGGCCAACTCAAAGCGCGTCAGCAAAAAAAACTGGCTGCCTATTTTGAGCAAGAGATTTTCCCGGTACTCACGCCGCTGGTATTCGATCCCACCCATCCTTTCCCGCACATCTCCAACCTTAGCCTCAATTTGGCAGTAGAAGTCAGAGACCCAGATAATGATGAAATTCATTTTGCTCGGGTAAAGGTGCCTGCCACCTTACCCCGATTGGTGCCGCTGAATCCGTTGGATCCCGATGAGCTGCTGCCCCCGACAACGCAAAAGTTCATTTGGCTCGAGCAAATCATTGCCGCTAATCTGGATCGACTCTTTCCGGGCATGGACGTGTGCGCCGCCTACCCGTTCCGCGTAACGCGCAACACCGACATGGAAATTCAGGAAGAGGAAGCAGACGACTTACTGCTAACAATGGAAGAAAATTTGCGCCAGCGCCATTTTGGCAGGGTTGTGCGCCTGGAAATTGATGAAGAAACCCCAGACATTCTGCGCAATATTTTAGTCAGCAACTTGAAGGTTAACGCCACCGATGTGTATGCCACAAACGGGCCACTGGGGTTAAGCAGCCTGTGGGAACTGCACAAGCTGGAGCGTCCCGAGCTTAAAGATGAAGGGTTTCAACCAACGGTTCCCGCCAATTTGCGCACAGGGGACTCAATTTTCAACATTTTACAGAGGAATAACGTCCTGATTCACACGCCGTTCGACAGCTTTTTGCCAGTGGTGGATTTTGTGCAAGCGGCGGCTGAGGACCCAAACGTATTGGCCATTAAGCAAACGCTTTACCGGGTTGGACCAAATCCGCCTATCGTGCATGCCCTCATGAAAGCACGGGAAAATGGAAAGCAGGTGGCTGTGTTGGTAGAGCTGAAAGCTCGTTTTGATGAGGAATCAAACATTGAATGGGCTAAGGCATTGGAAAAAGCAGGGGTGCATGTAGCCTATGGGGTGATAGGCCTGAAAACACATTGCAAATTGTGCCTGGTGGTGCGGCGGGAGCGAGACGGCATCCGGCGGTATGTGCATATGGCCACGGGCAATTACAACACCATTACGGCACGCCTTTACACAGACCTGGGCATGATCAGCAGTGATGATGAGATGGGAGCGGATGCGTCTGAAGTATTTAACTACCTCACGGGCTATTCCAAGCAGGTAGACTACCGTAAGTTTTTGGTGGCACCAGTGAATCTGCGCTCCAATTTACTGCGACTGATTGAGCAGGAAACAGACCTGGGTAAAAAAGGGCGTATCCTTATCAAGGCAAATTCTTTGGTCGATCCGGGCATCATTCGCAGTTTGTACCGTGCATCGCAGGCTGGGGTGCAAATTGATTTGATCATCCGAGGGTTTTGCTGCCTGCGCCCAGGTGTGAAGGGGGTTAGCGACAATATCCGGGTCAAAAGCATTGTGGGCCGCTTTTTGGAGCATAGTCGCATTTACTATTTCCACAATAAAGGGAATCCTGACATTTATGTGGGCAGTGCCGACCCGATGCCGCGCAACATTAACCGGCGCGTTGAGGTGTTGTTCCCTATTGAGGAAGAGGCAGAGCGGCAGCAAATTATTACTATTTTGGCAACGTACCTGCACGACACGGCCAAATCGCACCTGCTGCAATCAGACGGCCGTTACTTACCAGCCATTGATCAGTTAGGGGAAGGAGAAGAGCCATTTAACAGCCAACTTTGGTTGCTAAACGGCCGTCACGCGGACAAGGAACCGCCATTCGATCCCACTATATTGCCTTTACCAGGAGACGGTAAGCAGTAAGCGGCGATCAGTAATCGGTTGCTCCATTCTGAACACCGATTACCGAACTACGTCGTTGCACCCAGCAGCACCGCCACAAACCAAACCATAAAGTCATACTTCATAAGCTGGCTGAGCTTTTCTAGCTGCTGGCCAGTGCGCTCGCGGGTGACGCGCAGCAGCACATAGATAAGCACCGGGTACACGCCCAGAGCAACTACCAGTGCATACACAGGTCGATATACGTCTAGCAGGTAAGGCAGCATCATCACCACCAGCGTGGCCGAGGCCAAAATGTAGAACACGACTCTGGCCGCACGCCGTCCCCAAACGGTGGCCACCGTGCGGCAGCGTTGGCGCAAATCTCCTTCGTAATCTGCCAGGGTTTTCAACACTTCACGCCCCATAATGGCCGAGGCGATGATAGCCGCCAGCCAGAGCGATGGACGCGGGTTGCCCGCAGCAATGCCACCAAAGATGGCACTCATGGCCGAAATAGTGGCCACAATAGCATTCCCCATCAGCACCGTGCTTTTGAGCCGCCAGGAGTAGAGGTAGAGCATTCCGGCAGAGAGGAGGGCGATGATAAAGGCAGTGGTGTTGATAAAGGCGGCGAGGATGATAGAAACGGCCGTCATCACCAGTGAAAAAATCAGTACCGACCGAGGAGATATCAATCCGGCTGGCAACGGCCGATTGGGCTGGTTAATCTTGTCAATCTCAATGTCTCGATAATCGTTCCAGGCGTTGGCCGCTGCGCTGATGAACCAGGTTGCCAAAATTGCCAAAATCACCTTGCCCCAGGCACCTGTCCCCGCTACATAACCACCCAATAGCACCGCCAACCCGCCAGTGAGCGTCGTCAATGGTCGGCTGATTTTGTATAATCCCTTCAACTCGCTTACCATTAAAATCGCCTCCGAAAAGCACACATCTTAAAGCAACATGGATAATTTCGTATGGGCATGTTGTAATTACCTTAACCCAAAAATCGCAAAAAAGATACAATGGAATCTATGATTACCAGTTCTAGCAATGCCAAAGTGAAGTTGGTGCGGCGGTTACAGGCAGATCGTCGCTTCCGCAGCCGTGAGCAGCGTTTTGTGGTGGAAGGCACCCGCTGGCTCACAGAGCTGGTGAAAATGAAGCTCCCGCCGGAGCTGCTATTTTACACACAACGATGGCTGGAAACGGCCGTACATGCCCAAATTTTACAACAACTCAACAGCCTGGGACAATCCACGCCGCTGCTGGTAAGCGACGACGTGATGCAGGCAATGAGCGATACCAGCACGCCGCCCGGCATCCTGGCAGTGCTGCCCATGCAGCCGCCCCCATTGCGGCCAAACCCAACCCTGCTGCTGGTGTTGGATGCCATCAACACGCCGGGCAATCTTGGCACCATGCTGCGTACGGCTGGGGCCGCTGGCGTTGATGGCGTCTTGCTAGCCCCAGATTGTGTCGATTTGTACAATCCCAAGGTGGTGCGGGGCAGCATGGGGTCACATTTGCGCCTGCCCGTATACAGCCAAACCTGGGATGAAATTGCGAATACGGTACAGACAATGCAGGTTTGGTTGGCAACAATTCAGGCAGAAACGGCGTATACGGCCGTTAACTGGACCCAACCGTCAGCCTTGATCATTGGCAGCGAAGCAGCTGGTGCCAGCGAGGCCGCTCGCAAAATTACCCACCAGCATCTCACCATTCCCATGCACGCCGCCACGGAATCGCTCAATGCGGCCGTAGCCGCTGGCGTCATTCTGTTTGAAGCTGCCCGACAGCGGCGGAAAAGCCAGTAACCAGTACCAATGAGGGTTGTAACCCACCCATTAGTAGGCCATACTAAACAGGGTAAATTCCAATGACCAATATCACGAGGTTTTGGTTGCCCACACAAACAGATTGGAACAGCTCATCGAGGATATTGTTAAATATTCGCAGATGCCGTCAAGTGGAGGAACTGCTTTTGCCAAAGTTCACATGAACCGGATTGCCGCCCAAGTGATTGCGTGGCATCAACCCCAAACACAGTTGGCAGGCGTTCAGCTTACGCTAGAAACCGATAAACAAGTTCCCAAAGTTGAATGGCAGCGAACCTCATGATTCTAATTTGCACCACGAATTTGCTTCTGAACCCAAAAATTAGGCGATGATCAGAATTTGGCCCGAGGCGTCACAAAGCAGCCTTATGTTTTTTTGTTTACTTGGCACTATTTGGGGAAATCTCAATTGCACATTGCACGGCATCTTCGGGCTTGTCGGGTGCCTGGTACACAAAGCGGCGTCGGCACTCTTTGCAACATCCCTCATAATGATAAAAGCTAATATCCAAGCGAATGCCATACGATTTGAATAGTAGATCAGGCATTTGCGTGTTCCACTCCAAGTCCATCCAGCCGGATCGATTGTTGACAACGGCCGTTTCTTGCCCTTCCTCCCCAAAAATAACCCTGTAACCAGCCCAAAGAAAGCTACACCGTCCACAGGCCGCAAACCGATCAGACACTTGCTTAACGGTAGGATTGCCCTTTTTGGCTCTCGGTTTTGTGCGCGGCCCCTTTTTGGTCTGTTCGCTGCCAGGTTTGCTAGTCGATTGTGCTGCTGGTTCAACAGCCTCAGCAATTGGCTCTTTTTGAGCCTCCGTTGGTTCAGCTTCTGTTGATTCAGCTTTTGCTACTTCTTCTTCGATTGGTTGCTTGTCTGTTTCTTCAGAGGTATTCATGCGATTGCCTATTTTCACGACAGCAAAACATTTTCTGAGTAGTTGCAAAACGCTGCCGGATGGCGGATTCTAGCGATGGTTCATGCCATCTGTCAAATTGGGCTACAATTAGTTGCTATGGATATTCGCTCCGTAACCTTATTTTGTGACCCCGATTATTCGTTGGCAAAGATGGCTGATTTTTTTACGGCCGTTCGCACCCCCTTCTCTTACCCAGTGCAAACCACCCGGTTGGCGACGCCCCCCTTCCCAGATTGGTGGCCGAAAAAAGAACCTCTCTTAAAACAAGCCCAAATTTTGGCGCAACAATGGCAGGATGCAGGGGCAAGCTATATCAGTTTGGGGCCGGTGCTGCTGCGGCATGAGGCAATTTGGGCAAACATGATTCCAACGTTGCTCTCCGCCACTGAGGTGCTTTTTGCTACTGTGGAAATCGCCAATACTCGAGGGCAGATTGATACCACCCGCTGCCAGCAAACGGCCAGGTTGATAAAAACTGTAAGCCAACTATTGCCAAACGGATTTGGTAACCTGTACCTAACCGCACTGGCTAACTGCCCACCGGGTTCGCCATTCTTTCCGGTTGCGTATCATCAAGGTGGCCCGGCTCATTTTGGTATTGCTGTGGAGTCTGCCGACCTTGCCCTGCAGGCGATCCAGTCCGCAACCACGCTGGCAGAAGCGCGGCAAAATTTGGTTAAGGCAATAGAAACGGCCGTCTCCCACATCACCCCCATCGCCCAAGCAATCGCTAAAGAACACAGCATAGGCTTTAGCGGCATCGATTTTTCATTAGCACCCTTCCCCACCGACGACAAGAGCCTGGGCGGCGCGCTGGAAGCATTAGGCTTGCCCTATTTGGGTAGCGCAGGCAGCCTGTTTGCCGCTGGCTTTGTAACGGAAGCCATCGCCCGCGCCAACTTCCCAAGCTGCGGATTTTCTGGGCTAATGCTGCCTGTGCTAGAAGATTCCGTCCTCGCCAAACGCGCCGCTGAAGGAGAATTGACCGTACAAGATTTACTGAGCTACAGTGCCGTGTGCGGCGTGGGGCTGGACACCATTCCCTTGCCCGGCCATGTGGCTGAAGGGGCATTGACGGCCGTTCTGCTCGACGTGGCCATGCTCGCTGGCCGCCTGAACAAGCCACTCACCGCCCGGCTCATGCCCTTGCCTGGCCTGCTCGCCGGCGACCGTGTCAGCTTCGACTTTCCTTACTTCGCCGACAGCCGCGTGATGGATATTGCCGGTTCTGGCGTGGAAGGATTGCTAGCGCAGGAAGCACAACTCAGTATCAACTCAATCCGCTAAATGGTTCAATTATGAAAGAAAACCAATCCCCAATCTCCAATTTCCAATACCCCACCCGCTACATCAAGCAACTGCTGGCCGACTGGCAAACGGCCGTTGCCAACACCCCCCACCTTCAACCCCCGCCCTACAGCGGGCCAGATATCGCTATCCAAATGTTTACGGAGAAAACGAGCGAGGTCACGCCCGGCAGCAGCTTTGTGGCTCGCCTACGCACCAGCAGCGACGGCCATCCCTGGATTGGCAAAGCCATTGAGCTGGGCGCCACATTCATTCTGGCCCAAAAATCGGCTGACGAGCTGGGGCTGACCGTGCCAGAGGACGTTGTTTATTGGCAAGTGCCAGACACGGCCGAAACGCTCGCCTGGCTCTCGGCAGCGTGGTATGGCTTCCCCAGCCAGCATCTGCTCATGGTGGGTGTCACTGGCACCAACGGCAAAACCAGCACCGCTGACCTGATGCACAGCATTCTGCGTGCCGCTGGCTGCCAAACTGGCATGATCAGCACGCTCAAGGCGATGATTGGCGACCACGAAGAAGCGTTAGAGCTGCACGTGAGTACCCCTGAGGCTCCCGTGGTGCAGCGATACCTGCGCCAGATGGTGGATGCGGGCATGAGCCACGTCATTTTAGAAACGACCTCCCACGGGCTGGCGCAACACCGGGTAACGGCCGTTTCCTTCGACATCGCCATCATCACCAACATCACCCATGAACATTTGGATTATCACGGCAGCTTCGAGGCATATGCACAGGCCAAAGAACGCCTCTTCCACAATGTTGCCAGCAACGATGCCACGCCACACAAGCCGGAGCATATCGTTAAAACAGCCATCCTCAACCTGGACGACAGTTCCTACGAGCGATTAGCCGCCATCCCTGCCCCGCGCCAGCTTACCTACAGCCTGCACGATGCCGCTGCAGACCTACACGTCACCGATTTGGTAACTGATCCCAGCGGTTCCAGCTTTACTCTGCATTTGGATGGCCAGCGGCTACCCGTACGCTCACCGCTGCTAGGCATCTTCAACGTGGCCAACATGCTGGCGGCGGCGGGGGCAGCCCAGGCATTAGGCATTGCGCCACAAGCCATTCAAGCCGGTTTGCAAAGCGTGGGGCAAATTCACGGCCGTATGCACCAGATTCAGCGTGGGCAGGCGTTCATCGTGCATGTTGATTTTGCCCATACGCCAGACGGCCTAGAGAAAGCAATCCAGGCAGCACAGGGCATTTTGGATCAGATGGGGCGGAACGGCCGTATCATCACCATCTTTGGCAGCGCAGGCAAGCGCGACCCAGCCAAACGCCGCATGATGGCCGAAATCTCCGCCCAGCTTGCCGACCACACCATCCTCACCGCCGAAGACCCACGCACGGAATCGCTAGACGGGATTCTGGCACAGATGGCAGCAGGCTGCGCGGCACAAGGCGGCGTTGAAGGCCAAACCTTCTGGCGCATTCCCGACCGGGGGCAAGCCATCCACTTTGCTCTGCATTTAGCCCGTCCAGAAGATTTTGTGCTGGTTTGCGGCAAGGGGCATGAGCAATCCATGTGCTTCATCACCACCGAATACCCGTGGGATGACATTGAGGCCACCGAAGCGGCCCTGGACGCCTTCTTAAACAATAAGCCCATGCCTGATCTAGGATTGCCAACCTACGATCCTGATTTCAAATTGACGATTGGCACGTAACGCTTTACGATTGACCCCATTGCAATTGAGTAATAACCAGACCCGACAGGTTCTGGTTGAAAACATATCCATCATGAACCTGTCAGATCACCAGATTGGAGGCCTTATGCTTACTCAACTCATCAGCCGCGTGCGCCGTAATCATGGTTTAGAACACGCCACTATCCACGTGCTTAGTGAAAAGCACAAAAATTTCAGTGCGCAGGGAAACTCCAACCACACAGGGTTCAGCCTGAACATTTACGGCGATATTTCAGAGCAGGACGTAACAAACGCAGTCAATGAAGCGTTTCGGCGTATGAAAAAGGGTGAGCACCACCTGGCCGTACATCCAAATTGCGGTACCGTGCTATTAACCACAGCGACGTTGGCTACAGTGGCAGCCCAAGCCTCATTTGCCTTTGAGCAGCGTCGCCAGAAGCAATCCAAAATGAGTTTGACGGTGCTGCTGGGGGCATTGCCAACCGCAATTCTGGCCGTTGTCTTTTCGCTCATTGTCTCTCGGCCGATTGGGGTGCAGCTACAGGCCAAATACACGGTTGAGGGTGATTTGCAGGATATGGAAGTTCAAACTGTTCGTCCGGTGCAGCCCTCGCCCGTAACGCGGCTGTTTCAACTGTTGCTTACGGGCGGCAGCCAGATAAATGCGAAATCTTATCGGGTTACAACGGTGAATTAAGCAAGGGCGGTTCGCGAACCGCCCCTACGCAAATCAACTATGTTTTACATTTTCCACGGCGACGACAGCCACGCCCAGCAAGAAACGGTGACCAAGCTCATTAGTAAGATGGGCGATCCGGCCATGCTGGATTTGAACACGACAAAGCTGGAAGGCCACGTGTCGTTTTCGCAGCTACAGCAAGCTGCCAGTGCCATCCCTTTTCTAGCAAAGGTGCGGCTGGTCATTGTACGGGATTTGCTCAGCAGCCAGCTGGACAAATCGTACCAGAAGCAGCTGCTTGCCTATCTACCGACTCTGCCAGAAACAACCCGCCTGCTTTTTTTGGAATCAAAAGCTCTTAAAGCGAATAATGCGCTGGTAAAGCTGGCTGAAAGTGAGAAGTCTGGCTATGTAAAGCAGTTTAGCAAGCCAGAAGGGGCTGCATTGGAACGGTGGATTAAGCAGAAGGTGATGGCGGAAGACGGCCGTATCTCTAACCAGGCCACCCATATGCTCACTGTCAACATCGGCAGCCAGATGGAAATTTTGAGCCGGGAAATTGAAAAGCTGCTGCTCTACTGTAACGGCGAAGAGATTCAGTCTGAGCAAGTGAAACTGCTTAGCCCTTACGCAGCCGAAGCCAGCATTTTTGATTTGGTGGATGCGTTGGGCAATCGTAACAGCCGGAAAGCGTCCCAGCTATTGCAGGAAAAGTTTCGGGAGGGAGCCGATCCGTTTTACCTGTTCTCCATGTTTATTCGCCAGTTTCGGCTGCTCATTCAAGTAAAAGAGCTAGCCGACGAAGGCAAACGGCCGCCTGCCATTGGCCAAGAGCTGCGAATGCACAGCTTTGTGGTGAGCAAGCTGTACCAACAAAGCCAGGGGTTTAGCCTGAGCCAGCTAGAGCAAATTTACCGCCATCTGCTAACCATTGATGTAGATGTAAAAACCGGCAAAAATGATATGACAACTGCATTGAATTTATTGGTTGCCAGTTTAACAGTCACGCCGTGATGCAACTTATCCTCAAACATATAAAACGTCCATCTCGAAAAACAATGTTCTTTCTGACGGCCGTTGCCGTGCTGCTGTATTTGTATGGCGTGCAGCAACAGTTTTTGCTTGTCAACACCGATATGACGCGCACGGATCAGGCTGCGTACATGAGAATGGCGGAGCAGTTAAAAACGTCCAACTATACGACTCTGACAGATCGAGCGAGAATGCCGATATTCTCTTTTTTGCTCTCGCTGTTTTATGAACCAGGCATAAGCAGGGAGCTATTTTTTTACCGGGGCAAGCTGCTAAATATAGTTATTTCTCTTATAAGCCTCCCCCTTTTGTTTTTGATTTTTAAGCGTTATTTGCCGCTGTTTACGGCCGTCAATCTCACGCTCATCCACGCATTTACCGTTTACATCTTTAAAGCACCTTTTGTCCAGGCCGAGCTTCTTTTCTACCTTTTTAACTTTCTGGGATTTTTACTGCTGTGCCGCTTATTGTGGCAGCCTACAAGCGACCAAAATGTTTGGAAAACGGCCGTTCTCACAGGCATTGTGTTAGGCGTGGCGCATTTAACCAAAGCGTCTGTCTTGCCCGGTTTGGCACTGTTTTTCGGCATCGCTGTGCTGCAAGCCATCTTCAGGCAATGGGTATCTCCACGCTCTCCCCGTCAATTCTTGCGCAATTTGGCAACACCTCTATTGGTTCTCCTCTTCTTTTTGCTAACCATTTGGCCGTACATTCAAAACAGCAAAGAGCAGTTTGGTCGTTACTTTTATAACGTCAACTCCACCTTCTACATTTGGTATGATCATTGGGACGAGGTGGAAGCAGGCACCAAAGCACATGGCGACCGTGTTGGCTGGCCAGATATGCCACCTGAAGAACTTCCCAGCGCGGCCAAATATCTCAGAGAGCATTCATTTGACCAGATAGGCCAACGGCTGTTTGAAGGCTTATTGGTAATCTTCATCACAACGCGTAACTCGTATGGTTATTGGATTTATGCTTGCTTGCTCTTTGGTTTTGTCCTGATTGTGGCACTTTTTAACTGGCACAAAGCGAAAACAATTGTTGCGCAGCATCCTTTTCTGGCCTTGTTTGTTAACGGTTACTTCGCTGTCTATATTTTGTTATATGCTTGGTTTTGGCCCATTTCGTCGGGAACTCGCTTTTCGCTAGCCTTGTTTTCGCCCGTCATGTTTGTGCTAGCTTTCATCATGTATCGGCTTTTTGAAGATCACCTGTTGCTACAGCTAAAATCCCAATCCGCACAAACAGTTCACTGGGGACAACTGCTCAACTGGGTGTTTTTGGCTTTGCTCCTGATAGATGTGTGTATAATTCTAGCCGTACGAATCTCTACAGTGTACGGTGGCTACTAGCTAGATGGAAACCAGTTTCCTTTTGCGTTCTCAGCCTTATAGAAAACTGATTATTGTGCTCCTGGTGACACTCTTATTTTCGCTTTACCTATATGGTGTACGGCAGCAATTTTTATATGTAAATATAAACCGCTTCAAAATTGATCAGAATGCATATTTAGAAGCAGCAAAATTGCTGAAAAATTCTAATTACACTGATCTTACAGACCGTAACCGAATGCCCCTTTACCCTTTTTTGCTCTCGCTAGCGTATGAGCCAGATTTAACTGACGAGGCTTTCTTTGCCCGAGGGAAATTATTTAACATCGGGCTTTCTTTACTCATCTTGCCTACTTTGTTTTGGTTATTTCGCCGATATTTACCTTTAGGAACGGCCGTAACTCTTATCCTTATCCACATCTTTACGCTTTACATCTTCAAGGCTGCTTACGCGCAACCAGAACTGCTTTTTTACCTGCTAAGTTTTATAGGGTTTCTGTTAATGGGCCATCTGTTGCACAAGCCGACAGGGCAAAAAACGTGGGGAACGGCCGTTCTCACCGGTATCTTACTCGGGCTGACCCATCTAACCAAAGCATCTATCCTACCAGGATTAGGCATCTTTATTGGCACTGCATTATTACAAGCGGTTATTCGATTAGCCAAAGATCATGTCCGTCCAATTTTCAATCGACAAAACCTGCAATATTTTGCCACGCCTACACTGGTACTCTTATTTTTCTTATTAACCATCTGGCCATACATTCAAAATAGCAAAGAGCGTTTTGGCCAATACTTTTACAATGTAAACTCTACTTTTTACATCTGGTACGATAGTTGGGATGATGTATTGGCAGGCACCAGAGCACATGGCGACCGTGTTGGCTGGCCAGATTTGCCACCCGAAGAAATTCCTAGTGCTGGCAAATATTTTCAAGAGCATTCTATAGCTGAAGTTGGCCAGCGTATAGCCAAGGGCCTTTTGACTGTACTTGTTGGCATGGCGACTTCTTACGGTTACCTAAAATACCTTATCCTTCTTTTTGGCCTGGTTTTGGGCCTGTTTCTGTTCAATCGTCAGCGAATAAAAACCATATTAAAAGAGTTTCCCTTTCTGGTTCTGTTTTCAACTGGCTTCTTTATTGTTTACGTGCTGCTTTATGCCTGGTATACGCCAATTGCAAATGGAAATCGTTTGGTGCTAGCCTTGTTTTCACCGTTGACGTTTACTTTTACTTTCATTATTTATCGACTATTTGATAAGCAGCTTGTCATTAAACTAAGCAATAATTCTAAAAGGACTGTTCATCTGGGCAATTTACTGAATTGGACTTTGGGATTCATTTTGCTTATAGATGGATATATAATTCTGACTGAACGCATCTCATCAATGTATGGTGGTTTTTGAGCAAGGGAAACAAGATGGCAAACAAACGGCTCTTCTTCTGGCTTGCAATTTTGCTACTTATACCTTTTGGACAAAGTAGCTGCACGGTGGAAACTGCTCACGCCCCGGTGGATGAGCTAACGGAGACGCCAACGGCCGTTCCCACCGCTACATTTGCTCCCAATACGGCCGTTGTCTTCAAACGCTCTGGTGGCATTGCCGGGGTTGAAGAGGAGTGGACTATATTTACAGACGGCCGTATCCAAACGAACACCACTATCCAACCCAGGCTCTCTACCGAAAACGTTAGCCAACTGCTTGCTAGCCTGGACAGCACAGGCTTTTTTAGCCTCAGTGAAGCATACCTGCCCGAAGACAGTTGCTGTGACCGCTTTTTGTACGAAATTACGGCCGTAAAAGAGACCACCTTTTACACCGTCACCACCCTGGAAGACACCCCAGATATGCCCGAATCCCTCCAACAAACCCTCCGCCTTATCCAAAACACCCTCTTTGCCGATAACAATCAGTAATTTTTCCTCATCCACTTCGTGAAAGCATCATTGTAAGCTGCCCTACATACACTACCCCCGTGCGTCAATTGAGTTGCTGAACCAACCTGTAATACCAAGAAAACAGGGAATCTACTCTCTCAATTAGACAATGATGCTGGAAAAATTTAAACCAAGATGAGGTAATTTAGATGAAAGTAGACATGTCTGCCGGGCAGCCTCAACAAGCTGCTGCCACAAATTCGCGCAAGTGGCTTTACCCAACGCTGCTTGCGATTGTGTACACCTTCTGGTTTAGCTATATGTTCATTGCCAATCGCTGGGAGCTTTTCCAAGAATATTGGCCCGTTTCCCTAACAATGACTATTGGCTCATTTGTCGCCGGTGCTACCGCCGAAGGCGGTGCGGCCGTTGCTTTCCCTGTGTTCACCAAGGTGCTGCAAATTCCCTCAACCGATGCCCGCACCTTTGGGTTGATGATCCAGGCGGTGGGCATGACAATGGCCGGCGTCATGATTTACGCACAGCGTGTTCGCACATTGCCCCGCGTCATTGGCTGGGTCTCGCTCGGTGGTATTTTTGGCCAGCTCATTGGCACCTACCTGTTCACAATTCCAAACCCGTACCCCAAAATCTTGTTTACGTTCGTTGCCACTGCTTTTGGCGTGGCAATGGTGATCTCACGCTGGCTTATTCATTGGGAGCCGCGTAGCGAACTGCCAAACTGGGATAATCGGTACCGGGCACTCTTTTTGTTGTGCGGGGTTTTGGGCGGCTCTTTTGCTGCGCAAACTGGGTCTGGCATCGATATGCTTACCTTCATTGTCCTAACGCTGGCGTTTGGCATCAATGAAAAGATTAGTACCCCCACAACCGTGGTGATCATGGGCCTCAACTCCGTGGTGGGTTTCTTCTTGCACGGCGTGGTGTCGCAAGACATTGGCATCGCCTGGAACTATTGGCTAGTTGCCGTACCCATCGTCATTTTAGGTGCACCCTTTGGCGCGTATGTTGCCTCTAAGGTAAATCGTGACGGCATTATCAAGTTTTTGCTCTTCCTGATTGGTTTGGAATTGGTGACGACTCTGTGGCTGATTCCATTCAACAACCTGACGCAGATCGTTATTACGGCAACGGCCGTTGCCATTTGTGGGGCACTGTTCTGGCTGATGCTCAACTATCGTAAAAACAACGTCCCCATGGGCGACGTGTAATCTCCACCACAAACCGCTTTGTTTGATTTTCAAATGATCACGCAAAGTCGTAAAGGTTAGAATTTGTTTCTTGTCACCTTCGCGACTTTGCGTGAAATCAACCCCAGGCTGCTCCCACACTATTCTTCAACCTGACGCAAATGTCTCTGGATGCGAATTTCACTAATTCGCGGAAAAGGGTGTTAAAATTTGTGAAAATTTGCGCCTTCTACAACGTATTGTGTATTGATTTTCACCTGGAGACCCAATTTGCTGAACTCGCTTTGGCAACAGCCCGCCGTGCGCCATGCGCTCATACTCTTTGTACTGCTGCGCCTCTTTTTGAGTGGCTGGGCGATGGCGGCACAGTTGGCTAGCCCCGTACCACTAGAAGCAGATGAGGTCGTACGGCCGTATCTCAACCAACCCATTCTCAACGACGGAGCTGCCGGGCTACTGCTTGGCCCGTGGCAGCGATTTGATGCCCTACACTACACCCGCATCGCCGCTGAAGGGTACAGCCACCCCGAAGATTCCGTATTCCCTCCGCTCTACCCGGTGCTGATGCGCGGGCTAGGTGGGCTGTTTGGTGGCTCCCACGCGGCACATCTGGCCGCCGGAATTATTATCTCCAACATTGCGCTGCTGGGCTTGTTGATATTGCTGCACAAAGTAGGCAGCGATTTACTGGGCGAAAAACACGCCTCTCGGCTGCTGGTTTACTTTGCCTTGTTTCCCACCAGCTTCTTCTTGTTCGCGCCGTACACAGAATCACTCTTTTTATTGTTCACGCTGGCTTCGCTTTGGTTGGCTTTTCGGCATGATCAGTTTGAATGGGCGGGGGTGCTGGGGCTGCTGGCTGCGCTGACACGCCTCACAGGCTGGGTATTGGTGGTGCCCCTGGCTTACCATTATTGGGAACGATATTTGGGCAACGGCAAATGGAAGATTGACCCGATTGGCGGCTGGAGTCCGCGACTTATTAGGAAAGCCGCCGCGGTTTTTTTGCCGGGTCTTGGGTTGCTGCTGTTTTTGCTGTACCGCACTTGGCTTGGGCTGCCGCCGCTGGGCAATATCTACGCCGAATATTGGTTCCAACGCACCGGCTTTCCGGGCACCGATTTATTACGGGCGACGCAAGGCATGTTTGGTTTAGGCACAGGTCGTGTCGGGGAGTTGACGCTTTGGTTTGACTTTTTCATCACCTGGCTGCTGCTCATCACGACTATTTGGGCACTTTTCCGCTGGCGGCAGCGACTGGGTTGGGGATTGTATGCAGCCATGCTGCTGTTGTTTATGCTGCTGCCCAGTTCTGAGTTTAAGCCACTATACTCCTTTTCGCGCTATGCCCTGGCCTTTTTCCCCACCTTTTTTCTGCTGGCACTTTGGGGTGAAAATGGCAAAATCCACCGCTTGATTTTGTACCCTTCGCTGCTGCTGTATCTTTACTTTTCGGCGCAATTTTTCATTTGGGGCTGGGTGGCGTAAAGTAGTTGCTAAATTTGGAGGAGAATATTGACCGTACAAACGCACACAATTCAGCTACAAACCAACGGGGATGCAGATATTTTAGACATCACGACCCAGGTAGCAACGGCCGTTCGCAACACTGGTCTACAAAACGGCACGGTCACAATTTTTACCGCCTCAGCTACCAGTGCCCTCACCACCATCGAGTATGAATCTGGCTGCGTAGCCGATCTGCGTCGCCTGTTTGATGAAATTGTTGATCCGAATCGACATTACGCCCACAATGCCCGTTGGCAAGACGGCAACGGCCATAGCCACGTGCGGGCTGCACTGTTGGGGCCATCGCTGACGGTGCCATTTGTAAACGGCCGTCTCACGCTAGGCACCTGGCAACAAATCATCTTCGTTGATTTTGACAACCGTCCTAGAGAGCGAGAATTAATAGCGCAGGTGATGGGCACATGACATTACTGATTCGACCGGAAACGGCCGCAGACAGGAACGCAGTTTATGCGGTGGAAGCCGCTGCCTTTGGCCGCCCAGCCGAAGCGGAGCTGGTTCAAAAATTGCAGCAAGCCAGCGTTGACACAATTTCACTCGTTGCCTTGCTTGATGAGGAACTGGTAGGACACATCCTGTTTTCCCCTATGACTGTGAAAAATGATGTGGATGAATTTACGGCCGTTGCCCTCGGCCCCATTGCTGTTTCCCCAAATCATCAAAACAAAGGCATCGGCACAGAACTATGCCGTCGTGGCTTGGCCGCCTGCCAGGAAGCTGGCTACAGCCTTGCCTTCGTGTTGGGCCATTCTGACTATTATCCGCGCTTCGGCTTTATGCGTTCTACCCCACACGGCCTTCGTTGCCAATTTGACGTACCGGAAGAGGCGTTTATGGTGCTGGAACTAGCACCTGGCGCACTGCAAAATAAGCGCGGCACCGTCTACTACCACCCGCTGTTTAGCGGCGTTTAAGGGGGCTAGCCCAACGTGTCCCACAAATACGCTCAATTTGAGCTGGAAAGGCGATGGCTGCTGGCAACCCTGCCCGCTGCGCTGCAAAACAGTCAGGATTACACGCTCATTGAAGACCGGTACATCATTGGCACGCCGCTACGTCTGCGCCGCATGACCGACGCGCAGGGCAACGTGATAGCCCGCAAATTTACCCAAAAATATCAGGCGGCAGATCAAACCGCTTATGCCACGACCATCACAAATTTCTATTTGGATGCGGCGAGCTACGCATTGCTAGAAACGTTGCCTGCCAAAATTTTGGTGAAGAAAAGGTATAAGCTGCGAGACGACCGTTTCCAATTCAGCATCGATCAATTTAGCGGCCCACTCACCGGATTGGTTTTGGCTGAAATTGAGCAGCTAGATATGCCAAGCCTAACGGCCGTTCCTGACCCCGCCTTTGCTTTGTGCGAAGTCACAGAAGACCCGCGCTTCACAGGGGGTGAACTCATTAAGAGAACGGCCGTGCAGTGTCAGCAGCTTCTCCAGGAGATGAGGCAATAGAGCCGTTGTTTCTCACCATACAAGTAGCATACTGAACGTTTGCCCCACATTATTCCCCGACTATAATTCATGGGGCTTCCAAACGGCCACAAACAACTATTAAAAATCCAAAGGGAGACCTATGTTCAAAATATTGATCTCAGACAAATTGGGGCAAGCCGGGCTGGATCGGCTCGATCAGGCAAAGGATGCTCAATACGATATGAAAACCGGCCTTAGCAAAGAGGAACTGCTAGCCATCCTACCTGAATATGATGCGCTCATTATTCGCAGCGGCACCAAAGCAGATGCAGATGTGCTGGCCGCAGGTACCAGACTAAAAGTTGTTGGCCGAGCAGGTATTGGCACAGACAATGTAGACGTTCGCAGTGCCACCATGCGTGGCATTATTGTGATGAATACGCCGGGAGCCAACAGCATTGCCACAGCTGAGCAAGCCATTGCCCTCATGCTGGCTGCCAGTCGGCACACGGCTCAATCCCACGCCTCACTAAAAGATGGCGAGTGGCGGCGATCTGAGTTTGTGGGGACGGAACTGTACCGTAAAACGTTGGGGCTGATTGGCTTTGGTCGGATCGGCCGTTTGGTTGCCAAGCGGGCGCAGGCGTTTGGCATGGAAGTTTTAGCCTATGACCCATATGTCTCTGAAGAGGTGGGGAAAGAATTGGGCGTCACCTTAGTCGATTTAGACGATTTGCTCGGGCAATCAGATTACATCAGTTTGCACACGGCCCTGTTGCCGGAAACTGAGAAGATTATCAATACCAATACGATTAGCCAGATGAAACCGGGCACTATTTTGATTAATGCCGCACGTGGCAAGCTGGTAGACGAAGCGGCCTTGGCTGAGGGCTTGAAAAATGGGCAGGTTAAAACGGCCGCTTTGGATGTGTACCAAAAAGAACCACCAGAAAATAGTCCGCTGATCGGCTTGCCCAACGTGATCCACACGCCGCATCTGGGTGCGAGCACACTGGAAGCGCAGCGAGACGTAGCGACACAGATTGTGGATCAGGTGCTAGATGCCCTGCGCGGCACCGATTTCCGCAACGCCCTTAACCTGCCGTTCCAGGCTGGCCCCGATTTTGCCGAAACACGGCCGTATATGGAACTGGGTGAAAAGTTGGGCAAGCTGCATTGCTACCTGGCTGATGCTCCCCTGCGGCGGGTAGAAGTGGAAGTACGTGGCGAAACGGTCAACGAACTAATCAAACCGATCGCTGCCGGACTCCTAAAAGGGATTTTAGAAAAATCAATCTCTGATCCGGTTAATTACATTAATGCCCCGCTGCTGGCCGAAGAAAACGGCATTGCTGTGGCGCAAACCAAAGCCGCCAGCTCGTTAGATTATGCCAATTTGATCACTTGCCGCGTGACGTGGGATGGGGGTGAGCGTACGCTGGCCGGCATGTTGTTTGGCGGGGTGGAACCGCGCATTGTGCAAGTTGATCAGTATAAACTGGATGGTCGCCCGGACGGCTACGTGTTGGTCATGCAGAACAAGGACGTGCATGGCGTCATTGGGCAGGTTGGTACCATTTTAGCCGCTTACGAAGTCAATATTGCAGAATGGCGCATGGGCCGCGATAAGCCCGGTGGTGAAGCACTCTCTTTTATCAACTTGGATAGTGAGCCGGGCAAAGAGGTTCTGGACGCTCTCAACAAAATTCCGGCGATTACTCAGGTGAAGCTGATTCGGTTGTAACGGGGCATTATGCTGAAGCTGAATATGGTGTTGCCTGAAAAGCAGCTGGGATGCGGTACAAAACGGCAATTAATTTCTCCGGTTTGACTGGCTTGCTCACGTAATCATCTAAGCCATTTTCTAAATATTTTTCTCGATCACCTTGAAAGGCATTGGCCGTCATGGCAACAAGATACGGCCGTTGCGCTTCTGGCCATTGCTGCCGAATCTGTCTAGTTGCCTCCAGGCCGTCCATCTCTGGCATCTGAATATCCATAAGAACCACATCATAAGGTTGCCGACGCAGTGCTGTTAATGCTTCTAAACCATTGTCAGCTATATCTGCATGATAGCCTAGCCGTTCCAAAATGCGCACGGCAATTTTTTGGTTCAACTTGTTATCCTCGGCAATCAATATTCGCAATGGATGCTTTTCAGCCATCTGGTTGTCAAACGTTTTGGCTGGCGCACGCTGACTAGGCTCTTGCTTCGGTTGTGTATCAAAAATCTTTGAAAAGGCGTTTTGCAGTTGAGCAGGTTTGAGCGGTTTATTCAAACATGAGGTGAACAGCTCTGACCACTCTTGTTTATTGCTTTGTCCCAAAGAAGTTAGCAAAACCAACGGCAATTTTTCAGCAGCGGCATAGGTGCGAATGGCTTTAGCCAGTTGCAGGCCATCCATTTGCGGCATTTGCATATCCAATATGGCCACATCAAAATTTTCTCCCAGTTTGATCCAGTCGAGTGCCTCGGCACTGCTCGTGGTAATTCGCGGAATCATGCCCCATGCAGTTGCCTGACGGCTTAAAATAAAACAGTTCGTTTCATTGTCATCTACAATGAGAACATGTTTATTTGCCAGGGTACTTTTTACTTTTTGAAGGTCTAAACTCGCCTCATTTTCAGCCACGGCGGAAGCCATAATGGTAAAGTGAAAGGTTGAACCCTGACCCTCTTCACTCTCTACCCACATGGTGCCGCCCATCGCCTCAGTTAGCTGCTTACTAATGATGAGGCCCAATCCTGTACCGCCAAAGCGTCGGGTCGTAGAGGAATCGACCTGGCTAAATGGTTTAAATAAGCGGTCTTTCCGATCCTTGGGAATGCCGATGCCGGTATCTTTGACAGAAAAATGGAGCTCGTAACGGCCGTCTGCCAGCGCAGACCCTTTTAGCGACAGTACAACTTCTCCTTCTTCGGTAAACTTTACGGCGTTCCCTAGCAAATTAACCAAAATTTGACGCAGCCGCGTCACGTCGCCGTTGATAACGGTTGGCATACCATCCTCAAAGAAGTAAGCAACCTCTAAAGATTTGCTGGCCGCTTTTGGTGTCAGCAAATCAAGTGCTTCTTCCACACATTCGCGCAAATTAAATGGCTGTTCTTCAAGGTCCAACCACCCAGAGTCAATCTTGGAGAAGTCTAGAATATCATTGATAATGATTAATAAAGCGTCGCTGCTGCTTCGAATGGTGTGGATAAACTCTTGCTGCTCGTCATCTAAATGCGTGTCGAGCAGCAAGCTGGTCATGCCAATCACACCATTGAGCGGCGTACGAATTTCATGGCTCATATTCGCCAAAAATTCCGACTTAGCCTGAGTCGCCGCCTCAGCCTCATTTTTAGCATACCGCAAATCTTTGATTGCTTTTTGAAGACTATGTGCTGAAAGCCAGGAAATAAACGCAATAGCATAATAAGCCAGAATGCCAATAATATTTAGTGAGAATGACCCCGTAGCTGCCGCCATCACAAGTAATCCACCCACAATTGTGGCCATAATAAAACTGGCCGCAGGTGGCAAAATGACACTGCCCATTATGACAGGCAATGTCATAATCACCATATTTCGTCCCCAAACTGATTCATAGGGTTCACCTGAGAAGTAAAGGACAAAAGTGAGAAGCAATAAAAAAGAAAATGCAGCTAAGTGAACTGAAAAATGCCGATTAATTATGTAAATGAAGAATATCCCAACGAGAACGATAGCCGTTGGCATAAGAACATCAAGGGTTCCTTGCCAATCAAGAACGCCTATCCATAAGGATACAAACGCATACATAATCCCAATAGCTACAAGGCTGCCAATTCCCAACAATAACACGTTTAGATGGCGCGCCCGTCGTCGATCATCATCATCTGCAATAGGCACTTCCAAAAAATCACGAAGTTTCTTTTTCATGTTGGATTCGCTTCTCCCATAAAAATCACTTGTAGGATCATGAACGAGATTGTGAGTTATTATTACTAAATTCGGATCCAACCAAGGCTAAAGCACTAAGAATAGCAGATTTTATTACAAGTATTGGCGAATATAGACACTTACCAATCCAAAGTGGAGGATAAGGCGGTTCTTTATGTTGCTCTAACCAACGTGTGCCATCGTCTAAGGCTTTTTCGGGAACATGTTGACCTTCGCGTTTCCAAATAGCCAAGGCTTGTAAACAATAAGCTGTTTCTTCGGCCGTTGGGCAATAATGCCCCCAAGAGCCATCCTGGTGTTGCGTCGAAATAATCCAATTTACAGCTTCATGAACGAATGAATTAAAATAACCTGCACAAGCGATAATTAAATGCGCGGTTGTATAGTATGGTGAAAACTGCCATTTATCTAACCAGTAGCCTCTTTTCGTGCGTTGACGATCCAAGAAACGTAAAATCTTGTTCACCGATGGATTGGAAACATCATAACCTTTCTGTCTTAAGGCACTCAAGACATGTATATTTGCGCTGACCGATGGGTTTACCTCTAAATCAAAGCAGCGAAAATACGCCTCTTCCTCAAAACTCAGAAGTGCGCCGATGTCATTTGGCCGACCAAATTGGGATAATACTTCCAAGACGACACTCGTCTCATCACTATCCTTTGCGACGAAACCAGCAGCAAAACCAATGCCTTGCCCCTGCCGCCAATGTCGTTCCAAGAAATCAAGATGGGGTTGACAGGCCTCCAGAGTCTCTTGGTCGTGGGGATGCGTGAGACCAATATTCCATAAAGTCCAAGCCGGTTCAAAAACGTCGAACGGAGCGACGTTGGGCACGCCGCCATTGTGACAGTTGGCTCGCAAATAGTTGAGCGCGGCTTTATTCCCAGGGGCAAAATTCAGCGTGTAGTATGCTGTGGCCGAGGGACTGTATCCCACAGATCCATCCGGCTCCTGCAAATTTTCTAAATCCAGAATGTGCATCCCATCAGGGCCAGCCACCTCCGCCGAGAATGCCAGCGTCGTCAAGCGACTAATCATTTTCCCTGGCGATTTGGCCAGCTTTATTTCACGTACTTGGGCCATCTCGTTTAAGAGACCCGTATCTCCACGCGGCACAAGGTTGAGTGCCTTGGCTTCCGCCATCAGGGCAGGCATGAGCATTTCAAACGCAATCGTTTCACCGGACAAGTCAAGATGCAGTTTGGCTTTATGCTCTTTTAAGGCGGTAAGCCCTCGCGACACGCGAAGCTGATCTTGCTCCAACCCACGTTCAGCCAGGGCAATAACGGCCGCTAATGTGCAAATAACGCGATCGTGATGGTAAAGTGGCTCTGCGGCTCCCCAACTACCATCTGCTAGCTGGTGTTTCCGCAGCCAATCAAGGGCTTGTTCAGCAATTGGTTCGTTTAGCTTGTGAAGCCGCGCAACCCAGGCTGTGTCGTAAGCAGTATTCATCATGTAGCCTGGACCAATTTGTTTCAACAATGTTTGCATTTCTGTTAACAATCGTTCTTTTGTGTCACAATTTGGACGAGTAAATGATAATCTATTGTTTAGCAAGGTCGTATTCCTCCAATTAAAACTAACGGTTAAGGTGATTCCAGCTTTTCTCTGTTTGTTTTCTGATGGTCAGAAGTGGGGATGTTTACGGTATGCTCTGATTCAACTCAGAAAACGGGGTGCCACACGCCAAATTCGTTTTGTCTGGTGCCTATGCCAAGCGTTTTGTTTTTGTTGACCTCATAGAATTGGCGCAATGCCTGCCAAGTCTCAGGCTCAAAATCTTTGTAATCTGATTCTTTTTTGGGGCGGGTGTAAAGGTGGTCATACAATATTTCCCGCAATTGTGTTTCGTTTAGGTAAGGTGAAGGGGCAACGGTGAAGTAGAGGTCCTCACGGCCGTTTGTAACGAGTGGCATGTCGAATGCGCGGGGCTTGGCTGCCGTGATGAAGAAATCTACAGGAGGGATGCTTTCCCCATAGTACATTTCCAACAGTTCCTGCTTATCTGGCTGACGGCCGTGTTCTTGATAGTAACGTATGGCTAAAGCGGCCGTTGTTTCCGTTGCGTCGTGGGCACACACCCCCCAGAAAAGCCGATGCTGATTGTGTGATGACGTACGTTCTGCAACATGTTGTAAATGTTCTACCAGAGGCTCAAAGGAGGTATTAGCAAAATATTGATCATAGTCGCCATAAAATCGTACTCGAACCTGGTGATCATCGTAAAAACGCAAAAATTTGGGATGGTCTGTAAGTAAAGTCAACGCCTCCACCGTCATTTTGGTGTAGGCATCTCCTCGACTTTGAAAAAGATGAGGGCTGAGGATGGGGAGCAAAAGCGTATCAACGCCATGCTCAAACAGTAGTTGAATGATCTCAATTAGTCGCGTGGTAATGCCATTAAGATAAGCGGTCGCAAAGTCCTGATCAGGGCGGGCACGCTCTAGCATAAACCAACGGCGTGTGCCATTCAGGGGAAAGACGCAAACTTTTGGGCCAGCATCGCGCATAATTTTGGCAACCTCTTGCCGGGTTATCTTGTTAAATCTGTCTGCTTCCATTTTCTCCCATCTTTTCCTAAACAATGAACCTTTGCCTCTAAGTTCTCTGTGAACTCTGTGGCCAATATTCGGACAGGTACTTAAACAAACCAAAGAGAAATCGATTATCGAGTTTCAAATTACTCTCTAAGGTTTGCACGACACAATCATAAAAGTTTCGTAAAAAACATCCTACTAATTCCCTACAAATATAGTGGGAAATTTCTTCCGATCTTAGAGGCTTTTGGTACCCTATTGATTGCATTTCGGATGGAAAAACAGGAAATTTGTACTATTGTGCCAAGAGAGCAAAAAGTGCCGCTAAAATAACGGTAGCAGCAATAATTGTTTCAAAATTGCAAATTTCCACATAAAAGTTGTTATGACCAAAGCATCATTAGATACATTTGCCCAGCAGCACGGCCGTTCCGCTGAAGTTGAGTCCCTGCTGTACTTTCCTCATCCGTTTACGGATGGTGGCATAATTGTGGTTTATCAAGACGATGTTCGTGATTTTTTAGGAAGCGTTGCCGATGTCTACGCAACCACACCGCCCACATATTCACTCCGCTGCTTGCGCAAGCGAGAGCTATTTCAGCTTTCCCTACCTGGCTTATTTGCCCCCCCTTTGCAAGTAAATGAACAGCCACATTTGCTTTATTGGCTTAATCACAAAGGGGTTGTTTTGGCTGGTAAAGATTTGCGTTCGGCCGTTATGCCACAAACAGACCCAAAAATCTTGTTAGCTGGGCATATTGAAGGCTGTATGGATTATTTGCGTCGCTATGGCGTGCTCATGTCTTTGATTCATGGTAAGGACGAGGCACTGGCGGCGATGCTGGCACAAGAGGTGAACTATCTGATGGGGACGGCTTTGCTGCTGCACGGCATTTGGGATATTTCGCTAGCGACGGTGGCCGACCAATTTGCTGAAGCATTTGCTGGTACACGTCCGTTGCAAATTCAGCAACAGCTCCAGGCAAATGTAAATGGTGATATTCTGGAAACGGTGTGGCACTTTGAGCAATTTTTACGCTCGCTGCGGGAGTTGGCCTCATGAATTTAACTACGTCAGATTACGAACGCGCCTTTGAGCAATTTGTAGAAACGATTCATGATTTGGGTGAAAACGGCCGTTCCGTACTGCTCTACGGCTCAATGGCACGCAACGAAATTATCCCCGGCCACAGCGATCTGGACTTTTGGGTCATTTTAGCGAAAGATGTCTTTGAGGATAAAAAACAGTTTCGGCAAGCATTCGAGGTGATGGTGAAGGCTGGACAAGAATTGGCAGCCAGCGGCCTGCCCGTTATTCACGCCTTCTGTTTTTATGGTGAAGATGAACTAGCATGGCTGCCAAAAGCCCTGGTGCCGAATTTACAGTCCGCCCGCTCCAGCAAAATTGTGTTTGGCGAGGATGTACGGCCGCAGATGAACAGTACCGCTGCCAGCCACCATCTGTACCACTCATCTTACTTCTTTGTGATGCGCCGTCAGGTATTTTTGCCGCTCACGCCATTGCTGAAAAAAGAAACGCTCACCCAAAAAGAAGCCAAAATGATTCTTGGCAGCCTCAAATATGTGAAATATATCCCCGAAGCCGCCTGCGCCGCTTTAGATTTATGGCCTGGCGAGATTGATGCTGTTCCTCAATTGGGCGAAGCGTTAAATCTAGATATGTCAATTGTGGATCACATTGCCGCGCTGCGTACCCAGGAAAACCCACTTTCTGACTTAGCCCAGATTCAAAACAGTTTACGCGACGCACTCTACTTTGTAGAAGAAATTCACAACGCTATATTGGTAACTAAAAAATGAACCCACACCTTCAACTTCATCCCGAAGTTCAGGCAGCTTTGGCAGAAAATCGGGCCGTGGTGGTCATGGAAAGCACCTTGATTTCCCACGGACTACCCCACCCTCAAAATGTAGAAGCGGCCGTTCAGATGGAGACGGCCGTGCGCCAGGCAGGGGCAACTCCGGCCACTGTTGCCATTATTCAAGGCAAAATTTGCGTTGGGCTGTCAGAAGACCAGTTGGAATACGTCGCCACGCGGCCTGCTGGCACAATCTATCGCTGCAATCGCCGCAATTTACCGCTGGTGGTGGCACGCCAGGAAGATGGGGCCACGACGGTGGCAGGCACCATGATTGTGGCCCATCTGGCCGGAATCGAAATGTTTGCCACAGGCGGCATTGGCGGCGTACACCGCCATCATCCGTTTGACGTGAGCAGCGATCTCACAGAACTTGGCCGCACGCCAGTGACGGTGGTGAGTAGCGGTGCCAAACCGTTTTTAGACCTCCCAGCCACAGGTGAGGTGCTAGAAACGCAGGGCGTGCTCACGGTAGGCGTTGGCACAGACGATTTGGCTCCGTTTTTCTCCCAGCCCAGCGGCCAATCTACCGACATCCGGTTAGATGATTTAGCTGAAGTTGCAAACCTCATTCAGACGAGACGTGGGTTGGGTCTGCAATCTGGCACGCTAGTAGCTGTATCTGTGCCAGACGAACATCGCTACGAGTATGAAGTCATCAACGAGACCATCAAAAAAGCCGTTCGTGAACAAGATGCTCAAGGCATCCGAGGAACGGCCGTTACCTCCTGGATGGTCCGTCATTTGGTGCAAGCCATCGGCCCGGATGCTCTCTACGCGAACATTCTGCTACTCTGCAACAACGCCACCATCGCCGCCCAAATAGGCGTGAAGCTGGCAGAATCGCGCCAGTAGAAAATCTACCTACCGAGAACGGCGCAGCCAAACGGCCGTTCCAAGCAACGTCACCAGACCCGCACCTCCCAGCAACCACAAACCCAAATTATTGCTATCTGGCTCCTCCACCACAATGAGAGAACCGCCATCGCCAGCAGGTGCATCGGCCAACGCTGTCGCGGGGGGAACGATGGCCACCTCAGTTGCTGGCGGTTCATTCGTTACAGTTTCGGTGGGGGATACGGCCGTATTCGTCGCCGTCGGTGTATTGCTGGGCAGCGGCTGCGGCAGCATGTTGGTGGCTGTAGGGAATAGCGTTTCTGTCGGAGCTGGGATATCGGTTGGTATGGCTGTTGCGTTTGTTGTGGGAACGGCCGTTGGCCCTTCCGATTCAGACTCGTCTGCCGGTGCAGGCGTCGGCGTGTTGGATTGAGACACGACGGGTGGCGTGGTCGAACCACCGCCCCCCGCGCCTTCTTCCACCAGGAACACCGGAGCACCCCCCATGTAACATTCCCCAGTACAGCGCGCGCCAGTCAGCGAAATCGAGT
This sequence comes from Candidatus Leptofilum sp., assembly GCF_965223285.1. Classification (GTDB taxonomy): domain Bacteria; phylum Chloroflexota; class Anaerolineae; order Promineifilales; family Promineifilaceae; genus Leptofilum. Next base: position 699,331 of record NZ_OZ244997.1, on the reverse strand, counting down.
AGTTACCCCCAGTTGGGGCAATGGGCGTTTCCACGCCCGTAATCGGATCAACCAGCACGCCAGAGTCAGCCAGCGCTGGTACGTTTAGCGTCACGCTGCTGGCCGTCCGCGCCCACAGCACCCGCGTTACGCCCTGCGGCCTGTCAAAACGCACAATCGTGTAGTTGCCTCCCTGCTCCCGCTGGATGGGATAGGTAAAACCAGCCAAATATTTGATCGTGTTTTGGTAAGCGTAAAATGCGGGCCGTTTGCTGAAGTCATACGGCCGTATCAATCCCCAAGACTCTTCCCCTGGCGCAATGTTTATGTCAATTAACTTGTACACCGCAATCCGCCCCGCGCCAGAGTAAAAGCCCAGGGCATAGGCCTGTACGATGTACCACGCCTGCTGCTCCAAATCAATGTGAAATGCCTGCACCTCCACCGGCCATTCCGGATCAGTGCTGGGGCGGGCATTGGTTTCGTTGATCCACACTGCCTTCAACGGAATGCCCGCCTGCTGCTGCACCGCAAACGCATTCCCCACAATCGTCGGAATCGTCTCCGGGCGGAAGTAAATGTGCAGCGAAATCACGTCAAAGTAGTAATTGTTGGCGGCGGCATCCGGATCAGCAGCCACCATTTGCAAAAACCGACCCAGCCAGGTGGGGTCATGCCAATAGGTCATGCCGCCCAAATGAATTTTGGCGTTGGGATCAACCTGCTTGATCACCGTGTAGGCTACCTTGAGCAGCTGATAATAGTCGGCCATCGAGCCACTAAACTCATGGCCGTACACATCTGGGGCAATGTCTGGCTCATTCCAGATGATCCAGTTGTGAACGCCCCGTGCGCTGTAGTAGGATGCCACCCGCCGGGCGTAGTTGGCCCACAAATTGCCCGGATCATCCACCGGCAAATAAAGGCCACGCGGCACGCCAGCGGCAAACTCGCCCTCGGTGGCCCAGTTGGGCGTGTTTTTCAGCAGCCCAACCACCGTGCGCCCCTGAGCGTTGGCTTCGGCCAGCCACTCCTCGTGGACGTGCAGCGTGTTCCAATCGTCTGGCCCGTTTGGCTGGATTTCATTCCAGTAAAATAGAATCCGCTCCCAGCCAACGCCCAATTCGGCCGCTTCACCCGGTGCCCAAAACGACTCGACCGCCCCAAAGCGAGGGTCAACGGCCGTTTGTTGGGCATTCGAGGCATGTGTGGGGGGAACGGCCGTTTCCGGCCACACCCACACGCCAATCAGTAAAAACAAAAGTAGTAATTTTAGGCTCTTCTTAAAAAGCATCGCACTTCCTTTGTGTGTCATGATTTGCGAAGGGGATTATAATACGGCCGTATCCATCCGGGTACTCTCATAACAAATCGTAGAGGAAACGTATGCGTAAAATAACTACCATTTTCTTTGCCAGTAGTCTTGCTTTCTTAATGATTTGGGCACTTTTTGCCACTTTGCGGCAGCCCGACACCGCCGTCGCCCTGCCGCCAAATCACCCACCCATTGCCCCCAACGCCTTGCCCCTAACGTCCATTGTCTCCACCACCACCTTGTTAGACTTCTTCCAACCCGGCACCCAACCCCATCAGGTCACCGACACGATTGATTCGCCACAGCAATGCCTCGGCTGCCACTCTGGTTACAGTAGCCAAATTGACCAGCCAGAGGAATACGAGCCGTGGTTTGGCTGGCAAGGCAGCATGATGGCCCAGGCCGGGCGCGACCCGCTCTTCTACGCTGCCCTCGACATTGCCAATGCCGACGTTGCCTTTGGTGGCGACTTTTGTTTGCGTTGTCACATGCCGCGTGGCTGGCTAGACGGCCGTTCCACGCCCGTCGACGGCTCTGCCATGACCCTCGAAGACCAAGAAGGTATCCAGTGCGAGGTGTGTCATCGCCTGGTTGACCCCATCCCCAACGCAGAAAACCCAGACCGCGACCTCTCTGTCCTGGCCGCTATCACCAGCCCCGTCACCTTTGCCGGAAACGCCAGCTTTGTCATCGACACAGCCGATTACCGACGCGGACCCTTCGACGTGGTGACCGATAACGGCTTCGACCCGCACGTGTCTGGCGCAGGCGCTTTCGACACCCTCACTTCGCCTTACCACCAAGATGCTGCCCTTTGCGGCACCTGCCACGATATTAGCAACCCCGCCCTTACTTGGGATGAAATGAGCCAAAGCTACGTTCTCAACGAGGTCAATCAGCCCTTCACTGACACTACCGAAATGTTCCCCATCGAGCGCACCTACAGCGAATGGCTTCTGAGCGATTTCAACACGCCGCAAGGGGTTGCGCTGCCCCAATTTGGCGGCAACAAGAGCAGCGTCTCCACCTGCCAAGATTGCCACATGCGGGATGTGACCGGCGTGGGTGGTGCATTTTTTGGTAATGCCAGCAGCAGCCCCGTGCGGAACGACCTTCCCTTGCATGACCTAACTGGTGCGAACAATTGGGTTCCGACCATCATCCCTCAGCATCCCGTCTTTAGTGCCACCTTCAACAGCAATCCAGATCGGCTAGCGGCGCTAAACGCTGGCGTGGATAGAGCCACTGCCATGCTGCAAAACGCGGCCGAACTGGACATCTCGCTCACGGGCACGCAGCTTGTTGTCACCGTCACCAACAACAGCGGCCACAAGCTGCCCACGGGCTACATCGAGGGGCGACGCATGTGGCTGCAAGTGGAGGCGTATGATGCCGATGGGGCACTTATCTATAGCTCTGGTACCTACGACGCTGCCACGGGTCACCTGACCGAAGATAGCGATTTGCAGCTTTACGAAGCCAAGCACGGTATTTCTACAGATTTGGCGGCACAGTTGGGACTGCCCGCAGGCGAATCGTTCCACTTTGTGCTGAACAACGAGATTTTGCACGACAACCGCATTCCGCCACGCGGCTACGACTTTGCCGCTTTTGAGGCGGCTGGTGCTGCACCCTACACCAGCGGCGCAGCCGATCCGGCTCGCTACGCCAACGGGCAATATTGGGACACCACCACGTACATGCTGCCTGCTGAACCAGAAGTCGTGATTGTGCGCTTGATGCACCAGGTTGCTTCGCGGGAATATATTGAATTTTTGCGGGATGAAAGCCCGTTTTTTGGCAACCCCAACAGCAATGGGCAAATAATGTACGATTTGTGGGAGGCGAACGGCCGTTCCCACCCCACCGTCATGATACAAAAAGCAATAGGCCTCGAAACTTTCCTCCCCATCGTACATAGGTAAAAAGAGACTGGAGATTAGAGATTGGAGACTGATAATCTCCAATCTCCAATTCATCAATCTCCTACCTCCCTACAAACATCATCCCGTAAGCGCGTATGTAAGCCCAGATATGTAAATTTTATGCATCGATCCCCAATCAGATCAGCCAGTTTAAACTCGGGCTGGGCAGCTTTGTAATAGACAGTTGATGAATTTGTGGAGGAAACATGCATATTCCCGTAAAAAGATTGCATATGCTATTTGTCTTTGCCGCCTTTTTGTTTTTGGCGGCAGTTGCCGTTTTTACAACCACGCGGCTAGCCAGTGCCAACAATCATTTGGTACGCATCAATGAAGTCATGGCCGGCATGAACGGCGACTCTAAAGTGCAATACATTGTGCTAGAAGCCGCCGATGATTCCCAGAAAGCGTGGGGACCTCAGGCCGAGGACCCGGCAGGCTCACCGGGACGAGCCATGCTCGTTTTCTACAATGCACTCGGCATGGAAACTGGTCGCTTCGTGTTCCCGAGCGACCCGGCTGATGGGGATGACACAGTGCTTGTGGCCACTTCTGAATTTGCCGCGCTCCCCGGCGCACCTACTCCCGACTTCATCATGCCTGCCGACATCATTCCCATTGCCGGTAAAGTTGCTTTCCAAAACAACCCAGACAATAGCAACAGCACTAGCGTTAACGTGGCACTTTCTTACGGTGGTGCAGGCTACACGGGTAGCACCGACGGTGCAGACGATGGCGCAAATTCGGCTGACCTGCCCATTTTGAACACCGCCGCGCTCAGCCGCCAATCCGGGTTTGGTTTTGGCACGGGTACACAGAGCAACGGTGATTTTGGCATGAGCGCCCCTGATCCCATCAACACGGCAGGAGAAACGTTTACGGTAGTTCCCGCTGTTGCACCCCTGGCTGACCAGGGTGAGATTTTGTTTAATGAGGAGACATTTTTGGGAAACGGCCGTACCTGCGGTTCTTGCCACGTGCCGGATAACGGCGACTTTGGCCTCTCACCTGACCAAGTGCTCAACAAACCAGCCGATGACGTTCTTTTTGTGTTTGAATATAACGTGAACACATTGATTGTAACCTCCAATGCCCCCAGCGGCTTTGCCCAGCCCAGCGATTTGCGCGGTGAGGTTACGGGCAGCACGGGCTCGGCTACCGTCATCGCCGGGTACGGAGACACCTACCTTATCTACGGCGGCGACGACCTCTCTGGCACCATCACCGACGAATTTGGCAATAGCGCCACCTTTGTCTCCTTCACCAATGGCGATCTGGCTGGGCCAAATCCAGTCAATGGCAGCGTGAACGGGTTAGAAAACTTCACCATGATGCACGGCCCCTCTACCAATGTTCAGAGCTTCCCAGACGGCCGTGCGCTCATTCTGGAAAATATTGACGGCTTCGACCAGCTAGAGGTATTCCGTGCTTCCCCAGCACTTTTTAATTTAGAACACACCGCCCCCTACGGCTTTAGCTCGCAAGAACCAGATTTAGGCGACTTTTCCGCTGGGGCTGTGGAGCAACACGCTCCCCGTAGCCTGCTGCGGCGTGAAGGCATCGACTTCCGCTTGCCCACCGAAGAAGAACGCACGGCTCTGGAAGAGTTCCAGTTTGGCATTCGCTTGCCCAATGACGGCAACTACGATTTGGATCGCTTTGCCGTGACCGATGAGCAAATTTTAGGCCGCGAAATCTTTTTTGGTCCTGCCGCCAAATGCTCCCGCTGCCACTCCGGTCCGGTGCTAGCCACCACCGATGGCACCATTCGGGGCTTTGCTGAGGGCGAAAATGGCCTCTTCGACACCGGCACCGATGAAATTCCAGTCAATGCGCTGGACGGTATGCCACCTGAGCTACCAGATGGCAATGGTGTTAGCACCCGAACCTATAGCACGCCGGGACTGTTTGGTACGGATCTAACCGGGCCATTTTTCCATAACCATACGCGCATCGATCTGCGCCGCGCCATCACCTTTTATGCTGGCACCGAGTTCCAGGCATCGCCCGCTTTTGGCCTGGTGGGACGGCCATCTGTGGTAGCTGGTTCTGAAAATGCCGAGCGCATTCTGGACTTCCTGGAAGCATTGGTCGAGCCGTGGTCCGTCTGCGCCAGCGGCTGTGACTTTACCGATATCCAAACGGCCCTAGACACCATCCCAGATGGTGATTCGCTAACGCTGCATGGTGATTTTGACATAAGCGCACCGCTGGTTTCTGGCCGCAACGGTATCAATAACGTCGTCATTTATAGCCAAAACAGTACCTTGAACTGGGTCGGCGGGGGCAACAGCCGCGTCATCTCCGGGCAAGGTGTTGGCAACATTTCTGTCATTGGTCTCAACATCACCTGCTCTGCCAACTGTGACACAATGACAGCGATTCGGGCGGCGGGCAACGGCCGTATTCTCATCAAAAACAACACCATCTCCGGTTTCAACCAGGCCATCAATTTGAATGGCCTCAGCGACGTCATCATCAAGGGGAATACGCTATTCGATAACAACACCGCCATCCAGCAAACCGACGGCACCATCGAAGCGTATGCCAACAACATTGCCGATTACAGCATCGCCTACAACCAATCAATCAGCGGCACGGCCAATTTGGAAAACAACTTCTGGGGCGTAGCCATTGGCGAAACACCACCCGCAGGCTCTGGCGTACCGCAAATTGCCTGGGATGCGCGTTTGGCGGCCAACGTGGTGGATTGGTCGGAAATTTCCAGCCGATTGGGCCGCACCAAATTGGGTGATGCGGAACTGGCAAGCAGCAGCAACAGTGGGAATCCGGTGATTGTGAGTTACGGCCGTTCGCTCACCAACGCCCCCTTCGACACGCCACTGAATACATCTAGCACCAGCCTTTGCTCCGATTATTACGAATTTTTCGTGCGCGGCACCCCTGCCGACGGCACTACCTGGACAATGCGCGTGCCGGTTGATAGCAATCCTGAATGTCAGGCAGATGTGTTGAGCCAGCAGCGACTGATGGGAGTGGGCAGTACGGCAGATTGTACGGCTCCCGGCAATGCCGCCTGTTGGGATTTGGTAACGGGCATTTCCACACAGGGTGGCATGTTCCAGATTAGTGGACTCGACACGGCCGATTTGACGCGCGGTACCTACGCGGCAGATTCCACCGAAAATCTGTTCCCGACGCCAACGCCTTCCAACACACCAACGCCGTCACCGACGCCCATTCCCACAAACACGCCAACGCCGACCAACACTCCCATTCCCACGGCAACCTTTACGCCAACACCAGGGCCATCACCTACGCCTGGGCCATCCCCCACCCCTGGCATGACGCCTACAGTGGACCCTGGCGGCAGCACAGATTACTTCATCTACCTGCCGATGGTTAAACGGTAATTTTTAGAGAACGGAGATTGGAGATTAACTTCAGTCTCTTTTTCCAATTGGTAAGTTGTCATCTGTTAAAAACGTGCTTAAATCACAACTTTGCACTAAACAGAGGATTTAATGAGCCATGGAAGACAAAACGATTCCGCCCCTTACCTTACCCGATGCTAACGTATCCAAAAAACCGAGAAGCCGAATACAAACTGTTTTGTCATTTCTTTTCTTCTTTACCTTGAGTCTGATTGTGGGGTACGGAATAGGCTCACTCATTGACAGTGAAATCAAATTGTCTGGATTGGAGCTTGGATTACTGGTCATTGGCAGCATTATTGGCTTCTTGTTCGTGATTCTGCTGCATGAACTGGGGCATTTACTGGGTGGTAAGCTGGTAGGATTTCGCTTTGTCTTGCTGATCGTTGGGCCGCTAAAAGTAACCAGATCCGCCTCTGGCCCACAGTTTGGCCTGAACCGCTCATTGGCATTGGCTGGGGGAATTGCCGCCAGTTTTCCTACTTCAAATCACAATCTTCGCGCTGGTTTTTTATCAATGATTGCTGGCGGCCCAATTACAAGCCTGGTATGTGGGCTGCTATTTTTGCTTCCTGGCCTGATATTGCAACCAATGGATAATGAAATCACAGTTGGTTACTTACTCCTCCAGATTTTGGGGATTGCCTCTTTGACTATCAGCCTCGGCACGCTAATTCCCTCAGAAACAGGTGGATTAAAGTCAGACGGCAGTCGCCTACTTGAATTGTGGCGCAACGATCCCGCAGCCATGAACACCAACCTCATCACCCTGCTTTCAGCCAACTCCATGGCGGGCATTCGCCCACGAGATTGGGATGACGACCTAATAAACCAGTTACTTACCTCAAATTCTGAACCGAACAATCTCACCCCAACGATCGCCTCTTTTTTGTACGCCCATGCACTGGATAAGAACGATTTAACAACAGCGCGGAAACAGCTCCAGCGTCTGCTAGACAGCAATCATCTGCAACCAGCTGTGGCGCAAACGGCCGTTTGGCATAATGCCGCCTTTTTTGAAGCATGGGTACGGCAAGATTTGGCACAGGCAGAGCAATTCATGGCACAAGCTGGCAAAGATGGTTTTAGTGAACCCCAAACAAGGTTGCTGGCGCAAACGGCCGTTGCCCTCCTGCGCCAAGAATTCGATAAGACTAAATCGTTGCTGGATGAAGCCGAAAAAGCCCTAGAAAAAACGATGGACCCCGGCATCGCCCACCTCACCAGCGACCAAATTGCTGCCATACGGATGGTAGCTGAAAGAGAAAATTAAGCCTAACGAATTAAGGTCCAATCAAAAGTCACACTATTCCCTTCGCCTGGTGGTTGCTCTAGATATACGGTAAAACCATCCAAATGTTTGTCTATCCATTCAATACGATTGCTTCCCGCCGTTGGGCTACCGCTACGAGCAGATGGGGTAACAGCGAGTTTATATTGAGTTGAGGGCTCATCAGCGACAAACTTTACAGTTGCAGTTAGTTCTTCATCCTCAATGTCAAACGAGCCAGATAAATTAAAGGGAAATGGTGTGCCGTTAGATGTTGCAGCTGAGGCAATTCCAGATGTAGTTAAGCCAGCACCTAAATACATGTGACCGAAGCGCGTCCAGGTTACGGCCGTTCCAGGATAGTTTATGATAGTTGGAACCGTTTGCGTGTTTGTGAAGGCCATCCAAACACCAGCCGATTCATTAGAGGCATTAATAACAGTTGAGGTATTAATCTTTGTGCCATTCATGATTAAACCTACATGGTGAGTTGCAAAGCGTATCCGCTCAGTACCATTTTCAACTTGCAAGTCACTCGGTGCGGAAAACGAACCACGTTCAAAGTGAACTTCACACAAGGCACGCAAATATTCATTCGAACCCATATCGAGGTCTGGTTCTCCGGTGAAAAGCCCGTTTCTTTCAAAATGAACATCGTGTAAGCTAAGCAAGTAACCGCCACGCAACACAATGCCAGCCCCTCGGTTTCCTTCAATAATCGGACTAAAAAAGCTAATTGCATGAATCGAAGATTGATGATTATGAGCAAAATAAATAGCTGCAACATCTGTAGTCACGATCCGGCAAGAAACAAATTGGACGCTGATAATGGCTGAGGTATTCAAACAACGAATGCCATAATTTGGGCTGGCCCGAACTTGAACATTCTCAAAACGTGCGCCAATCATACCAGTATTTATGTCAATCCCAACTTCGGAACATCCATGAATATCAAGGTTACGAATGCGCGTATGGCGTGTTAAACCTTCTCCTCTTAAATCTATACCTTTGGCTCCGCCAATTAATCTCATATTATCTAAAATAACAATTGAACCTAAAGGCATTTCAACTGTAATTACTGGAGCTTCATAACCATCGAGCCAAATTGTGGGCATAATCCCAACACCAATCAGCTCTTGACTTCTTACCATACGAAGCGAATTAGTCGTTCGATAATAGGAATCTGGCTGCGGAAGGACAACAACCCCATTCAAAGGACAAGCATCCAAGGCAGCCTGAATCGCAATGCCATCATCTTGCACACCATCGCCCGCCAAGCCAAACCAGGCAACATTAATGACGCCAGAATTCTCGCGGACACGCAACCAGCGACCGTTTTCGCGATCCCAATTTGGCTTGATTACAATGCCATTATCATCGTCTTCGTAGCTAGTTGGCTCAAACTTAAAAAGACCACCACCGTCATCATTTACGGTTGTATGTCCCTCAACAAGTACATACGACTCACTGTTGCCACGACCTGGAAGAACGTCTCGAAGTTCGTTTATGGAGAGGACGCTTTGCCATTGACTAATTGGTACCTGAGAAACGGCTCTAAAATCGTCTGCCCCATCTGAGAAAGCCCTGGCATCCTTCGCTAAAAAAGCCAATGGACCTGCAATAAACGCGCTCATCGCATCTCTTCGGGAAATCTTTTTGAATGCTTTCATGCAACAATCTCCTTTTTTACTTGGCCAATAAAATATTCTTTTCAAATCACCTTGATCTGAACATCTGTGAACTTTTGGCAACGCTTGGATAGTAGCATAAAAGTTTTCTTGCCGTTTTTCAAATACTCTATGGCGAATACTCAGATAAAACATAAAATAGGGTCATGAGCGATCTCCAGTTGCGACCTGCCCAAGCGAAAATTTTAGAATACGAAAACGGCCGTCTCGCCATTAGTGCCGTCCCGGGAAGTGGGAAAACATTCACCCTCTCTCTGCTGGCGGCGAAATTGATTGGAAACGGCCGTATCGATCCCAATCAGCAGCAAATCCTCATCGTCACCTACTTGAATGCCAGCGTAGATAATTTCAAGGTGCGGATTCGCCAGCGGCTAGAGGCTGAAGAGCTGCCGCCCGTGGGCTTTGATGTACGTACCCTGCACAGTCTGGCCTTGGAAATTGTGCGGACGGCCAATTCCGGCTTGGGCGACGAAAACGGGCCGCTGGTGCTGGATGAAGGCCAGGGCAACCACTTTTTGGCTCGCGCTGTGGATGGCTGGATCGAAGCCCATCCCGGCGAATGGAGCCAATTTCTCACCGATGATTCCCCCCAAACCCGGGCTCGCTGGCGTGACGTCACCCAAAAGATGGCCAAAGCGTTTATTCGGGCGGCGAAGAATGAGCGGTACAAACCTGAACAGGTTTTGGAAAGATTGGAGATTGGAGATTGGAGATTGGATGATCAAGACGATAATCTCCAATCTCCAATCAACCAATCTCCTTTATTGTGGATGATGGGCGGCATTTACGGCCGTTATCAAACCATCCTAGATAGACAAGGCTCCCTCGACTTTGACGACCTCATTTGGCAAGCGGTGGCCTTGCTGGATCAGCGTGCTGGGCTGGCGGAAGAGATGCGCCAGCGCTGGCCTTACGTGCTGGAAGATGAAGCCCAAGACAGCGTACCGCTGCAAGAAGCACTTATCAGCCGCCTGATGGGACCAGACGGCAACTGGGTGCGCGTCGGCGACCCCAACCAGGCCATCACCAGCACCTTCACCGCCGCCCACCCCCGCTTCTTCAACGCCTTTGCCGACCGCCCCGACGTACTTTCACTCCCCCTGCCCAACAGCGGCCGCTGCGCCCCGCTCATTTTAGGCGCGGCCAACACCCTGCTCCATTGGGTGATGGACAAACATCCGGTGCCAGAGGTGCAAACCAACACCTTCCGCCGCCAAAACATCGAGCCTACCCCGCCCGGCGATGCCCAACCCAACCCGCCAGACAGCGAAGCTGCCATTCGCATTCGCGTCTACAAACACCGCGAGGATGAGGAACTGCCCCAGGTGGCAGATTTAGCCGTTCGCTACACGCAAAAACGACCCGAACACACCGTCGCCATTTTGGTGCCGACCAACAACCTGGGCTACCAGATGGCCGAGCATCTGGACGGGTTGGATGCCGATTACGACAATCTGCTGCGCGGTGGGACCCGCGAGCGGGAAATCGCCGCCGCCATGCACGCCGTCCTCACCGTCCTGGCCGACCCGCTGGATACCAAAGCGATCACCGCTGCCCACGCCAGCCTGCACGCGCTGGGGCATCCCGTTGCCCTACTGCCGGATGAGGAACTGGCACAGTTCCACACCTTACTCCGCAGCGTCCACCAGCCGGAATGGCTGCTCTACCCCCACGACGATGACCAAGTGGCCCAAGCGTTGCCTGCCGGGGTGGCTACCGAGACACAATCCCAGGTGGCGGCTCGATTTGGAGCTTTCTTGCGCGAACTGTTGGCGTTACGGCCGTTACCCATCGACGACCTTGCCCTTGCCCTGGGGGACGAACTATTTGCCTGGGGAGATGTACACGAAGGCGACCTGGCCATCGCCTACCAGATTGCCACCCTCATGCGCCGCTGGCGGGATAGCCAGCCCGATTGGCGGCTGCCGGAGCTTGTCGCCGAGCTGGGCAACATCGTCAGCGGGCGGCGCAGCTTGCCGCTGAGCAGCCCCACCGATTTTGGCTACGAGCCGGTGCCGGGGCGGGTGACGCTCACCACGCAGCACAGCGCCAAGGGGTTGGAGTGGGATGCGGTGTTCATGATTGGCGTGGACGGCACCTGGGTTCCCAGCAATTTGGATGCGTATTTTATGGGGGTTAGCGACATTTTGGGCGGCGATCCCACGGCCGAAGTGGTGGCCCAGCTACGGTATTTGATGGAGGGAGATGCGGGAATTTATAACGGCCGTTCCGCCACCGAATCCGCCCACATTGACATTATTGCCGAGCGGCTGCGCCTGCTGTACGTAGGCATCACCCGCGCCCGCCGCTACTTGCAGCTTAGCCGCAGCCGCGCCACCCGCAGCTACAATAAAGAACGCGATGCCGAACCCGCCACAGTGATGGGCGTACTGTATCGCTACCTACAAAACACAGAAAGGTAGGGCACACTCCCGCGTGCGCCCATCCTCATGTGTACCCAACACACAGATACGTTTGTCTGCCTCTACCCCAAACATAAAGCACAATGGGACATTGTGTCCCGCCCAGTCGTGATGCCCGCCTCATGACAACGGGACGCGGGGACGTGTATTGTATGCTTATCATTTCGCTAAGGAGACAAAATGATGAGCAAGCAGCGATTCACGCAGTTCACAGCTATTGGAATTATTGGCTTTTTCCTGATTTTGGCGTTGACCAATTTGCGAGATGCCGGGCAATCGGCAATCCCTACATTGACGGACAATCAGCCGCAGCCTGTGGCCGCGCCAACAGCTATTTCGGCGCCGGCCAAAGCCACACCAGCCCCCGCATCCGGCAGTGCCCAGCCAACTATCCAACCAGCACCCCAACCCGTGCCAACACCCGCAGGCACAGCAAAGGAATCTGTGGTGCCAGCTACGCCATCACTTCTGCCCGTTCTATTGCTTGGATTACTGATGGGCGGTACAGTGATTTTGCTTTTGGGCTTCGTCATTCGTCTCCGCCCGCACCGCAACCGCAACGTCTACCAAAACATTTTGGCTGAAGGAGTACACGCATGAGGGCGACGACAGCAAAATTAATCGGCCGTTTCCTCCCCAACCCGCGCTGGAAAGAATTCAATCATGTGCATCTCATCCACTCAATAAAACGGCCGTTCCCTACTGGTTAGCCGACCAAGGGGAGGAACTTCGAACTCAGGTTATTAGATCAGGATACAAGGCTGACAAACTGATAGCTATTTATGAAGGAGATAGAAAAATGACAACGATTAATTCTATTACCAAAACGACAGGGGGAACGATGCGTTATGGGCAAATGGTGCGGAGGGGTATGACGGTCGCCTGTTTCCTCTTTCCGCTACTGCTTTTAGTATCGGCCGTTTATCGCCTACTGGGTGAAGATACGATCTATGAGACAAGCGGCTTTCTGAGTAGCAACGACATTTACATTCACAATTTTCTCTGGCTGGCATGGCTTGCGGGGATTGTTGCCATGTTAGGGTTGGTGCAACTGATCAAAGATAGGAAGCCAATGGTTGCCTTTTTGTGTACGATTTTTGTCTTTATTGGCAGTGTGATGCAATTGGCTGGGTATAAGGGATCGGCAAGAACGGCCGATTTGCGGGAACTTGGGTTCGACATCTTTTGGAATACCTCATCAGGTATGACACCGTCTTTTTTCGAGGCATTTGAATTTACCGTGCTGTTGTGGGTGATTGGGGTGTTTATTTTGGCGGTTGTGGTGTGGCAAACGGCCGTTTTACCAAAGTGGGTGTCACTGATAGCAATTGTTGGCACAGTTGCTTATGCTGTGTCTGAAAACGTCCCTGGCACAATAGGTGGCATCATTACGCTGATCACTGGCATTTGCTTTGCCCTTTTTTTCTCGTTGGTGGGACTGCGGTTATGGAGAGGAGAAACAGCCGTTGTCTGAACGAATACATATTGCGCTTGATCGCGCTCCAACCCATGAAGCGTTACAAGTCATTGGCGAAGGCTTACGCCGCCACAATGAGCAATTTGCTCCTGCTAGCGATGATAGGCTGTTTGCTGTTTTTTTGCACGGTGAAAACGGCCATATTCTCGGGGGCGTGATTGCCAAAGCCGGGCGTGGCTGGCTCAAAATTGGTAGCCTGTGGGTAAACGAGGCTTTGCGTGGACAAGGATATGGTAGACAGTTGATAGAAACGGCCGAAAACGAGGGTGTACGACTGGGCTGCCATAGTAGCTATCTCGATACATTTAGCTTTCAAACCCCTCAATTTTATACTAAGTGCGGCTATGAGATTTTTGGCACGCTTGAAGCATTTCCAGATGAGCATACGCGCTTTTTTATGCGAAAATCATTGGCGTAGTTTGGTAAAAGGAATGCAATTATGAAGAGTTTAAGTACACCGATGCCTATTCGCTTAAACGGCCGTCTGCTCTTTGCTAGTCGTTTACTTTACCTGCTGCTGTTCTTGATTTGCTTGGGTATGTTTAGTACCAGCTTATGGTACAAATTTGTACAAGGCACTTCAGGCTGTGGTTCAATCTACAATGCAGCATGGGCAGCCCAGGGCAACTGGTGCACTGAATGGTTTCAAGCAATTGCCGATCTAAGGGTAACGGCCGTTGCTTTTGAGAGTTATTTTGTTGGCTTGCGTGTCATTGCCGCACTTCCCTTTTTTATGCTTAGTCTCTTGCTGGTGTGGCGGTATAGCCAAGAGTTGCGCATTTTATTGCTCGCTGGTTTATTGTTGGTGATTGGCATTTCTGGCACATGGTTCAATCCTTTTTGGGAGTGGGGTGGCTGGTGGCTTGAAGAATTTTCACCATATCCCGCACTGCATATTTTTTCGCCCATTCTTACCTACTTGTTGGTGTGTGGTGCATTCTTGTTTGCTTGCCTCTTTCCAAACGGCCGTTTTGTGCCGCACTGGTCACGCTGGTTAGCTGGCAGTTGGCTGCTGTTATCGGCCGGCAATATTTTTCTGCCAGAAACCATATTTGCTATGGGCAATTGGCCCTTCCCCCTTCATTCTCTGGTTCCCTTTGTTTATGTGCTGCTGGGGATTGGCATCATTATTTTTCGCTATCGACAGCAAGCAACAGCCATTCAGCGGCAACAAATCAAATGGATCACCTTTGGTATGATGTTGATTGCCTTCAATTTTTTGATCGATTTTGCCGTTTTTGACCTGTATGAAACCTTTACTGGTAGCTATCCCCTTTCCAATGGTCAACAAGCTGTCTATTGGGAGTTGGGGCAAGACACCTTGTCTCATCTGAGCCAGTTTGCACTTGGCATTTGCTTTGGCTTTGCCGTTTTTCGCCGCCGCTTGTGGGGCATTGACCCCATCCTCAACCGCACGCTGGTTTACGGGGGGCTGACGCTACTCATCGTCGCCATATACATCGGCATCGTCGGCGGGCTAGGGCTGTTGTTCCAGACCCAAACCAACCCCCTCATCGGCTTGGTGGCGACGGGCATCATTGCCGTCTTGTTTCAGCCTTTGCGTGACGGGTTACAGCGCGGCGTGAACCGCTTGTTGTACGGCGAGCGGGATGACCCGGCGGCCGTTTTGACCCGCTTGGCACAGCAGATGGAAACGGCCGCAACAACCGACATTCTTGCGCATCTTGTCCAAACCATCGCCCGCACCCTCAAAATCCCCCACGCCGCTATCTGGCTGCCCGTGTCCGACAATCAATTTGATCCCGCTGCCGTTTGGGGTACATCGCCCGAGCATGTCGAAATGATGCCGCTGACCTACCAAAGCAAAATGATCGGGCATCTGGCCGTCGCGCCACGCGATGCGGGCGGCACGTTCAACCAGCGCGAGCGGGATTTGTTGAACACCATCGCCGCCCTCACTGCCAGCACCGTTCGCGCCGTGCAGTTGTCAGATGAACTACGCCAGTCGCGCCAGCGCATTGTGACGGCGCGTGAAGATGAGCGGCGGCGTCTGCGGCGCGATTTGCACGATGGGCTAGGCCCACAACTTGCCAGCCAAACGCTGGGGCTGGAGGCGATTGGTCAACTCATGACAACCCATCCCCAAAAAGCGCGTGACCTGCTGGCTTCCCTGCAGACACAGGCGCAGGAAGCGATTGTGGACGTGCGTCGTCTAGTGTATGCGCTGCGCCCGCCTGCGCTGGATGATTTGGGCTTGGTGGCGGCATTGCAGCAAAGTGCCAACCGTTTGGAAACTGAAGAGTTGCGCTTTTCGTTTGATCTCCCCCACCCCTTGCCAGCATTACCAGCGGCAGTGGAAACGGCCGTTTACCGCATCACCCAAGAAGCGATGACCAACGTCGTGCGCCATGCCCAGGCCACAACTTGCATCATTCGCCTGGACTACACCGACAACACCCTCTCTGTCACCATTCAGGATGATGGACAAGGGCTGTCCCCGAAATATCAGGCGGGTGTGGGGTTGAATTCGATGCGCGAACGGGCTGAAGAACTGAACGGCGTCTGTATGATACAATCTTTACCAGAGGGAGGTACGCAGGTGCAAGCACAGTTGCCGCTGGAGGTAAATGATGTCTGAGCAATCCATTCGCATTCTCATCGCTGATGATCATCCCGTGTTTCGCTTTGGTCTGCGCGCCTTGTTGGAAGCCCAAGCGGATATGGCAGTTGTGGGTGAGGCAGAAAGTGGCGAAACGGCCGTTAACCAAACCCAATCGCTCCAGCCAGACGTGGTTTTGATGGACATCAACATGCCGGGCATCAACGGCATTGAAGCGACGAAGCAGATTGTGGATAGTTGGCCGCAGACGGCCGTACTCATCATCACCATGTTCGACGACGACACCGTATTCACCGCTATGCAAGCCGGAGCGCGAGGCTATCTGCTCAAAGGCGCACAGGGCGACGAAACGCTGCGGGCCATTCGCGCCGTCGCCAACGGGGAAGTGATTTTCAGCCCTGGCATAGCGGAACAGATGATGGCTTTTTTTATGAAAGGCGGCCGGGAAACAACGCCTACAGGCTCGGCCAAAGCGAAACCATTTCCTGAATTAACGCCCCGCGAACGGGAAATTTTGGAACTGCTGGCGCAAGGATTAACCAATACTGCCATTGCCGAAAAGCTGGTCCTCAGTCCAAAGACAATTCGCAATCAAGTGTCCAACATCTTTAGCAAGCTGCAAGTTGCCAGCCGCAGCGAAGCCATCGTCAAGGCACGGGAAGCTGGTCTAGGCAAGTCGGAGAAGTAAAAGGAGAAATATGACTATGACAAAGAACAGTAATTCGCTCCCTCCCTGGCAAGGATTTCATCATATCGCTTTAGTAACCCCGGATCTGGATGCGACGATTGCGTTTTATCGAGATGTACTGGGTATGAAGGTGTTGTTTACCGCGCCGCCAACGGACATAAACGGCCGTCATGCTGCCATCTTGCCGGGCGAAGGCCATCTTGGACTTCACTTTTTTGAAGAGCCAGAAGCAACGCTGTTTAATCCGCCCGATTTGAAAACTATGTACTGGCTACCAGGTGCGCTCCATCACATATCCTTTGCCCTGCCGGACGAAAGGGCTGGCATGACCTTCCGTGAACGGCTCAGATTGCATGGTGTCGAAATGACTGAAGTTATGCTCCAAGCTGACATCGTTTACAATATGCTGTTTCAGGACAACAATGGCATGTTGCTCGAAGCGGCCTGGCTTAAAGAAACAGCCGAATAAAAATCCCGCCCCTTTGTAATAAACACTTATTCTTTCAACTTGTTAATTTAGCTTATAGTCTATAGAAGGCCATCTACTAGGAGTAAACATCTATTTGCCTCCCTTACTGTATCCCAACAGGGAGATCAACCGAACCTCGGCATCCAGTTTAATGGGAATATATAACTTGGCAAGCGACAGTCGCTTTTACAGTAACTGTCACTTTTGAAAACAAGGAGATGTTCAAGATGACAAATGACGAAAAGATGACATTGGTAAAGGAACTGATTCTCTCAAGGGATGTGGAGGCAGCGCGGCAACATCCGGGATTGGCTGAAGAGATTCCCATGCTGGAAATGTTGGCGACTGCTTTTTCGGATGTGAAAGCAGAGATTCCGCTTCAATTTTGTGATGGCGATTGGGTAGCAACGCAAGTGATTTATCACCAGACGCACACCGGCACCTTTATGGGCATTCCAGCGACGAACAAGCGCATCAAAACGGAAGTGTTGATGTTTCACCGGGTTGTAGATGGTGTAATTGTCCAACAACATTCTCAAGCAAACTCGGCCGAGATGATGCGGGAGTTGGGTGCATTGCAAGGCCCCGGGCATTAATGCAAAAACAGCACACGATTAAAATCACCTCTCTCGCAGATTGACCCTAAAACTCATATTGAAAAAGCAACCCATGATCATCACTCAGCAAGGGTACGGGAACTGGCTGCCAGCCCAAACGCGCCAAAATTCCCTGCGCCGCCACTGTCGTTGCGTAGACTTTTTTGTAGCCTTGTTCCTGCGCCACTCTCATACCAGCCTTCACCAACTCGGTGCCAATCCCTTTGCCACGATATGTTGCTGGAACAAATAAGCCCCCCAGCCCCGGCCGGAATTGTGGCAAAATCCAAGTCGCTTCCTCACGTAACGTAATGGTGCCTGCCAACGCCCCATCGGCAAAGGCCACCAGCCGCACGGGGATGCGGCTGCGGTTTGCTTCTGCCACAAAATCTTGGGCAATGTCTGCCAGCGTGCGCCCCGCATAATAGTCAGGCCATTGGGCTTGAAACCATTGGCTTAGTGTAGGAATCGTCTCTGGACAATCTGCAAGAAGAGCGATTTTAATCATGGGCTATTTTTACTTTAATGGTCAAAGCGTGGCAAGGCACCCAATTCTCCCATCATCTCGGCCGATTTTGCCTGTGAATGTTGTTGAACAATACGGCCGTCTACAATCCGATGAAACATCAAAACTTCGGTCTTAATGCGCTTGTTTGTGGCTGGAATACCCATAAAGTTCCCCGTGTGCGTCTGGTGGTAAATGGCCTGTGTTGCCACCCAGTCGCCATCACAAAATTGCAGTGGAACTTCTACCTTTTGGGATACAATTGAAAGACCAGGAGCCATAGAGGGTGCAGGAACTACGAAAAGGAGGCCAGGTAATTAAATTATGCCAAACAAACTCTTTCTTCACGGGGGTGGGGATCGGGCTGAGAGCCGTGCGGCGACGTTTGGGCGGTTTGCGGCAACTGCATTGCGCCAGCCTGCGGATAAGTTGGTGTTGGTGATTGCCGAGGCGGAGGAAACGGCCGTTCCCCCCACCATCCAGGCCTACAGCAACATTTTTACGGCCGTTGGCGTCCCGCAAGATCAGCTCATTCCCTTGGTCGTCACCGCCGAAAAACCACTCACCTATGAGGTGGTGGCTCAGGCTGCACCGTCTGGCTTGTTTGTGTGCGGCGGCGTCACACCCTTCTACCATCAAGCCGTTGCCGCCAACCCCGGCTGGACTGCGTATTTGCAAGAGGCCAACATTCCCTTTGGCGGCACATCCGCTGGGGCAGCGATTGCGGCGCAAACGGCCGTTCTCGGCGGCTGGCAGGCTACACGGCAAGAGCAATCTCGCGAAATTTTGTTTGCGGGTGCCGGTGAAGGCGTGGAGCAGCTCATGGTGCGCCCCGGTCTGGGGCTGGTGCCTTTTGCCATAGATGTCCACGCCAGCCAGATGGGCACCCTCACTCGGCTGATCCACGCTGTGGAAATCGGCTTGGTCCCTGAAGGCTGGGCAATTGATGAGAATACGATGTTGGTGATAGGCGGCCGTACCCTGCAAATCCACGGCGCGGGCCACTGTTACCACGTTCAGCAACATAAGGATGGCACAACGACGGTTACCATCCACGTCAGCCCAGACAAAATTTTGTTAGCAGCATGAGCATAACTTATGCTTTACCGAAAAGGTGAAGACCATGACTTTACCCATTATTGCCGTTTTACTTATTTTGGGCCTGGCAATCTTTCTGTTTGTCACTGACAAATTGCGGGTGGATTTGGTGGCCATGCTGGTGCTGCTGGCGTTGGCCATCACGGGACTCATCACCCCTGTGGAGGCCTTGTCCGGTTTTAGCAGCCCGGCAGTGGTCACGGCCGGAGCGGTCTTTGTTCTGAGCGGTGGATTGGCGCGAACCGGCGTGGCCGAAATTGTGGGGCGGCAGGTGCTGCGGCTGTCGGGCAAAAGTGAATTCAGGTTAACGGCCGTCATCATGCTTACCGCTGGCGTCATGTCTGCCTTCATGAATAATGTGGGCGTGGCCGCCCTGCTGCTGCCCGTCGTCCTGATCATTTGTCGCCAAATCAACATGCCGCCTTCCAAATTGCTCATCCCCCTCTCTTTTGGCTGCCTGTTGGGCGGGTTGATGACCTTAATTGGCACCGCGCCCAACATCCTGGCCAATGAGATTGTGCAAGATTTTGGTCTGGCTGGGCTGCAATTTTTCGATTTCCTCCCCGTGGGCGCGGTCGTGATGCTGGCCGGCGTTGGCTACATGGTCTTCTTGGGGCGGCATTTGCTGCCAAACCGCAGTGCTGTGATGGCTTTAAGCGAGCAAAACGAAGATGCCATAGACCCGACCCTGCTCTTTTCATTGGAAGAGCGGTTGGCATTGGTTGAACTTCCCGCCGACAGTTTATTAGCGGGCAAGACCCTGGCACAAAGCCGCTTGGGCCGGACGCTGGGATTGACTGTCCTGGGTTTGCAGCGCGACGACCAAAAGCAGATGTCGATTCAGCCGGACACCGTGCTGCAAGGGAATGATCAACTGCTGGCCTTGGGGCGCGTTGAGCGACTAGAAGCGTTGGGGCGCAGGCCATTTCTGCTGCCCGTAGCGGATGATCCAACGGTTCAACAGTTGATTTCAACCGAAGTTGGGCTGGCGGAATGGACGATTCCACCCAATTCACCGCTTGTCGGCCAAACGCTGGCGCAAACCGGGCTGCGGCGGGAGTATGGACTGCACGTCATTTCTATTGATCGCCAGGGAGCGTGGCAGCGCACCAATCTCTCAACCATATCGTTATTGGCAGGTGATCGCCTGGTGATGCAAGGAAGGCACGAAGTGATCACGGCCGTGCAAAGCCAGCCACCCTTCAAAGGTTCTTTCCACATTATTGACCAGAGCGAAGCCAAAGTCGGTGATTTTGGTCTTAGCGAAAGCATCTTGCTGGTTCGCATCCCGGAAGCATCCCCGCTTGTGGGGCAATCCCTCACCCAAAGCCATTTGAGCCAACTCTTTGGCCTGGAGGCTTTGAGCCTGATTCGCAATGGCGAAACAAACCTGCTGCCCGACCCAGACAGTCCGCTCATGGCCAATGATCTGCTGTTGGTTGAAGGCGATCCGGCTGAATTGGAGATCATGCGCGGTTTGCAGGGACTGCGGATAAGACGCCAGTTGCAAATGGCGCAGGTTGAACTAGAGAGTGAGGCCGTGGGGCTGGTTGAGGCGGTTCTTTCACCGCATACCACGCTTGTCAATAAGAGCCTGCGTGACCTTCACTTTCGGGAAAAGTATGGGGTGACAGTGTTGGCGATCTGGCGAAACGGCCGTGCTTACCGCTCCTCACTAGCCAACATGCCGCTCCAATTTGGCGATGCCTTCCTGCTCTATGGGCCACGCGCCAAAATTAGCCTATTGGGCAGCGAACCTGATTTCCTGCTGCTGCAAGATGAGGTGCCAACGGCTCCTCGCCGACACAAAGCGGGGTTGGCCGCGGCAATTATGACGGCCGTTATCCTCACCGCACTCATTGGCTGGCTGCCTATTGCCCTGGCTGCCCTTGCGGGTGCCGCCATGATGGTTTTAACCGGCTGCCTAAATATGGAAGAAGCGTACCGCTACATTGAATGGCGCGCCATTTTTCTGATTGCCTGCATGCTGACAATGGGCATTGCCATGGAAACCAGTGGCGCAGCGCAGTTATTGGCAGAAGGGATGCTGTCTTTGGTAGGCGAGTTTGGAGATATTGCTATTTTGGCCGGATTTTTCTTGATGACGAGTCTGGCTGCTCAAGTCATGCCCAGTGCAGTAGTGATGGTGTTGATGGCGCCCATTGCCTTGAACTTGGCGGCAGAAGTAAACATCTCGCCTTATGCGCTCATCATGTTGATCGCCGTGGCTGCTTCAACCAGCTTTATGAGTCCGGTTGGGCACCCGGTCAATGTGCTGATGATGGGGCCAGGCGGCTACCGCTTTACCGATTACACCAAAGTGGGTGTGCCGTTGGTTATTGTGGCCCTGTTGATAACGCTGCTGGTTTTGCCCCTTGTGTGGCCGCTACGGCCGTAACTGGATGCCAGCCTATCAACATTGCGCTTTTTGAAGTTTTCAAACTGTTCTACCTTTGAGGAGCAAATTCTGACCCCCGATTTGTCACCAAATTTTACCTTTTCTCCATTCCCCGCTACAATTGCCGCATGAACGGGGATACGAGTGGCGACATGAATGTACAGACAACTGTTAACAATCCTTTTTATCATCGTGGCGCAATCCGGCGTGCTGCTGATTTTCACAACCGTGATGCAGAAATCAGCCAAATTTTGGGCTTGCTACGCAACGGGCAAAGCGTCTCACTAATCGGCCCTCGGCGTATCGGTAAAAGCTCTCTGCTCATCCACCTGAGCCGCGCCAAGGTACGCGCCCAAATGCAGCTCGATCCTCCCCACGCCCTGTTCATTCTCATCGACTGCCAGGAGTTTGGCGGCTCGCCACCAGAGGAAATTTACGAGGCTCTGTTGGACGGCTTGCTAGACGCTGCCCAGAACGCAGGCATCTCCGTTGAGGCCGATCAATCCCCCGGCACCTACCGGGCATTAGACCGCGTTTTGCACCAGATTCACAAGCAAGATACGGCCGTTGTCGTCCTCCTCGATGAATTTGAACTATTGGCCGCCAATGAGCGGCTAACCCCCTACTTTTTTGCGCGCCTACGGGGACTGACCACCAAATATGGTCTGGCTTACCTCACTGCTAGCCAACGGCCGCTTTTTGCCATCACTGCCGAAGAAGAAATCCTTAGCTCACCGTTTTTCAATATTTTTGTCACCTTGCCGCTGGGGCTGTTTAGCGTTGAAGCCAGCCAGCAGATGGTGCAGGAGCGCTTGGAAAATAGCGACTGCTCATTCTCCGATGGGCTCATTGATTATTTGATCTATCTGGTAGGGCCACATCCCTTCTTTCTGCACGTGGCCGCTTACCATGCCTACCAAGCCATCGCCCAGGGAGCTACGCTAGAAACCAAAGAACAGTTCGGCCAGCTAGACGGGCCGATCGAGGTAGAAGCTGATTCCCATCTGGGCTATTTGTGGCAAAATTTGAGCGCAGAAGAGCAGTATGCCCTGGCCATTGCCGATGGGCCGATTGATTGCCTACGCCTGCTGGAGCAACAATGTCTGCTGTCCGCCAGCGACAACGGTTACCAATACACCAGTGCCATTTTACGCCGCTATGTGCGCCGACAGCAGGTTGCCGGTCTCATCCAGGCGGGGCCATTTGTCATCGACCAGCAGCGGCATCAAGTATGGGGTCACGGCAAAGAGTTAAGCCTGACAACCTCTCAATTTGCCATCCTGGTGAGTCTGTGCCAAAACGCAGGCCAGGTGGTACATGGAGACGATTTAGAAACGGCCGTTTGGGGGGATGTTCTGGTTGATGATCCGGATCGGCTCAAGACACTCATCAAGCGGCTGCGCCGAGCTATCATCCCCTTCGATACCTGGATCATCAGCGAGCGTGGCGTAGGCTACGCATTGCGACCACCTGAGACTGGGTAATCGCTGGATTAAAAACATGATTAGGGGCACCACACAATTGGCAGGGTTTGGTAAAAACGGCCGTTCCCGTTGGTCGATAATGCTCCTGTTTCTCCTCATTGGCTCCCTTTTTTGGCAATTCACTCCGCAAACCACTGTGGCCCAGGTGCAAAATCCGGCCTATTGGCGGCACTCTGCCCCGCGCCGTATCAGCCACGTCCTCAATGCAGACATCAACCAGGATGGTGTGGATGAATTTGTGATTGCGGCGGAAAACGGCCGTATCGAGCAGCTCAATTCCGTAGGCGATCTGCAATGGAGTCATCCTGCTGGCGACCTTATCCAATCAATCGGCACTGCCAACCTGGATGGCAACCAGGAGCTAGAAATCGCATTCGTGACTGGTCGCAGCCTCACCGTACTCAGCAGCGAGGGCACCGAACTGTGGTCTCGCACCCTAAACACACTTACCCCGCCACAATCATTGCTCGCTTTTGGTAGCCAAGAGGCAGGGCAAGCGTGGCGCGTCCAATACCCCGTACAGGTGCAGCAAATTTCAGCGTTTGATCACGACGGAAACGGTCGTGACGCGCTGCTGCTGCTGTTTAATGACGGCCAGCTACAACTGTTTGATGAAAATGGCAACATCATTTGGGTCGATGCGGAGAACAGCTATCCTTTGCTGAATAATCCGGTTGTCATGACGGTGTTGGACCTCAACCAGGATGGCCAAGACGAGATCGCCCTCGGATTTTTCAACCCTGCCCTGCGCTTTAGCCAATTGCGCCTCATCAACGGCCAAAAACAAGATATTTGGGCTGAAAAGCAGCCCATCTCCGACCGCATCTCCACGCTGGCGGTGGTACCTTTTGGTGAAAATGGGGAGCCGCTGCTGGCCGTTGGTTCTGAAGGCGGGCAACTCCATCTCATCAATTATGATCGGCAGCGGGCCTGGTGGCCCCGCACGCTCAACAAAGCAATCACAACATTAACTGTAAGCGAATATGCCGGAGAGCCACTGCTGCTGGTGGGCACCGAGGTGGGCGTGGTGGTGGCTTATCGCGCCAACGGCAGCCGCCGCTGGACCCGCCGCCTGGCACCAGAAGCCGATCAGGCCGTTGTCTCTCTGACGGCAGCCCAGCTAGACAGCGGTGAAAATGATCCCTTGCTGGCCGTTACATTGGCACCTGCCGAGGCGGAAGGGGCCAATGACGTCCTGCTGCTAAACCCTGCCAGCCGCACGCTGGCCACTTATGAAGCGGTGGATGATAGTGGCTTTACCCGGCTACTAGACATTAACCAGGACGGCCGTTACGAACTGCTTCTGGCTCACTTTGCCACGGTTGAACTGCTGGGGCTGGGTGTAGGCACCAGTGATATTGCCCCAGAGTGGAGCTATTCGCTAGACTCAGAACCGGGCGACGTTCTCGTAGTGGACTTTAACCAAGATGGTGAGGATGAGCTAGTTGTGGGGGCGCGAGACGGCCGTTTACATTACCTGAACCAGCAAAATGAAGTCGATTGGAAAGTCTCGCCTGGCGGCAACATCACCCATCTGGCCCTGCTAGAAACAAACCAGGGTCAGCACATTGTGGTAATCCGCAACAACATTGTGGAGGAGCCAAGCAACGAGCGAACATTTGAAGGCTGGGTAGACGTGCGCGACATCAATGGCGAGCAAGTATGGGAAGCTCCTCTGGCCACCAACATCACCAGCCTGCTGTTGCAAAACGTCAATAATCGAAGCGATCCAGAAATTATTGTAGGCACGCACGACGGGCAAATTGTGGCCTTTTCTACTGCTGGCGCAGAGCTTTGGCGTGAGCGCACCGTTGCCGAAGGGCAACCCGGCAAGCCCATCAACCATATGTTGCTTACCGACAACTTAGTTACCCAAGAGCCGTTGATCATCGCCGCGGCCGAAAATGAGCTTTATGCTGTTGAAATTCGTGGCCCCTTCCCGGCACCGGTTATTGCCACCTATGCCAGCCCCATCAGCGACATCTACCGCTTGAACCAGCCGGGGCAGGAACTGGCCACGCGGCTGCTCGTGTTTGCAGACGGCACCGTCTCTGGCTTAACCTGGCGGGGTATACGAATGCCCGACTGGCCCGTGCAGCTAGAAGGAAACCCCATTATCAGCATTCCTGCCAACGATGCCATCGAAGAAACATTTGAAGCCGGACCCTCTGAATCATTTCTCATTGCTACCGACCAGGCGGTGCTTAGCCGCCTGCGGGTGCAGGATAGCGAACCCGCGCAAGTGTGGCGGCTCATTGGCCTCAACAACATCACCAGCCTCTACTGGGGCGATCTCACGGGGGATGCCCAGCCAGAGTTTGTGGTGGGCAACAGTGAAGGCAGCGAAGGACACATCTACCTTTATTCAAATCAGACCGAGCTGATTGATGAAATTCCGCTGGCCAGCGGCGTGTTTGATTTGTTGGTGATTCGTCGCGATGGACAGATTCCTGCCGATTTGCTGGCTGTTTCAGAAAATGGGCTGATCCAACTCTTTCGCGCCCAGGAAAATCATCCGCCGCTGCTTACCGCCCCCCAGGTAGAGGGCCAATACAACTTTAGCATTTCCGTGACAGATGTGGATAGGGATGCGGTAACCATTCGGCTGGAAATCTTAAATCCGGCAACGGGCGTTTGGGAAAGTCAGGGGACAGAAATTATTGCCAATGGCAATGACCGGACTTTCTGGACGGTCTCTGAATTGCCTGCAAATGAGGGGTTTGTCACCTATCGCTTCTCCTACGATGATGGGGCATACCAGGGCGAATTGGCCCCGCTTACCAGTCCGGTGGTTACCCCCAGCAGCAGCCTGCTCCCACCCACAACCGCCACGCTGACCATTCTTGGTTTGGTTACGGCCGTAAGCCTTTTCTTATTGGTCCGACAAAGCCAACTGCCCGCCAGCCGCGCCCGCCGCTTTTACCACCAGCTCATCACCCAGCCAGTAGCCACCCTGCCCCTGCTAGAGAGCCGTTACAATCTCTCCAACGCCTCGCCCGATTTTCTAATTTACCTGGCTAGCCGTGCCCGCCAGCGAGGTGACTCGCTAGTAAGCAGCCTGGCGGATGGGCTCTTTTTGCTGGCAGATCGCCCGCACGTGGGGCTAACAATTATTCAGGGCGCGTTAAAAGAAGCAGCTGAAAAACGTCCTATCTGGCAGCAGTTGGAACGATGGCAACGCCTTTTTAGCACGGGCCAAGCGTTGCTGGAAGCCCCCACCATCACCGAAATTTCGCTTCTGCGCCCCCAATTGGTGCATTTGCTGGATTATTTGGAGCGGCAGGATAAATGGCCACCCACGCTGGATGCTCTGCTGCCCATCATGACCAATTTGCGGGACAGCGAGCGGGTCGATTTGCCCGATGACCGGCTGGTTTACCTTAATGAAGCCAGCTTTTTGCTGAGTGAGTTGCAACAGACGCTTCCAGCCTTTTCCATGCGGGTAGAAAAGACGTTGGTAGCCGCCATTGTGCGCCGCTGGATTGGCGTGGTCACAGCCGCTAACGAAGAGCTGCGGGGGCAAGCCAACCTGGTAGTGCAGCTCAAAACAAAGCGGATTGTCTCGAGTGAACAGACGAGCGTGACGCTATTGTTGACGAATAACGGCCGTTCCTCCGCCGAAAACGTGATTGCCATGCTCAATGAAGACCCAGGTTACGTGGTGCAAAGCGGCCCGCAATATATCCCTTTGCTGCCCCCAGGGCGCAGTCGTGCCGTTACCTTCCAGCTAGAGCCGCAAGTGTCCGATCGCTTCCGCCTGGGCCTGACCGTTTCTTACAAAGACCGCACCCAGCGCAACCGGGAAATTGCCTTTGGCGATATGGTTCATCTGCTGCAGCCAACCCGCGATTTCAACCCAATCTTTAACCCATACCTGCCTGGCACGCCGCTGCGCAGCAACAGCCCGCTCTTTTTTGGCCAAGAGCGATTGTTCAGCTTCATTGCCGATAACGCCGGAAAATGGTCGCAGCGCAATGTGCTCATCCTGATTGGCCAGCGACGCACCGGTAAAACCTCCACCTTGCTGCGGCTGGGGCAGCATTTGCCTGATGATTTGCTGCCAGTCTACATTGATTGCCAATCGCTCGGCGTTAGCCCCGGCATGGGAGCCTTGTTCCACGACATGGCCTGGCTCATCTCCGATGCGCTGGCCCTGCGCGACATTGAAATTGAGGTGCCATCGCCAGAGGTGTGGCAAACGGACCCCACTGGTGAATTTCAACGTCGCTTCATCCCCAACGTAAAATCACTGCTGCCGCCAGACACCACGCTGCTGCTGGTATTTGATGAGTTTGAAGCGTTTGAAAATTTGGTGGAAGATGGCATTTTGCCTCCCACATTTTTCAGCTTTATGCGCCATTTGATGCAGCACAGCGAGGGCTTAAGTTTTATTTTTGTAGGTACGCGCCGACTGGAGGAGATGAGTGCTGATTACTGGTCGGTGCTGTTCAACATTGCCTTGTATGAACGGATTACGTTTTTGTCGGAGGAAGCGGCCGTTCGGCTCATTACAGAACCGGTTGCGCCCGATCTCATTTACGATGATTTGGCAATTGACAAGATTTTCCGGGTGACGGCCGGGCAGCCTTACTTTGTGCAGCTTGTTTGTTATACGCTGGTGCAGCGGGCCAACCGTGAGCGCACTGGCTATGTCACTATTTCAGACGTCAATGCAGCTCTGGCAGAGATGTTGAGCCTGGGCGAGGTGCATTTTGCTTACTTGTGGCAGCGATCTAGCGAGGCAGAGCGGGTGGTGCTTACGGCCGTTGCCCACATGAGCAACGACGATACCGCCTTACACCCCAGCGACATCGTGGATTTCTTGGAACCATTTGGCATACGGCTCCCCCCAACGGAAATTACGGCCGCTTTGCATCGTTTGGTTGAGCGCGAAATTATGCGGGAGCTAAATGATGGCGCCAACACCCTGTATGAGCTAAAAATTGGGTTGGTAGGCTTATGGGTTGCCCAGCATAAGAGTTTAAGCCGCCTGCACGCCACCAGAGGCAATGGAACGGCCGTTTCCCGCAAACCCAAGCTCCCCACCCGCCGGAATTACCAGTAATTGGTAAGCAGCATTCAGTTACTGAATCTAAGTCGGCAATTCTTTTGGCCGCCAGTGGTGCAGGAGACGACCGTCTGCAAAAATCGTTAGCTCGCCCCAGGAATCAATAGGCAGTTCCACCACCGCTACGTTGGCCGTCGTCATCCGACGGTCCGAGTCTGTCAGGAGCGACACCAGCTCTTCCATCCCCGGATTGTGCCCCACCACCATTACCCGTTCGTATCTGTCTGACAGCTCATTGAGAATTTCAACATAGGTCGGCGGCCCTGCCAGATAAAATTTGCGCTCCGTCCGCAATTCACCTTCAAAATCTGCTGCCAAGGCCACCATCTCGGCCGTCGTTAAGGCCCGCTCTGCCGTGGAGCTAATGATAAGGTCTGGCACCATCTTTTGCAGCTTAATCCAGGCACCCATGCGCGGTGCGTCGTATTTACCGCGATGGTTCAGCGGACGGTCATGATCAGAAAGCTGGCTGTTGCCCCAATCTGATTTGGCGTGGCGCAAAATGAGTAAAGTTTTCATGTTGATTTCTCCCTGGCTAACGGTCATGGGTAATCTTGGTTGGCAAATTCTAGCAGCAAATTATTCAAGGGTATCGGTAAGGAGTTAACGCACCGTACGTTGGAACGCGCGCAGTGCCAGCCCCATCCCCAGCGCGGCAAAGGCAGCTATCACCACAAAACAAAGCCACAAGGGCAAAAACTCCGTCTGCCCCAGCGGTGAGTCCGCCTGCAACAACGACTGCCGCAATCCCGAAATAATGTAGGTTGTCGGGTTTATCAATGCCGCTACGCGCATCCAGGCAGGCAAGGCGAACAACGGATAAAGTGCGTTACTCAAAAACAGCATGGGTAAATTTAGGATGAAGATGAGGCTGTGATACGCGCCCATGCTGCTGGTGCTAGAAGCCAACGCCAGGGCAATGCCAGAAAATCCCAAACCATACCCAAAAATAAAAATCAGCCCCATCAGCCAATGCAGCAGATTGCTGCTAAGTTCGACCCCCATCAAAATGCCCACCAGCAAAATCAGCAAGGCTTGGGCAACCGAGCGGGTGATAATAGCCAGCGCGTTGCCCATCAGGATGCTCAGGCGGGGAATTGGCGCAACCAGATACTCCTTCACCATGCCCCGCAGCCGCTCATTTAGCCAGGTAGAGCCGCCACCGATCGAGCCGTCGATAGCGGTGAGGGCAATAATGCCGGGTAGCATGAAGGTGATGTAGTCGCTGCCTTCACCGGGCAACATTTCGCTGAACAAACTGCGCATGCCCACGCCAAACAGCACCACCCACAAAATTGGCTGAATAAGAAATCCAAAGATTTCCTCCTTGTGGACCAGCGATTTTTGCATATATTTTTGCCAAAGGGTTAGTGATGCGTTCATATTGACTGCCCTACGTTCACTTTGTCATGCTGAACAAAGTGAAGCATCCCAACCAAGTTGAATGGGATTCTTCATTGCGCTGCGCTTCATTCAGAATGACAAATTCAAAGCAAACCTGTTCAGACTTTATGCGCCAAGGCACTGTTATTATGTCAGCTTTATTCGTCGCGGAACTGACGGCCAGTGACCTGCAAGAAAACGTCGCCGAGTGATGGTTTGGTGATGGCAATATCTTCGATGACAAAACCTGTTGCGCCAGCAATTTGCACCAGTTCAACCAGCCGCTTGTTGCCAGAATCCACGCCGATGTGCAGTTGCCCATTGGTTCGCACAGCATTTTCTACAAAAGACAGACTGTTTATGCGTGTTAAGAATTCAGCTTCTGGCCCGTGTCCATGAAAACGCAAGACATCGGCTCCCATTTGCTCAACCAACTGCTGCGGCGTGCCTTCGGTGACGATACGGCCGTTATCAATAATCCCCACACAATCTGC
The DNA here is from genome assembly GCF_965223285.1 of Candidatus Leptofilum sp. Taxonomy (GTDB): domain Bacteria; phylum Chloroflexota; class Anaerolineae; order Promineifilales; family Promineifilaceae; genus Leptofilum. Next base: position 669,095 of record NZ_OZ244997.1, on the reverse strand, counting down.
CAACTGCTCTGCCTCGTCCATGTAATGGGTAGTCATCAACAAGGTCATGCCCCGCTGCTCTTTGAGATCACGAATGTAATGCCAAATACCTGCCCGATTTTGCGGATCCAGCCCCAACGTCGGCTCGTCGAGGAAAAGAATCTCTGGCTCGGTCATGAGACCGCGCGCCAGCTCCAGCCGCCGCTTCATGCCGCCAGAATACGTACCCACGCGCCGATCGGCCGCTGATTCCAGCTCTACCAGCGTCAGCAGCTCCTCAATTTTTTGATTGCATTTGGCTTTGCTGAGGCCGTATAAACGGCCGTGGAACCACAAAGCCTGCCGCCCAGTCAAATCCACATCCAGCACTGTCTCCTGAAAGGTGACCCCAATGCGGCGGCGCACCTCCGCAGGCTGCTGCACCACATCGAAACCAGCCACCAGCGCCGTGCCTGCGGTGGGCTGGGCCAAGGTGGTAAGAATAGAAATGGTCGTGGTTTTGCCCGCACCGTTTGGCCCCAGCAGCGCGTAAATCGTGTTGGCCTGCACCGCCAGATCAACGCCAGCGAGTGCTAAAACTTCATCGCTGTATCGCTTGGTCAATTCCTGAGTGACAATGGCACTATTGGTCACGTTCTTACTTCTCCAAAAATCTCTATCAATATTCCCGTATTGCCAAAATTCCCCTGTACTTTATCGCTGAATGGCAGCAAATGCCAGCGACAGCCTACCAAAGAATGATCATGTCCTGATGCTCAAAGCCACTGATTTCCCGTTAAAAATAGGGGCAGGCCCCCATGACGCTGGGGGCAATTTCGGTGTAAAGTGCCTGAAACTTAACCAATCTGACCGGAGACATGAATGCCAATCCAACCAAATTTACTTGAGCGATTTGCCTTTTACAAACTTAACGCCGCCCCAACCCCAATGCTGGACCTGGCCGGAGCGTTAGGGTATCAGGCATTGAGTACGGCCGTTCACCTGAACCTTTTCGAGACGCTACAAAAACGGCCGTCCTCCCTCACTGAGCTGGCACAAAGGCTAGGCTGTCAGGAACGTGGTCTCGATCATTTACTGAAAGCGTTGGTGGGCATTGGCTATGTTGTGGAAAAGAACGGCCGTTACCACAATACCGCCATGACCGAAAAATGGTTCACCGACGGCACGATGCTCGATCTAAACAATGCCATCACCTGCTGGGATGCCTTTTTACGAGACCTGTGGCCCCATGCTCCGGCAGTGATTCAAAGTGGGGAACGGCCGTACAACTTTTACGAATACACGGAAACCCAGCCCGGCCTCAGCCACGCCCATCAGCAAATGATGTTTGGCAACGCCAACCTAAATGGCCCAGAGATTGCCAAGCGGGTTCAGCTACCGTCTGGGCCGACGCGGCTGCTGGACGTCGGCGGGGGGCATGGTGCCTACACCATCCACTTATGCCGCGCCCACCCAAACCTGCAAGCCACCATTTTTGACAGTGCCATTGCCCTGGAAACGGCCAGGCAGCATGTGGACGCAGTGGGGTTAAACGGCCGTATCAAACTCCAATCCGCAGACATTTGGCAGGTGGATTGGGGGCAGGAATACGACCTGATTTTGCTCTTCAACTTTATTCATCATTTTGATAGTGAGACAAATATTGAGTTGCTGCGCAAGGCCCACGCCGCGCTAAAGCAGGGGGGACAGGTGGCTATTTTTGACCAGCTAGAGGCGAAGCAGTTTGGCTCTGCCATCAGTGGGCTGCTGCGGCTCATTAGCCTAATGTATTATTTGTTTGCCGACGGCCGTATCTATTCTAAAGACGAGATACGACAGATATTAAACAAGAGTGGCTTTGGCAGCCCCCGATTTTTCACAACGCCTAAATGGGCAGGGCAAAGTTTGGTAACGGCCGTTAAAGAGAACGCATCATGAACAAAACAGTCAAAAATCCAGCCATCGGACACCACATCACCTTTTTGCAAACCGGCGCAGAAACAGGGGGTGAACTGCTGCAAATTGAGTATGGTGTCTTGCAGCCAGAAACAGAACCCGCCATTCCGCTGCACATTCATTTGGAATGCAGCGAGCGGTTTGAGGTGGTGCAGGGTCAGCTTGGGGTCATTTTGGACGGGGAACGGCGACTGCTGGGCGTGGGTGAGCAAGTGCATATCCCGCCCGGCACGCCGCACACCTTCTGGAACGCGGGAAATGGCGAACTGCGCTTTATCACCGATGTGCGCCCACCGGGGCAGCTACAAACGTATTGGGAGACAGTTTTTGGCTTAGCTGAAGATGGCAAAGTGGGGCGCAATGGTTTGCCCAACCTGCTGCAACTGGCGGTGGTTGCGCCACTGGCCGACAGCTATTTTCCTGGCGTGCCAGTGTGGCTGACAAAGGGGTTTACGGCCGTTCTGGGCGCAATCGGCCGTTTGGTGGGGTACAAGGCCAGCTATCCAAAATACAGCGGCTGAACATGGTATGATAGGGGCATGTCCACTGTGATTACAGATTTAGAGCAGGTATCGGTTGAATGGTTAACGGCCGTTCTTACCCAATCTGGCGCTTTAGACCAGGGTCAGGTTGCCACTGTTGAATCAGACGGCGGTGCAGGCAACTGGTCTCAAAACGCACGGCTGACCCTGAGCTATAGCGATAATGCGCAGGGCGAACGCCCCACGCGCCTCTTCCTCAAAATGGTGAACACCGATTTAGGCGATGGCGAATTTTTCTTACCGTCCGAAGTGACTTACTACATGCGCGACTACGTTGATTTGCCCGACGCACCTCTCGTGCGTTGCTATGATGGCGCGTATGATGCCACCCAACACCGCTACCACCTGCTGCTGGCAGACATGTCTGAAACGCATGAAGCTGCCTACGGCTTGAAGCCAAATTTGGCGCACGGGCAAGCCTACGCCGAGGCAACTGCCATCCTGCACGCACACTGGTGGGGGGAGGCACGTCTCAGACAAATTGGCGCGTCTTTTCACGATGCCATCCACCTGAAAGAATTTGTCATCGCCGGGGAAGATGGCATTGCCCACGCCTATGAGACGTTTGGTGAAAAATATAAACCGCACTGGGCCGCCTTAATTCACCGAATTTTCGCCAAACTGCCCGCTCGCCTCGCCAGCCGCGCCCAAGACCTAACAGACTTCACTCTCATCCACGGCGACCCCAACGAAGGCAACATTTTAGTGCCAAAGGTGGGCGAACAGCCTGCCCTGAGTGCGTCGAAGGGGCCGCTTTACCTCATTGATCAACAACCATTTGATTGGAGCTTAACCACCTGGCTGGGCGCATACGATTTGGCCTATTTAATTGCGCTGCATTGGGACATTGACCGCCGCCGAGAGCTGGAGATGCCTGTCTTGCGCCATTACCACAAAACGCTCATCGAACGTGGTGTGTCTGGCTATAGCTGGGAACAACTGTACGAAGATTATCGGCTGTGCGTGGCGCTAACCGTGCCAGTGGCGGTTGAGTATATGTGCGACGGTGGCGATCCCGATTGGAACTGGTTCCGCTGGGGAATGATTCAGCACACCCTAACGGCGTTTGATGATTTGGAATGCAAAAACCTTTTGTAGATCTGCACCTCTTTATTTTGCCTGAGGCTTTGAACACAATAAATCACGGAATGGCAAACTGATTTTCCTGCCCAAAAAGAAAGTATGGAACCGCCAGCACGACTATCCCCAACTATCAATCTTCGGCAGCAAACGGCCGTTTACCGCACAATTTGGTTTGTGGTAGCAACGGCCGTTGTCACATTGGTCGTCGTGGCCACGCCACTGCGCTACCGCATGTTGCAAAGCGACGTTTACAATTTCGGCACTGGGTTAGCGACGTTAGGGCTATCGCTCGACTTTTTTGCCGCTTACTTTGTGAGTTTGGAGCTGGTGGTGGTTGCAGGTTCGCTGTTGGTGGCTGGGCTGATCGTTTGGAAACGCGCCAACGACTGGTTCCCTATGCTCGTCGCACTTAGCCTGACGCTATTGGGCTTGGTTCCGCCGCTCATTGATGGGCTGCATTTTGCCAATCCGCAGTGGGCTGCGCCAGTTTCCACACTGCGGGTTATGATTCAAACTATCTTGATGGCGATTTTTTGCCTCTATCCCAACGGCCGTTTTCAACCCAAATGGACGCGCTGGCTGTTAATTCTGTGGGGCATTTTCGCCTTGGGTATCTTGCTCACCCAGCCGCTGATGCTAGCGGATACGGCCGTGTTGCCCAACACGCGCACCTGGCAAGACGCCATCTGGCTACTGACTGGCGTGGGCTGGTATTCTGTCGCCATTTGGGGTCAAGTGATCCGCTATCGCCGTCACGCCAGCGTGTTAGAAAAACAGCAGATGAAATGGGTACTGCTTGGCTTCGCCGTTTTGGTCTTATTCACCATTGTTGTTGTCGTCCTACTGATAAGCAACCCCAATATCAACAATTCGGCCGTAAATCGCGTGCGCTTTACGCTTATCTTAGGCGGTCCCTATCTGTTGTTGGCGTTGGCACTGCCTGCGGCAATCACCCTGTCACTCTTGCGCTTCCGGCTGTGGGATGTCGATATTTTACTCAACCGGACGCTGGTGTACGGTGGCCTGACGGGGTTGATCACGGCCGTTTACATTCTGCTAGTCAGCGGCGTCGGTGCTTTGGCCAGTGGGGCGCAAAGCCGTCTAGCCGCCTTTGTGGTAGCTACAGCCCTGGTGCTTCTGGGTATACGGCCGTTTCACCAATGGCTGCAAGGCTGGGTCAATCGGCTATTTCCGTCTCCTTCGCAAACGAATCTGGCTAGCGTCAAACAGCACAATGTGCGTGCCAACCTGCTGCATGTTGCCTGGGGCATCAACACGCTGCTTGCGCTTGTTCTCTTTGGGGCTGGACTTACAGCGCAAATACAGCATAGCTTTTGGCAGCCGCCCGCCCTACCAGCGGATGCGATTCCTTTGCTGGCGGGTGGCCTCACCCACAACAGCTTTGTGCAAAACCGCGGCCTTTACGGATACATTCTCATCCCAGCTTACATGCAAGCGGCCGTTTTTGTCGTCGTCGGCCTCTTCCTATTTTGGCGCAAATCGGGCAGCGTCATGGGCATTTTGGCCTCGTGGATGCTAATTTCAATTGGGCTGGGCTTTACGCCTACCATCTTCTTTTTGCCCTTGCTCAACCCAGCGTGGCATCTACCGACATCACTCTTTCAGGCCAGCCTGTTTGGTAGTGCGTTTCTCTTTTTGTGTCTTTTTCCAAACGGCCGTTTTTACCCCCATTTGTCGCGCACTGTGGCCGTCACCTGGCTGGGCTACACATTGCTCTGGCTGCCGTTCCCGCAGCTTAATCTGCACCGCGCCACCACAATTTGGTCACCGCTGCTTTTTGCCAGCATGGTGTTTCTGGGGATCGCTTTCCAACTGCTGCGCTATCGCCGCGTTGCCACGCCGGAAGAAAAGCAGCAGACGAAGTGGGTGATTGCAGGCTTTGTGGCTGCTAATCTGGGGCTGTTTGGTATCGTTGTACTAATGGGGTTTAGCTTGATGCAAACGGCCGTATATCTAGGTTTGGCTATGGTGCTGCTGGGCATGGCCTCCATCCTTATCCCGCTGACCATCGGCTTTGCCCTGCTGCGCTACCGGCTGTGGGAGATTGACGTGATTATCAACCGCACCCTGGTCTACGGCGGTCTCTCGCTGGGGATTGTGGCGGTCTATGTGCTGGTAGTGGGGGCACTCGGCACCTTGTTTCAAGCGCAAGGCAACGTTTTCTTTGCCCTGCTGGCCACAGGGCTGATTGCCGTCCTCTTCCAGCCCGTGCGTGAACGACTGCAACACGCCGCCAATCGGTTGATGTTTGGCGAGCGAGACGATCCCTATCGCGTTTTATCTAAGCTCGGCAATCAACTCCAAACCAATGCCACCCCAAAAACGATGCTGGAATCGGTCGTGGGCACGATTGCTACAACGCTCAAATTGCCTTACGTCGCCATCGAACTAGACAGCGAACAAGGTCGGCTACCCAGCGCATCTACGGGCAAAGCGGTAGCCGAAACGGCCGAATTTCCCCTGCGCTACCAAAATGAAACCGTCGGCTATCTCGTCGTCTCGCCCCGTTCGCCTGGCGAACCGTTTAGCCAGCGAGAGCGGCAGCTTTTGACGGACATCGCTGGGCAAACAGGCGCGGCGGCGTACTCGGTACGGCTCACCACCGCCCTGCAACGCGCCCGCGAAAAGCTCGTGCTCACCCGTGAGGAAGAACGCCGCCGCATTCGCCGCGACCTGCACGACGAGCTTGGCCCGACGCTCGCCAGCCAAACGTTCGCCCTTGATGCTGCCATTGACCTGCTTGAAACAGACCCAGCAGCCGCAGCCAAACTGCTACAATCGCTCAAGATGCAAAATCAAGCGACCGTCGCCAACATTCGCCAACTGGTGTACCAACTGCGCCCGCCGTCGCTGGATGAACTTGGTTTGCTTGGCGCGTTACAGGCACATTTTGGACAACTGAGCAGTGGATCGCTTCCCACCTTTACACTCACGGCCAAACCACCTCAACTGCCACCTCTATCGGCAGCAGTTGAGGTGGCAGCGTATCGCATAGCATTGGAAGCGATCAATAATGTGGTGCGCCATGCCAATGCAACACGCTGTGACCTTTCGCTAAAAATTGTTGAAGCACCCACGCGGATGCTGCAATTGATCGTTACGGATAACGGCATTGGCTTAGCTACGGTCCCGGCAACAGGGATTGGGCAGCAATCCATGCGCGAACGAGCGGAAGAGCTAGGTGGGCAGTTGACGATTGTGAATTTGGCGCACGGGATGCAAGTTACGGCCGTCCTACCGCTCTCCCAACCCAATAAGGCAGCCAGCCCATGAAAATAACGCCCACCACCGTTCTGGACTTTAAGCAGGCCCTGCGAGAGGATTTGCCTGTACCAAAACATCTCACTATCTTGGCCCTCGGCTCGCACGGCGACGTGTTCCCCAACGTAGTTTTGGGCGCAGCTTTGCAGCAGGCAGGCTTCCGCGTGCGGCTCATCACCTTTGCAAATTTCGGGCCGCTGGTGAACCAGTTTGGCCTCGATTTTGCTCCTGTGCCGGGAAATGCCGAGGTGCTGTTGGCCAGCAGCGGTGGGCTGGCACTTTTGGAATCGGGGCAGAATATTTTGAAGCAGTACCGGGCCCTGCGACAAACATTTTGGCAGGTGGCTGACGGCCTCACCGATCTGCTCTCAAAGCCCAACATCTGGCAGACTGATGGGATATTGAATCAGCTTCCTGCCAGCTTGTACGGCCGTTCCCTCGCCGAGAGGCTGCAAATCCCCCTGATTAATGTCGCCGTCATTCCTATGCTGCGCACCCGGTTGTTTCCGATGGTCGCTTTTCCCGGCTGGCCCGCTTTTTTGCCAGGCTACAACGCACTCACCTACCTGCTGGCGGAGCAGCTTGTCTGGTCCGGTTTCCGGCAATCAGTCAATCGGTGGCGGCAGGAGGTCTTGGGGTTGGGTAAACGGCCGTTCCTCGGCGCTTTCTCCCAGCTTGGCCACACACCGACCCTGCTCGGTTTCAGCCCTCACATTGTGCCACGCCCATCTGACTGGGAATCCACAATCCAGTTCACCGGCTACTGGCTGCCAGACGAGCCAGATTGGACCCCGCCCAACGGATTGGTGCGGTTTTTGGAAGATGGCCCGCCACCCATTCTCGTTAGCTTTGGGAGCATGGCCGTGCGCAATCCGCAGCGGCTGACGGCACTGGTTTTGCAAGCAGCACAGCTCACAAACCAGCGGCTCATCCTGCAAAGCGGCTGGGCCGGGCTAGGGCAGCAAGACCTGCCGCCCACCGTGTTTGCCCTGGATTACGCCCCATACCGCTGGCTCTTTCCGCGATTGGCGGCGGTGGTACACCACGGTGGTTCCGGCACCACAGGCTTTGGCTTTTGGGCGGGTATCCCCAACATTTTGACCCCGTTTTTGTTTGACCAATTTTACTGGGGAGAACGTATTCAGGTGCTTGGCGTGGGGCCTGCCCCCATTCCGCAAAAAAAGCTCACGGCTGAAAAACTGGCGGTGGCAATGACCACGGCCGTTTCCGACCAATCCATGCGCCAAAAAGCCGCCGCACTTGGTGAAAAAATTAGGCAGGAAGACGGTCTGGCAACCGCTGTCGCCGCCATCCAGCAACTGCTGTGCTGAGAGAAAGCATGATGGAACCGATTCGTATTTTGATTGTGGACGACCATAAGCTGTTCCGTGAAGGATTGGCAGCTTTGTTGAACGCGGCGGCGGAAACGGCCGTTGTCGGTGAAGCGGGAACCGGCCAAGAGGCAATTGACCAAGCCCAAACAACCACACCAGACGTCATCCTGATGGATATTCAAATGCCCGACATGAACGGGATCGAAGCCACCCGCCGCATTTTGGCCGACCAGCCACACATCGGCATTATCATGCTGACGATGCTGGAAGATGACGATTCGCTTTTTGCCGCGATGCGGGCTGGAGCGCGAGGCTACATTTTGAAGGGGGCAGATAAGGCGCAGGTGCTGCAATCGGTAACGGCCGTTGCCGAAGGGCAAGCACTGTTCGGAGCCAAAATCGCCAACCGCATTACAACCTTTTTTCAGCGTGGGGGTGGGGAAACGGCCGTAACGCCCTTCCCCGAACTCACCGACCGCGAGCGTGAATTGCTCACCCTGATTGCCCAAGGACACAGCAACAGCGACATCGCCGCTGGGCTGCACATCAGCAGTAAAACCGTGAGCAACCACATCTCCAACATTTTTAGCAAATTACAGGTCACCGACCGCGCCCAAGCCATCATCAAGGCGCGGGATGCGGGGCTAGACAAGCATTAGCCACTTTCTCACAGATCAGTGCCTGACGGTCACATAAATTTAAGTCCATTCGTAAGCAAATCATGTTAGCCTGCCGACATCGTGTAGGAGCGAGAAGTTTTTCAAAAACTGAGCCGTTTTCCCGCTTTTACCTGGTCAAATCACAACAATGCAGATTCGCAACCATAACTATCTTTTTGTGATTTGCTTAACAATCCCAGTCGCAGTTTATTCCACTTTAGAGCCATTCAATTAACCGGATACCATCGTTTTTCGTGCAACGAGCGGTAACCGGCAGATTACTGTTTTTCCCTTGGGCTGGGTTACATTTTCAATCTGGAGGAGTCGATGTTTTCCGTAGCCAAAGCGCGCTTCGTTTTGTTCCCCATTCTTATTGGCAGTTTCATAGTTACTTTTTTGCTGCTCAACCTACAGAGTATGCAAACACTTCACGCAGCACCCGGCGATATTGTGGTAAACAGCGTGGCCGATGTGGTGGCCGATGATGGCCAATGCACCCTGCGTGAAGCAATTACAGCCGCCAATCTGGATACCGCATCTGGTAGCAATCCCGGTGAGTGCATCGCTGGGAGTGGCGATGATTTGATTGATCTGACTGGCTTGAATGGCGTCATTTTGCTCACTGATAGATTGCCCGACATTGCTTCAAACATGATAGTGCAGGGGCCAGATGCAACTTTGCTCACTTTGGATGGGGGTGGCAACGGCCGTATCTTCACCATCGTTGCTGGCACGGTCACTGTAGCAGATTTAGCCATTACCAACGGGTATGAAGGCGTCAGCGACGGCCGAGGCGGGGGCATTTTTAACAGCAGCCCAGATGAAGTTCGCATTGAAAACAGCATTATTCGGGACAATGCCGTCTTGGGCGACAACCCCGAAACTTTTTGCTCTAGCACAGGCTCCCTCTTTTTTGGCGGGGGCGGCGGCATTTTCCATACTGGCAATGGTACGCTGTACATTGTCAACACCACCATAACGGACAATAGCGCTACCGGGGGGCATGGCGGCTCGCACGGGTACGGTACGGGCGGCGGTGGCGGCGGTGGTGCCTTTGGTGGCGGTCTCTTTAACGACGGCGGCACTGTGCATTTGGTAAATTCCGATTTCACCGACAACAGCGTAACGGGTGGCCGCGGTTGCCGCGGTGGCCCACGCGGCAACGGCGGCAGCAGCGGCTGCAGCGGTGCCTGGGGCGGTGGCGAACGAAACGGCCTGGGCGGCGGCGGCCAGGGGGGTGATTATGGTCATGTAAACGGCCGTGATGGCAACTTTGGCGGCGGTGGCGGTGGTGGCCAAAATCCAAATGGTGTGGGTGGCGTGTCTGCCTTTGGCGGTGGTACAGGCGGCAATGGCGGCTTTGGCTTAGGCGGCGCAGGTGGTGGCGGTGCCGCTTTGGGCGGTGGCGTGTTCAACTACAGCGGCACCGTGCAAATTACCAATAGCCGGTTTGAAGGCAACACTGTTGTGGGTGGCGAAGGGCCAGACAATGCCGAATTTGGTCAGGGCATTGCCAACGCCGTGTTTAATTTGGATACGCTCCAGGTGGAAAATAGCACATTTCCCAACACAGCACCCACGCTAGATAATCTCAATCCGCCAGCCAATGCAACCAATGTTTCCATTGATCAGATGCTCACCTGGGACGTGGAGGATATTGATGGGGACAGCATTTTGTATGGGTATGATCCGAGTGGCTTGACGGTTACGGTTGCTTTTGGCAACGATCCGCTCAACTTGATTGCAGCCACCAATGTGTTCACATCGTATGTGCCACCTGAACAGCCGCTTCAGCCAGATGCCACCTATTACTGGGAGCTGACAGCAACCGATGGCATTTCGACGACCAGCAGCGGGGTGATTAGTTTCACCACTGCCCCATTGCCCACGGTGGACTTTACGGCCGTTACGCCCCAGGGCGCACGCCCCTTTACCGCCAACTTCACCAACAACACAGTTGATGCCGACAGCTATCTTTGGGATTTTGGGGATGGCAGCAGCAGTACGGCCGTTCATCCCAACCATGAATATGCAGCCAGCGGCAGCTACACCGTCACCTTGCAAGCCACTGGCCCTGGCGGCACAGATTCGCTCACCAAACCAGATTACATTTTAGTTTATGATCTGCCCGAACCAGACTTTGCAGCCACGCCGCTGGCTGGGTTGCCAAACCTGAGCGTGGAATTTACGAACCTTTCGCAATTTGCAGATAGCTACGTGTGGGATTACGGGGACGGCACCACCAGCACCACCGCAGACGCTACCCACAGTCACACGTACACCGCACCTGGTTCTTACACGGTCGTACTGACAGCCACCAACAGCTACGGCAGCGAATCTACCACAAAAACAGCCTACGTAACCGTGTATGAAACGGCCGTTGCTGATTTCACGGCTTCACCACTAGAAGGCGTCGCCCCCTTATTTGTTGACTTCACCAATCTCTCCCAAAACAGCGACAGCTACTTATGGGAATATGGCAACGGCGGCACCAGCCCTACCTTCGAGCCGACTCATCTTTATTTCGTGCCAGGTGTTTACACCGTTACCCTAACGGCATCAAACCCCGTTAGCTCAGACACAGTGACAAAAGTAGCCTACATCACGGTTCATCCCCAGGCGGTGGCAAACTTTACGGCCACGCCACAGACTGGCACCGCTCCACTAGAAGTCACATTTACCAATTTATCTTCAGAAGCCGACAGCTATGTGTGGGAGTATGGGGATGGCACGACTAGCACAACCACATCAGCGACGCATACGCATCTTTACACAGAACCAGGGCAGTATGATGTGACCTTAACGGCCATGAACGCCCACAGCAGCCACACATTTACCCAAGCTGCCTACGTGACCGTTTACGCAGAACCCGTTGCCAGCTTCCTGGCCTCACCCACCTCCGGCACCGGGCCGTTGTTGGTCAACTTTACCAATTATTCGTTAAATGCAACGGAAACGTTGTGGGATTTTGGCGATGGCAGCACAAGCACCGCGCTCAATCCATCCCATCTTTATTTGCAGGCTGGCGTTTACACGGTGACCTTGACGGCCAGCAATGCTGGCGGCAGCGATGTTTTGAGCCGCCCAGCTTACATTGTAGTGAATACGGCTCCGCAAGCGGATTTTAGTGCCGATGTGCAGGCTGGCATAACGCCGCTAACCGTCACTTTTACCAACATCTCCACCGAAGCAGACAGCTACGTGTGGGATTATGGAGATGGCACGACGAGTACGACAACGGCCGTTACCCACACCCACATCTATACCACACCAGGCACGTACTCGGTCAGCCTTACCGCAACCAATGCGTATGGCAGCGACGTGCAGCTGCGCTCAGGCTACATCACGGTCTATGAGCTGCCGGTGCCAGCCTTTACGGCCACGCCCACAGAGGGAGCCGCCCCGTTAACCGTCGCCTTCACCAATGAATCGGTTAATGGTCAAAGCTACGTGTGGGATTTTGGGGATGGCAGTAGCAGTACGGCCGTTTCGCCCACGCACATCTACACACAACCCGGCATCTACACTGTCTCCCTGCAAGCCAGCAACCCGGGCGGCAGTCAGTCGATTACCCACAACAATCTGATTGTGGTGCAAAATCCGCCAGTGCCCGCCTTTACGGCAGAACCCACCGCTGGCCTGGCCAACCTCACGGTCACTTTTACCAATCTGTCTACCTTTGCCGACAGCTACTTCTGGGATTATGGGGATGGCACGACCAGTAGCAACGATGCGGCCAGCCATATCCATCAATATGATGCCCCCGGCACATACACCGTGCGCCTGACGGCCATCAACAGCTATGCCTCCAGTAGCCTCATGGAAACCGATCTCATTACGGTTTATGACATCCCCGTTGCTGACTTTGAAGCAACTGTTGATTTTGGTGCCTCGCCGCTGGAGGTTGGCTTTGCCAATCTGTCTAGCGGAGCTACCAGCTACCTTTGGGATTTTGGGGATGGCAACAGCTCAACGGCGGCAACGCCAACGCATTTGTACACGCAAGGCGGCAGTTACACGGTGACTTTGACTGCCAGCAATCCTTTTGCATCGGATACGGCCGTAAAAACCAGCTACATTACAGTTTACGATGAACCCATCGCCAGCTTCACCGCTCTGCCACGCATTGGGGCCGCGCCGCTGCTGGTCACTTTCCAGCAGGAATCGCAATTTGCCAACAGCTACACGTGGGAGTATGGCGACGGGATCAGCAGCACGGAAACGGCCGTTGCCCACACCCATCTTTACACAGAACCCGGCACGTATACGGTCACCCTTACCGCCAGCAACGCCTACGGCACAGACCAAGCCATCCAAATTGGCTACATCACCGTGGTGGAACCGCCAACGGCCACCGCCTACTTTGTAGACAGCGAAGGCGGCAGCAACAGTGGCGATGGCAGCCAGACAAACCCCTGGCAAACCATCACCTACGCCCTTAGCCAGGTAACTGGGCCAGATGTGCAAATTTACGTTGCATCTGGAACCTATGATGAAGCTCTGGGGGAAGCATTCCCACTCATTATGGAACCCGGCGTCAACGTGCTGGGAGCTAATCGGGAATCTACTATCGTTTCTGGGATTGACACAGAAGCCGTTTTCCGCTTTCCCAATACCTCAATTTACACCGAAACAACCGTATTGCGCGGCTTCAAAATCAGCAATGGCGTTCACGGCGTGCGCGTCGATGGCAGCATGGCCAACTACCCCTCGCCCACCATTGATGGCAACTGGCTCACGGAGAACGAGCAGGGCATTTTTGTCCAGGGCGTTTCTTCGCAGCGAGCCTACCCAATTATTACCAACAACTGGCTAGAAAATAATGCGCTGTACGGCATTAACATCGTGGCTGGCTACAATGGCACAACGTTTAACCCAATCATTAGCCACAACCGCATTGCCTACAACGGGCAAGCTGGCATTCGCTGCTATGCGCAGGGCAGCGGCAGCAGCGGCGGGCTTTCCCGCTGCTCACCAGAGATTAGCTATAACGAGATCATCTATAACGCCGGGGATGGCATTTTGTGCCAGACGTATTATGCTGGACGCTGCAACTCGACCATCTCTCACAACTTCATTGCCTACAACAGCGATTGGGGCTTCGACCGCTCGCACAGCGGCACCTACATTCAAATTTCGGTCGATGCCACCACGCGGCCAACCTTGCTCAATAACCTCATTGTGCATAACGGCAGCGGTGGCGCACAGTTCATCACCAACACGTCGGAACGGTTCGACCAGCCGACGCTCATCAACAACACCATTGCCGATAATGGGGCTTACGGTGTTAGAAACGGCCGTCCCACCATTTACAACAGCATCATTTGGGGACATAATGACGACCTGAATGTTTCAGTTAGTTATGTCAACTATTCTACCATTGGCGATGGCGAATATGGCGGTCTCAACAGCAACGTCTCTGCCAATCCGCAATTTATAGCCGCTGCCAGTGATGATTACCGGCTCAGCTATCTCTCACCAGCCATTGACGCAGGTGATAACAGCGTCGCCGGATTGCCAGAAAGTGATCTTGAGGGCAATGCCCGAATCATCAACGGCACGGTTGATATGGGGGCCAATGAGTTTGCCGTTGGCCCGCTGGTTGAAGTGGCCGTTGTGGCCTGGCCAGACCCTGTCACACCGGGCGAGCCGCTACAATACACCATGTGGGTCACCAACACGGGCAGCCTTCCGTTAAACGCAACCGTTCAGGCCATTTTGCCACCCCAGGCAACGTACAGTGGCCCCACAAGTTGGACAGCAGACCTTGACGCCCCTGCCGACGTTTGGCAGCGTTCCTTCACGGTCAACGTGGTGGACAGTTTCACTGGGCAGCTAACAACCGAAATTCAGGTCAGCAGCACGCAAGGGGCGGTGGCAACGGCCGTTGCCACCACTACGGCTGCCTGGCCCGCCACCTCCCCTGTCTTGGCAGTTTCACCCAGCAGTTTAAGCCTGTCTGCCCTGGTGGGCGATCCCGCGTTTACGCGATCACTCGACATTATGAACACAGGAACGGGCAGCTTGAGCTGGACGACCGTTGCCAACGCATCCTGGCTGACGCTTTCCGCGAACTCCGGCACGGCACCCGCCACAGTTCAGCTCACCATTGATCCCGCCACGCTGGCCCCAGGGACCTACACAGGTTTAATTACGGTCTCGTCTGCTAATGCAGTCAACGGTTCGCAACTGATTCCGGTAACGCTCACCATTGCCGCTCCTGAAACCATTCAGCTTGATGCCGAAGGCGGCTATGCCACCATCATGCTCAAGTGGAACGTGGCCAATCTGCCCAATTTAGCCAACTATCGCCTGTTGCTGGGAGACAACGGCGTGGACAGCAGCACCTGGACGCCTATCGCCACAGTAAATAGAACCACCTACTTTTATGAGGACGATACGCTTACCCCCGGCGAAACCGTTTGCTTCCAGGTAGAAGGATTAAAAGCGGATGGTAGCACCCTGGCTGTGTCTAACATGGCGTGTGCCGTCTATGGCGAAACGACGCTGTGGATTCCAGAAGTCTCGGCAATGCCCGGCGGTACGGTCATTGTGCCAGTGAACATTCGCAACGCCGAGGGGCTGCAAATGGCCGCCGCAGACATCTGGGTGGAGTTTGATGCCACCGTCCTGGAACCGCTTGGGGTCACGGCGACGCCGCTCACCGATGGCTACATTTGGTCATACGCCATTGCTGCTGTGGATGGGAAGCCAGACTTTGCCAGAGCGCAAATCGGCGCACTCTCCACGAATCCGCCCACCCTGTTTGGCGATGGCTCGCTGTTCTGGCTGGAGTTCCGCGTGCTGGGCAACCCCGGAGACACCTCGATGCTTGATCTGCGGGACTTCATAAGCGGCCTGGGTGGCTCTACCATTTACGCACCAGACGATCTAAGCAACCCGATTCCGCTCAATCTGGAAGATGGCTCACTGGTTGTGGATGGCAGCTTTGTCCTGGGTGACTTAAACGGCAATGGCGTGGTGGAAACGGTCGATGCCTACATTGCTTTGCGCATTGCCGTGAACCGGCTCACGGCCACGGCCGATCAGCTACGGGCCGGTGATGTGAATGGCAACGGCCGTATTGATGTCGGGGATGCCACCATGATCTTCTATCGGGCTGTTCATGGCCAGTGGCCTTCGTTGCCCGCCGCCAGAACCCAGCAAAACAGCGGCAGCGTCACACTCCGCCTGGATGATATTGCAGGCAAACCTGGAGAAAGCGTGACGACGGCTCTGCGGGCTGAAGGATTGTCTGATTGGGCGGGCGGCAGGTTTACGATTGTGTACGATACGGCCGTTATTGCCAACATAGAATCAGTGACCGTGATGGATGCCGCTGCTGACTTTACCCTGGAATATTACGATGACGGGACTGGCGTGCTGGTCATTGGCTTAATTGGCGATGTGCCGTCTGCAATTGACAGCGCGCTGGTGGAAATAACGCTGCAATTGACAGAGGATGTGGAGACAACCAACGTACCGCTGCTTCTGGCAGATGCTGAGTTCAACGATCTGGTTGGCCGTGATTTCGCCACTTCATCATTGCAAATCAGTATCGAGCGCGTTAGCGGCGCGGTTACGGTCAACACCACATCTGAAATTTACCTGCCATTGGTGATCAAACCGTAATAATGCTCCAACGACAGGGCGGCTGGCCAGCCGCCCTGTCGTTGCTTCTCATCCTGAAAAAAATTCCAAAAGTCTTCCTGGCGATTTGTTCAATACCGAAGAAAAACCAGTCTTCTGAAATCTACGTTGCGTAAGATGAAAACCTCAATTTTCATTCGCTAGCCATTCCTCAACGGCCGTTTCCAAAATCCCCAGCGGCAAACTTCCCTGACCAATCACCACATTGTGAAATGCTTTGATGTCAAATTCGTCGCCCAACGCCTCCATCGCCTGCTGCCGCAGGTTTACGATTTCAATCATGCCTACTTTGTAGGCGGTGGCTTGCCCCGGCCAAATGATGTAGCGGGCAATCTGCCCCTGCACCATGCGCTCTGGCAAACCGGTGTTGTCGCGCATGAAGGTGACGGCTTCGTTAAAGTTCCATTGCTTGGCGTGAATACCGGCATCGACCACCAGTCGCGCCGCCCGAAACGCCTCCCCCTGCAAACGCCCCAAATCGCCATAAGGATCATCTTCATAAAACCCCAATTCAGCCGCCAAAAGCTCCGCATAAAGCGCCCAGCCTTCCACATAGGCGGTAAAGCTGGCCCCATTGCGGAACGCGGGCAGGTTGGGCAACTCTTGCATGATGGCCAGTTGGAAATGGTGGCCGGGGATGGCTTCGTGGTAGGCCAGCGTGGGCATGGCAAAGCGGGGTTCGGTGCCAAAGGCAGAGGCGTAAAATGCCCCCGGTCGCGATCCATCGACTGACGGCCGTATGTAATACCCACCACTCTCCACGCCAATCACCACCACATCCGCCTGCGGCGTCAGGTCAAAAGCGTCTGCCACGTTTTGCGCCGCTTCGGCAATGAGGGCTTCGTACTCTGCCAAAATGGCGTTGTCGCTGAGGAAGCCGCTCTCTTGCGCCACGCGCTCGTAAAGCTGCGGCAGCGGCTCATCTGGATAGCCCAGCTCGTCAAAAATCAGCCGCATCTCGGCTTGAATGCGCTCCAGCTCTTGCCAACCCAGCTCGTGGATTTCGTCGGCCGTCATGTTGGTGGTGGTGTGGTGTTGCAGCGTGTAAGCGTAAAAATCGTCGCCGTCTGGCAGCTTCCACACGCCCTCAGCGGTGGTGGCTTTATTTTCCAGTTCAACCAGGTAGTCCACCAATTTGCCGTAAGCAGGAATAACGATTTGTTCGATTTCAGTTTCGGCCGTTGCCAACATTCGCGCCTTTTCCTCGTCAGAAATACTGCCCACCTCGTCCAATCTTGCTTCAAAGGCGGTGTAAAACGGGGTGCTGCGCGGTGCTCCATTGGCAATCTGGCGCAAGCCGGGGAGCGTCCATTGAAAGATAAAGCGAGGCGGAATGATGTTCATCTCTTCCCGAATGCGCAACCCTTCCAAAAGCTGGTCAAATTTACTGCCCACCTGCGACAAGCGGGAAATATACCCCTCAGCGTCGGCCAAATTGGCAATTGGATGCAGGTCGGTCATAAAGGTCTCTAGCTGAGACGGCACGCTGGTGATAAAGAACGTGACCGGATAGTTGTGGTACATAAATTCATGCCCCGCCACGCGGTCGGCCAGAAAAAACTCGTAAATATCATACGAAAGCTGCTGCTCTGGCGTCAGGCTGGCGCGGTCAAAGCTGCGCAGCTGGGCCAGGATTTGCACTTCCAGGGCCTGGGTTTCGCGGATGTAGGCGTCAGAAATGTCGGTAAGCTGGTTGTTGCCGGTACCGTAAACGGCATCTAAGCCAATTTCGCTGATCAATTCAGGGTCGCGCAGCAGCAGGGCGCTGTAGGAGGCGTCAAAAAAGTCGTCGATGTCGTCGTAGGCGGACGTTTCTGTTTCTAGGGCGGGTTCGGGGGTTGGGGAAGCAGAAGGGGCTGCCTCTGTTTCCAAGGTGGGTTCGGTGGTTGGCGGGTCAGCAACGGCCGTTTCCGTTTCCGTCTCTGGCGTATTTTCAGACAGCGGCGGGCTGTCTGTGCTGTCTGACACAGGCTGACCCGACTGATCACCCCCGCAACCAAGCAGCAATAACAAAAGCAGTATAAACGCTCGTCTTAGCAGATGATTTAGGTTCATATTGGGCTTCCTTTTTGGCAAACTAGCAAGGCAAATCTTGGCTTTGCCAGTGTATTGACCCTTTAATGACCCCAATTGTACACTAAATAGTTTTATCTTTGCAGTTTTCAAGCAGATGGGAAACGGTCGGTTGCTCGCCATTCTGTGGCAGCCTGCCCAACTTTTGCTTCGAATAATTCAGGCTTGACAAAGTGTCAGAAACACACTATTATATTTCGTGTTGTTACTACACTTAGTATCCTAAAGGGAAATCGATGCTTAGTCACGCCACTATTTTAGGCCGCGCCCACCGCCTGCGGCAGCACAACTGCCAGGATTTTGCCGCCACGGCCAGCCCCGCCCCACACATCGCCATCGGCCTGGTTTGTGATGGCTGCGGCAGTAAGTTTATGGGGAACGGCCGTACCAAACCCTCCCGCAACGAAACTGGCTCAAACCTGCTGGGGCAGTTTGCCCGCGACTTTCTCAAGCAAAAATTAAGCAGCTTCGCTGCTCTCCCCTGCACCGAAACATTAGAAATGATGCTGGCCAATTTGCACCTGGCAACGCTCACGTTTTTGCACCATCTCACCGTCCATTTTCCCGAACCTGCCCGCCGCCAATTTATTGCCACCCATCTACTCACCACGCTCGTTGGCTTTATTCGCACCCGAGAAACGGCCGTTTTCTTTTGGCAAGGAGATGGCTTTTTGGTGGCCGACGGCCGTATTCAACCGCTTCCCAGCAATAACCAACCCGACTATCTGGCCTACCAACTGCTCCAGCCAGAACCCACAATCAACAACTTTCACATCGCCTTTGTCCCCCAGCCGCAAACTGTGTGCTGGCTCGCCGTAGCCACCGATGGCTGGTCAACGCCTTTACTTGAGCAACTCAATGAACCTCGTTCGGCATTGATTTTGCAGCGGTGGCTCAACGTCCAGGCCCAGCAGCGCAGCCAGTTTGATGATGATGGCGCGGTGGCTGTTTGGCACAACGAGGAGATTGGAGATCGGAGATTTATCTAATCTCCGATCTCCGATCTCTAATCTCCCAAACATGACCCACACAATCTTCATCCAAAATCAGCATTACCAACTCGATGCCGCCGACCTGATTCAGTCTGGGGGTGAGGGAATGGTGTTTGGCTTGGGGAATACGGCCGTAAAGCTCTACCATCAGCCCACCCCCGCCCACCAGGCCAAGCTACGCCACTGGTTTGCCCAGCGTTGGCCGCTGCCACCTGATGTGTTGGCTCCCTGCGCCCCCGTCCATGACCAATCAGGCCAAATTGTTGGCCTGCAAATGGCACGACTGCCCGCCCACGCCCAGCCGATGAAGCGACTCAGCCAGCCCAATTTTTGGCAGCAGCACGCCCTGCACACCGGGCAGATCATCCCCCTGCTCCAGCGGCTGCACCAAACGCTTAGCCGCTTGCACCAACTGCAAATCGTGGTGGGCGACCTGAACGAGACAAACATTTTCTTCACGCCGCCCGCCCCCAACGGCAGCGAGACGTTCTGGATTGATGTAGACAGCTACCAGTTCGGCAGTTTTCCCTGCCCGGTAGCCATGCCTACCTTTTTGGATCCTACCCTCTACCACGTAACAAACTTTGGCGAACGGCCGTATTTCACCCCCCTCACCGATTGGTATGCCTACACTGTTTTGCTGGTGAAAAATTTGCTCCGGGTGCATCCATACGGTGGTGTTCACCGGCAGCACAAAACGATTCAGGCGCGGGCCAAAGCGGGCATCAGCCTGTTCGATGCAGGCGTCACCCTGCCACCCAACGCCCGCCCGCCCGAAACCCTCTCCGACGACTTGCTGCACCATCTGCACCAAACATTTGCCTCCGGGCAGCGACGGCCGTTTCCCGCCAATCTCCTGCAGCAATATGCCCAAACTTTGCGCCCCTGCCCCCACTGCGGCCTCGATTTTCCCGCCAACCGGCGCGGCTGCCCTGCCTGCAGCCACCTCACACCCGCGCCTGCCAAACCCACCAGCGGCAGCGGCCCGCGCACCTTGCTGCAAGTCGATGGGTTCATTGAGGCGGTTTTTGGGCAGCCGAACGGCCGTCTTCTCATTATCTACCGGCAAGGGGTGCAATATCGGCTGGTGCGGGCAGGCATCGGCGGCGTCCTCAGCGACACGCCCCTGTTTGACGGGCGACCTGGCTACCGCTTTGGCGCGTTCACCCCATCCAGCGGCCACGATTTTCTGGTGGTTAATCCTCCCCACGGTCCCCAGCTTTTGCTGCTAGACATCCACGCGGCGCAGCCCCGGCAGGTCACGCTTTTGGAAACGGCGATGTTTCGGGATTCGGCCGTATTTGCCACCACACCCCATCACCTTTACCGCATCAGCGGCGGCTGGATTATGCGCGGCACGGTAAAGCGAGGCAGCTATCTCGAAGAACCCATCGGCACGGCCCACCGCGCCCAAACCCAACTCTTTGGCGATCCGTACAGCGACCGCATCGCCGGGTTCCACCGCGTTTTCACCCAGCATCGCTTCTTCACCATCGGCCCAGACGGCACGGAACGGCTGTTGCCCATCACCCAACCCCCGCACAGCCACGTCACTCAAGCTGCCCTCACCTTTGCTCCCAACCGGATTGGGGTGGTGCAAAAGTTAGTCCAGAACGGCCGTGCGCACACAAACGTGCAAGCCTTCAACCACCAGGCACAGTGGCAGCAAAGTTGGGATTTAGGCGAAGATGATTGGGAAACGGCCGTCTATCAGTACCCGTTCTCGCATCAATCATCCCCCCAGCCGATTGCCCCTGGTGACAAGCTAAATGTTCATTCCGCAGGCTGGCTCATTCAGCAATCTCACAAGTTAAAATACCAACCCTTCTAATCTATACAGTCGTCCCTTGGTGCTGCCGGAACGTTAGCCGCAGTGCGGAGAAGCGAACTTACCGACTCTGCCATCCAACAATAAAGAGCAGCTTTCAGCGTCGGCCGAGTACGTCCAGATACAATGATCTTTCGTTTTGGCCTACGAGGATCATCGCTGCGAATAATGAGCTTTCGCCGACATGGACAATCACACGTTGCATAAAACTGCAAAACAATATCAATAGATGCTCCGGGGGGAAGCGTAACAGGAAATGGTGTCCGAAGCAGACAAAGATTCGAGCATCGCCCTAATTTATCTTTTTTCAACTTGGCTCGCTTGATTGTAAGGTCGCAGTCGCCAACATTGACGAGGGTGAGATGCTGAAGGGCACGAGTTCCATATTCAACCTCGCCAAAATGGGATGAACCCGTAATCGCAAGTTTCCCGGCACCAACGAAGCCACTAACCTGAACTTCGTGCGGACTTGTCGGATCGTTTGATGTAATTGTAATCATTCCGATTCGACCACCAAGGGCAGTCGGTTGGAAACGAATCAAAATAATAATCTCGTCACCCGGGGCAATTACGAGCGGATATGCATGAACGTTGGCAACTATGAAATCCCCCGAAGATGAAACAATATTGCTGATAATCAGATCGCAGTCGCCACTGTTACTTAGAGTCAAAGGTCGATCAACAAACTCTTCAAGACACGATTTTCCGAAGTCACCTGCATCGGGGATGATTGTCACAAGTCGCGGTTTGCGTGCGGTTGCTGAGACGTTTACGCTTTGGACACCACCGGGATCATCACTAAACACCGAAATAGTTGTATTGGCTAGACCGAACACATTGGAACGGAATCGAAGTGGAATCTCAATGGAGGCACCAGGAGCAACAGAGAGTGGGAAGAAGCTGACAGAACCAACCTCAAAAACAGGATTAGACGATGTGATAGAATTAATAACCCCTAGGCAATCACCGTGATTGTTGATAATTAACGAGCTGTCAAGGAACTCGCCGACGCAAGAATAGCCTAGGAAGCCATCATGTGGAACGATTAATTCCAGTGATGGGGCACCAACAACTCCGGTAACTTCCAGATCAACATGTGGGGCAACAGGATCGTTGCTAACAATTCGGACGATAGCAGTATGGCTGCCAGCAGAGGTTGGGTCGAACCGAACTGTAAAATCAAGATGCTCCCCCGGTGCTATGGTAACAGGGGTCGATGGCTGCGCGAGTACAGAGATTGCCGTAGAACCTAGGATGCGCTGAATGCTTGATATAACGAGGTCTTGCTGCCCCACATTGTAGATAGTGACATTCAGATATTCAACATCGCAAACAGTTCCAAATGCCAAACCTTTCTCAGGATTAACTGAGATCGCTGGCCCGTCGGGGTTCATCAGTTCAAAGACACCACGGCCATATGTGGCAGCACGCAAGACACCTGCGTCAGCCTGGAAAACCAGATCTGTTACGGGAACCCTTGGAAAGTGTATATCATCGACAATTGTCCAGGTAACGCCACGATCAACAGATCGCAGAACGCCAAAATCATTTCCAACGTAAAGCGTGGTCGGCACTGTTGTACCGTCAACAGCCAAGGCACCGAATGGTACATCAACCGCTGGCGAAATATCAGTCCAGGCAGTACCTGCAATTGTTGTTCGGAAAACATGACCCTGTTGACCAGCCCCGACCCCATTGAAGCCACCAAGTACCGCATAAAGAACTGTAGGATCATTCGGATCGAAGGCTAGACGTAGAATATTGCGATTTGGGAGATTCCGAGTGATATTCGCGAAAGTGACACCGGCTGGACCACCCACTGTCGCCGCTAACGCGTTCGTTGATACAAAAACCTGTGTACCAACCGCAATGGCAACATTATTTCCGTCGTCACTTGATACTGTAATATGTCTTGGCACACCAGCTACTGGCAAAACGATACGCCAGTTAGCTCCGGAATCCTGACTCTGCCAGACATTCTGGCTACCACCAACATACAGCGTACCACCATTACTCGGGTCGGCTGCAAGAGGTGCCAGATAACAACCGGCATCGCTGGCGCTTGGGTTTGGGGGTGCTACCCACGGGGTAATCTCGTTCGCAAAAGGCCAGGTGGCTCCGTCATCGGCTGAGCGAAAGACGCGGGTACAGGGCGCAGGATTCCAGAACCCGCTCGTGCAATAAACCTGACTGACTATCGTTCCATCATAGACGACATCCCACCCATCTCCACCTTGCACAGGAAGCCAACTAGGGGCGGCGGCACCAATAGTTGTCTGGATTTGATTATCCTGCAATGCCCCAAGCGAGACGCTAGCAGTTGCATCTCGTTTAAGATCAAGATTGTAAAAAAGCCCAGTCTGTATACCACCGGCATTGTGGTAAGTCCAGTTCGCACCGTTATCTGTGGAACTGGCAAGACCACCATCGGTACCGCTCAGCACAACAGTAGGTGTCGGTGCAGTTTTGGGAATAAAAGCCCACGCCTGAGTATCGGCATGTAGACCATTTAGAGTGGTAAAGTTGTTCCCGGAGTCTGTGGACCTCGCCTGCCCAACCGACCCGCAGTAAAGAATATCATTGACACCATCTCCAGGCGATGCAGGATCGACAGCTAAATGGGAACTGTACCCACCTTGAGTATTGCCTGGCAGGTTCGTTGCTGTCTGTTGCGTCCAAGTTGTACCCTGGTCCGTGCTGGCAAATACTCCGACCGGATCGGGTGCACCCTGGCTTCCCGTCATTGAGGCGTACAGAACCTGAATGCCATTTGGGTTTGGTGGAGAAGTTGGTGGTGCAATGTCAACAAGAACCTTAGTAAAACGTGCGGGAGCAGGGCCAACGGCAGCAGCAACCACTGGTGTCGCTGCATTGAGAACCTGATTCCACGTCGTGCCACCGTCTGTTGACTGAACAATTCCTATATTCGTTATTCCCGCATAGAGAATCCGGTTTCCAGTTGGTGAGGTTGGGTCAAGAACTAAGGTCCTGGCATTACCGTTGCCATTTGTGCCGCGCGTCCAATTGAATCCCCCATCGGTTGATGTAAAGAGGCCATTATTTGTACCTATATAGAGTATGTTGCTATTTGCAGGGTCAATAATGATGACATTGATATCTTGGGTTATGAACTGCGTTACATTCCCAACATTGCCATCAGGGAAGCCTGAGCCAAGGCTGATCCAAGTTGCGCCACCGTCGGAAGACCTAAATAATCCTGCCGAAGGTTGAAAGCCAACCCGCGTACTTGTACCGACATAAATGACATCTGTATCGGCTGGATCGATTGCGATACTGCCAATACCTAGAGCAACTTGACGATCAAAAAGTGGTATCCAGTTAGAACCGCCATCGTTCGTTCGCCAGACTCCACCTCCAGCCGTCCCGATATAGATAACATCCTCATCGTTCGGATTGACCGCGATGGCGGTCACTAGACCATTATCCTGACGTGTACTACCCGTCATTGGGCTTGGACCGATAGGGGCCCACACGGTGCCATTTACCGTCATGATGACTTTTCCTCCTCGTCCTCGTCAGGCTCATCCTCCTGATCGACTGGCTGCTCCTCTAGTCGCTCTTCGTCAGGTTGCACATCGCGGGGAACACCAATGATTGCACCGGGAAGCTTACGCCACTGATTCATGGCGGCATCATAAGCCTGCCTGGTGGGCGGTGCCCCTCCACCTTTATGTTGTTCAACATACTCGCGATGAATATCGGCAGGATTCCGCTCGCCTGGAGCGCGGGGGCCACCCGCGACCGGCTCATCTTTACCTTGATTGTTTTTCTTTGATCTACGCTTTGTAGGCCGTGTTTTCTTGGGTTCCTTTTCATCTGCCATAAAAATCACCTCCGTCCATGACTATATTTGGCAATCTAGCTACATATCACTTTGAAAATTAAAAAAAGAAGGTTGGGCATCAACTCCGATAAAATTGTTTTGACGAACAAACATATCAAGGAGTAAATGATGCCAAACAACCTTCAAACCTATCATAAAACGTTGACCCAACTTTGCCAATGGTTGCCAAAAGAACGGATAACGCGATTGCGAAATATGGCGTTGCTGATGTTGGGCTTGCAGTTGAGTGGGGCAGTCAACCTGCCTCTGGTGGTGCGGAAATGGCCGTTGCCGGGAAAAATACCAAGCCTGACCAACCGCTTGCGCCGCTTTTTGAATAATAAGCATCTCCATGTTCGAGATTGGTATCATCCATTGGCGCAACAGTTGGTACGCTCCTTTGCTGGACGAGACATTCGCTTGGTGATTGATTGCACGAAAGTTGGCTTTCATTTTCGGATGATGATGATTGGCATGGCCTACAAAAAACGAACACTGCCCCTGGTTTGGAGTATCCACAAAGGCCGAAAAGGGCATGTTGGTCTTGAGGAGCAGTTGAAGTTGTTCAAGTATGTCCAAACGCTGCTGCCAGCCAGAGCGCAGGTGTGGGTCATGGGAGATGCTGGCTTTGAATCGATTCACCTGGCTAGCTGGTTGCGTCGTCAAGGTTGGTCGTTTGTCATTCGACAAAACGGCCGTACCCAAGTGCGTTGGCAAGGACAGCCATGGGTGAAGTTGAGTCAATTGCCAATAGAAGAAGGCGAAACCCGCGCTATTGGCTGGGTGCGCGTCACCGCCAGCTATGATGTAGGCTGGTATTTCTTGGTTTTGCACTGGGAGCAAGGCGAAGAAGACTCTTGGTATCTTCTTAGCAACCACCCTTCTGTCGGCCAACTGATTCGTTATTACAAAATGCGGATGTGGATTGAAGAAATGTATGGTGACATGAAAGGTCATGGGTTTGATTTGGAAGCAACTCATCTTAATGATTGCGACCGCATTTCTCGCTTGGTTTTGGCCGTTTGTTTGACCTTTGTTTGGGTCATCACTTTGGGCAGTTGGGTTGTGAAACGCGGGTTTCGTCATTTGCTTGACCATAAGAGTCGTCGGGACAAAAGTTATTTTCGTTTGGGCTGGGACTGGATTGAGCGTTGTTTACGCTTGGATCTCCCTGTTCCCATCCATTTTGTCCCCTATTTTTGAAAGTGATATGTAGCTAGTTTGGCAATCAGTTTTTCTGAATGTACTTGAATTAGCAAAAATCACGACTTCAGGTCTGGGACTGATTCCAGGTATTTCTGACGAACTTAACTGATGCATCCAGTAAATACCATGTCGCCAGAAAGGCGATGCATTCCAAGGTAAAGCTATGAAACTTATAGAATATCTCGGCAATAATCAACGACACAGCAAGTATTGGTGCTTGTTCTAGAAATAACTGTCGAACAGTTATTGACTGGAGTAATGTATACATTTTGTCCTCCTTTTATCTTTTCAAGGGTTTATATATATAAAGGCGGATTGATGAATTGGTGGGGAAACTGGCCGCATCAAATATGGTAATTCTTGATGACGCTCAGTGGTCTAGGAAGTAGATGTGAAGTTGTCGCCTTGAATAGCAAGTTGGTGTGGAGAAGTGTCGCTCCAATAGCATAAAACAAAATCGATACTTTTTCAAGACCAAGTGATGTTATAATCTAAACTTTGAACACGCTGTGGCTACAGTTTTGGCCGCGCAATTTTTGATACTTTAGGAGAATTTGAATGTCTAAACAATGGCAATCCCCACCGGAAATGCAGATTGATCCCAAAAAGAGCTATGCAGTCTCGATGGAAACCAATAAAGGCACCATCGAAATTGAACTGTTTGCCGACGCGGCTCCCGTCACCGTCAACAACTTTGTCTTCCTGTCGCGTGAAGGCTTTTACGATGGCGTTTCCTTCCATCGCGTCATCAGCAACTTTGTGATTCAGGGTGGCGACCCCACTGGCACCGGCCGTGGCGGCCCCGGCTATCGCTTCCAGGATGAGTTTGCGGGCAACCCGCACAAGCACGGCACGGGCTACCTCTCAATGGCTAACGCTGGCCCCGGCACCAACGGTTCCCAATTTTTCATCACCCACTCGCCACAGCCGCATTTAGACGGCCGTCACACCGTATTCGGCAAAGTCACCAGCGGCATGGACGTGGTCAACAGCATTCGCCAAGGCGACCAAATGACTGCCGTCACCGTCACCGAGTCGTAAAATAGCCCTTTACGAACAATAAACTCCCAAAAAAGCCAGAGCTTCTGACCTCTGGCTTTTTTGCTTTTTATCCAGTCAATTTCATAAAAAGCCCTTTTCACACCTTGACGCATCGCGTTCAAACTGCTATAGTGCGCCCATCATGTTAACAAAGCCTGTATATTTCTATTTTTACTTTTTTAGCACAGAACCCCGCCGCAATTGTTGCGAGGAGGTCGTTACGCGCTAAAAGAGCACAGGCAAAACGACACAGGTACCCAACAAGACGCGGCCCGCAAAGCCGCGTCTTTTTTTGTTTATTCGTCAAAAAGCGACCTCCCGGAGGTTGAATCTCCGGGAGGTTTTCTCAAAAATTCAAGGAGAAGGAATCATGAAATTAAACGGACTCATCAACAATAGCTCAGATAACAATCCAACCGTTTGCCGCGGTGTACGGGGTGCCGTCACCGTCAAAGAAAATAGCGAAGAAGCGATTCTTGCCGCCACGCGAGAGCTACTTCAGGTCTTGGTGAAGCGAAACGAGATGCGCCCAGAAGACATTGCCAGCGTCTACTTCACCACTACCACAGACCTCAATGCCACTTACCCAGCTTTGGCAGCTCGCCAGCTTGGCTGGGCAGACGTCGCCCTAATGTGCGGCCACGAAATGGACGTGCCCGGAGGTCTGCCAATGTGTGTGCGCGTGTTGATTCATTGGAATACAAGCCGCTCTGCCAAAGAGATTGTGCATGTTTACCTACGCGAAGCACAATCGCTGCGACCCGACCGACAAAATTTACCGCCCGTGCGCCCCCGCCAAATGAATGCCATGGAAGCGATGGTCAAGGTTATGGCCTCTGTTTTATAATGAAGGAACAGCAGAAAGAAAAAGGATACTTTAATGATGATTGTAGTAATGCAACCCAATGCAACCATGCAGGAAAAATCTGGTGTAATCTCCTGGGCCGAAGATTTAGGCTTCAAGATTCACCTCTCTACAGGTAGTGAACGCACCATCATTGGCGTCATTGGCGACGACCGGGTCATTAACCGCGAGCAGCTAGAGCGGATGTCTGGCGTGGAGCGCGTGGTGCCTGTTTTGAAGCCGTTCAAGATTGCCAGTCGGGAGTTCAAGCCCAACGATACGCAGTTTACTATTGGCGGGCAGGTGATTGGTGGTAAGGATTTGGTAATTATGGCCGGACCATGTTCGGTAGAAAGCCGCAGCCAGATTCTGGAAACAGCCCACGCGTGTAAAGAGGCAGGCGCGCACATTTTACGCGGTGGCGCGTTCAAACCGCGCAGTTCGCCATACTCATTCCAGGGGATGGGGGAAGAAGGCTTGAAATATTTGGCCGAAGCGCGGGAGCAAACCGGGATGCCCATCATTACCGAGGTGATGGAACCGAGTTTGGTACCGCTGGTGGCTGAATATGCCGACATTTTGCAAATTGGGGCGCGGAATATGCAAAATTATGCGCTGCTGCACGCCGTGGGCGAGTCGCAGCATCCGGTTTTGCTCAAGCGGGGCATGAGTAGCCTCATCGAAGAGTGGCTAATGTGTGCTGAGTACATTTTGAGCCACGGCAATACGCGGGTGATGATGTGTGAGCGCGGCATCCGCACCTTTGAGAAGTACACGCGCAATACTTTTGACATTAACGCCATCCCGGTGCTGAAGCAACTCACGCATCTGCCAATTATTGCTGATCCGAGCCACGGCACGGGCAAGTGGGAATATGTGGAGAGCGTGACAAAGGCAAGCGTGGCCGCAGGGGCAGATGGCGTCATTATCGAAGTGCATCCTCACCCAGAAGAAGCAATGTCAGACGGCCGTCAATCACTCAAGCCAGAACGGTTTGCCCAACTCGTCCGCGAAATGAAGGCTATTGCCCAGGCTGTTGGCCGGGACGTGCCAGACGTGGAACGAGTCCCTGCATAAATTTTTTTGCCACAGAGAACACAGAGGGTTAAGAGGTATATTTTCTCTATGCTCTCTGTGGCTAATTTTTAAGGCCGATAGGTGGACAGGGCGGCAATATATCGCTCGGCGGAGCGTGTAACGGCCGTTTTCGCTCCGCTCTTTACGATACGATCCCACCAGGCACCATAGATGCGGTCGAAGCTGTAGGGAGAAACGGCCGTTACAATCTCCCTCGCCTTCTTTATTGGCAGCGGAATGTAGTTTGGGTAGCTGTACATGAAGCTCACCCAACGTCGATCAGACACCACTTGGATGATATCCCCGGTTAGGAGTGCGCCCGCGCCAGAGGCATCAGCAGGCCAATGGAGCATGGTGCCCCCAGCAAAATGCCCCCCACCCCGAATCAATGTTAAGCCATCCCACAATGTTTTTGTCTCCCCTTCCCAAAACTGAATGGCTGGGTCGGGGCGCATCACCCACTGTTGATCGGCAGCGTGCAGGTAGATGGCGGCGTCAAAAGCGTGCGCCCATTCGATCATGGATGAGTAATAGTGAGGATGAGAAATGGCAATGGCATCAATGCCACCGAATTCAGTAACGGCCGTTTTCGTCTCATCATCTAGCAAAGAAATACAATCCCAAAGCAGGTTGCCCTGCGGCGTTTGCACCAGCAAGGCCCGTTGGGCAATGGCAAAGTTGGGTACCGTGCCGATGCCAGTCAGGTTTGGCTCTTCGTCTTCAATTTTATTGTGGTGCGTGGATTGCAATTCTGCCAAAGTTGTCCACTGCTGCCCCTCCCAGCCGATGTATTGGCGTTCGTCTTCGCAGATGGGGCAGTTTGCGGGGGGAACGGCCGTTGCCGGAAATTGCGTGCCGCATGTTTTACAAATGAAATGGGTCATAAAATCCTCCGTTAATAGTTGAATGCTCTTGATGATACGCTTCCATATTCAAACACTCCTCCAACGAAAGGACAAAACAGCCCTGGCCAAACGACCAGGATTTTTTAAGCAGTCTGCAGCACAATTTCGGTGATTTCTGGCGGGCAGTTGAGCCGCACAGCAGGGCCGACCACGCCAATGCCGCGATTGACGTACAGTTGACCTTGCCCAATCTGGTACAAGCCGTTGTGGTATTTTTGACCATAGCGGGGCAGCACAATCGGCCCCATGCCTGGCACGCGCACTTGCCCACCGTGGGTGTGGCCTGAGAGTTGCAGATGAATACGGCCGTCTGCCAAGAAATTATCAGCAAAATCCGGTTCGTGAGCGAGCAAAATCGTGGGAACATCTTTGCGCCAGCCAGCCAAAGCTGCCTGAATATCCGGTTCACCGCTCCACAAATCATCCACGCCCGCCAAAAAGAGCTGGCTCTCGTTGAGCAACACCCCTTTGTTGTGCAGCAGTTTAATGCCCTGCTGCGCCAATCCTTGCTTAACAACGGCTGGGTCTGTCCAATGGTCGTGGTTACCCAGCACGGCAAAGATGCCGTGGCGGGGATTGAGTATGGCTAATTCAGGGGCGAGATCGAAGATGGAAGCGGCCGTTTCCAGCACATAATCCCCTGTCAGCAACACCAAATCTGGCGCAAGTTCGTTGGTGCTGGCCACCGTTTTTTGCATTAGTGCCAGTGAGGAAAATGGATACAAATGAAAATCACTGAGCTGGACGATTTTGTAACCATCCATATCCGCCGGTAAGTTGGGCAGTCGAACCGTTTGCCGTTCCACCACCAGCCATTCTGGCTCTACCTGGGTAACATAGCCAGCACCCGCCAAGCCACCCAGCACGGCACCACCTGTCCACTTGAGAAAACCACGTCGTGTTAACTTCATGTCGTTAATTCCCGAATCCGTGCAACTTGATGGAGCAAAACAGGGCCGGGATACAAATCTAAATGCGGGATATCATCCAGCAGAATCCATTGAAAAATGTACTGGTTTTCTGGCGTTTGCCGTGCCAATTCGGGGCCACCCAGGGCCAGTTCACCGCTGAACTGCGTCACCAAATACGCATATTCTCTATGAACCTCAGACAGTTTGCGCACCCACAATTGTGGGCCAAGTTCAATATCGTAGTTGGTTTCTTCTTTCGCTTCGCGCACGGCCGCAGCAGCAATAGATTCCCCCGGCTCTATGCCACCCCCAATGGCAACATGATGGGTTCTATCAGGCCGTACACGGTAGAAAAAGAGGATACGGCCGTTCTGATAAATGTATAAACTCACACGTTCCCGCATAAAAACTCCTTCGCTTTGTGACCCAGCCAATCATAACAAAAAGGGATGAGACCACGAAGGTTCATCCCTTTTTTGAATCTTGCAATTACCGCCTGTCTGAATATTAGCCACAGAGATTTAGAGGTGAATGTTTATTTCTCGAATATCTCTTTTTCCTCTGTGGCTTTTTCGGATAGATCCTTGGTGAATTGCCTACTTTACGGCTTACTCACCGAAGGAAGATAAATTGCCACAGGCTCCCCCTTGGTGGCAAAGTAAGCCACGCCATGCGACAGGGCAAAAGAGACGTTGCCGCTGCTGTCTACTGCCTGAGCAAAAAACTCGATTTCTGAATCCAGCGGTACATTTGCCATGCCAACGGCCGTTTGCGTTGCAGCATCATACGTTAGCTCAGCAAGCTGCCACGTGGTAGAGGGTAGTTCACGGTACAACATCACCACCCGATGGAAAGAGCCGCTGTCGTCGGTGACGCCAACAACAAAATTCACCTGGTTACCAATCCGCACCGCACTCACATCCCAGATGCTAGGCCCAATGAAATCTTCATTGTCAAATGGCGTGTGGTATACCTCAAACTGCAAATTATCGTACAGACGCTGCGTGCCAACTGTTTCCAAACTGCCACCCGTCGCCGCAAACTGCCCCGGAATCATCACCAAACGCTCAACCGATTCACCTTCAATAGAAAGATACCGATTGATGCTACCTGGTGCCACAGGATACCAATACTCCAGCGGGAAAAGCGGTTCTGGGCTTAGGTACCCCACTTCTTCCGTGATGAGCTGCGAAACCACTGGGTTAAAGTTGGGGATTTCGGTGAAGGAGCCACCCGTTAGCAGCACGCCATGCGCCACGCTGCCCGGCAGGGTTACACTGGTGCTGGTCAGCGGTTGGACAGGTCGGCCACCCGTCACATGAACCCCGTCTTCATCCACGAGGGTGTAAAAACTGCCCAGCGGATTGCCCGTGTTCTCTTGGAAGGAGAAGTTAAAGCTCAACGGGGTTGCCGTCAGGCCGCTGCTGCCCGCTACGCGCTGCACGGTGGCATTTTCCAAGGCACTCTTGCCCCACAGAGAATGTTCAGTGGTGATTGGCATGTTGATCCGCAACATGGGCAAGCCATACAGGGTCATCTGCTCCAGCACCTTTTCATCGTAGTTGCTAAAGGTGCCGCCTGCTAGTTCATTGTAATATTGCTGCTTGGCCATCCGCATAGCCATGCCGACGGTTTGCGGCCCCTCGCTCCAGTTGCCCAGCGCATTGACGTAATTCACCATCAACGCTTCGGAGTAAGCCACCAAATCGGAGTCGCCGTAACCGTAGCCAGTATTGCCAAAGAAGCTGGCACCCTCGGCAGCAAAAGCTTGGGGCCAATCTATGTCGTTTGTAGCCAAGCCATCGGCGATATTCAGGCCAGAGTGGCAGCCCACAGAAAAGACCACGGTGCCATTGTAGCCCGTGCCAGCAATTTGGGTGGCAAACACGTCTGGTGGACTGTTGGGGAAAAAGCGGTGATGCTCAAAGTGGGAATTGAGCGAGATGAGATCAATTGTGTTATTGCCAATGACATCATCTATGAAGTCCTGACCATCCCAACTGTTGTTGATGAACTGGGTTTCGCTGATGATGGTCATGCCCTGGGCTTTCATCGTTTCGGTGATGGCAAAAGCTTGATCCAGCAAGAAGTCGTAGCCTGTTACCAGGGCATCCTGCGGCGTCAGCAAGGGCTGCGCCAGGAACGCATCTACAACGCCGAGCATTTCTGCTGGCGTTTCTACCACCCGGCCAATGCCATAGGCGGGCAGATAAAACTCACGATCCTTGAACGGGAACGGCAGTGGCGACGCATAATAATCGTCGGTGAGGAAGTAGCGCAGGCTGAGTGAGCCAGAAATGTTGGTCGTTTCAGCAATGGAGGCGTAGTTACGCTCGTTGGCTACCAGGGCATCATCCCGAATGCGTTTGTGCGGGATGATTTGATCTTCGCCAAACAGCACCATGTATTCCAGGTTCGGATAAGCGGGGAGCAACGAGTAGATAAGCCCTTTGATGTTGCTTGCCACGCAGTTTGCCCCCAACGGATTGCCGGGTTCAAAATCCCAGGTGCTGTAGGCATTGTTGATGCCTGCAAAGCTGCTTAAATCAACAACAACGCCGTTTACGGCCGTATCTGCGGCCAACGCATTAATGCGATTCAACAGGTTGGTAATAGTCACACCCTCTGTGGGATACAAATTGCTCAGTCGGGTTGAGTTCACAAAAATGAGCGACTGAACAGAACTGTCTGTTGTGGGGGTGCTGAAGGTGGGCACATTGCAGAAAACGGGCGAGTAGGGATCTACAGGCGGCGACACAGCAATGCTCAACTCGTAAGAGGTTCCCAACACATCCTGATTTTGGGGCACGACGGCCAGGTAGTACGGGCCGTAAAGCTCCTGCACATTGTAACTGATGGCCTCATCAGTCAAATCTGGCTGGATGGAAACGGCTACCAGCGTACCAATGTTGCCCACCTGACCAATGTTACTTAGCTGACCAATGTTACTTAGCTGGCCGATGTTGCTGAGTTGACCAATGTTGCTGAGCTGCCCCAAGTCTACCAGGTCACCAATGTTGCTAAGCTGACCGATGTTGCTGAGCTGGCCAATATTGCTCAACTGACCGATGTTGCTCAGCTGGCCGATGTTGCTAAGCTGCCCTAAATCGCGAATTTGGCCGCTTTCTTCGTCAATGGCGGGGGCAAACAGATAGAGGTTATAGTCACCAGTCAGATTAGAAATTTTGGTATCAATCGTGGAGCCTGCCTGCGTCACATCAAATTTGTACCACTGCACGGCCGTTTTTGCTTCAACCGTGTCTGTGAATACCGTATTGGCTGGCACTTCTTCGGCAGTGTATCGGAATGATTCAGCCGGAATGTCTTCTTCACGCACAAACACATCTAAAACATCATTGTTATCGTTTGGAATCAGGTTGCTGGCGGCAGAATCGAAGGCAATGCGCCGCCCTTCCGCCGTCACATCAGGGCGACCAACACCACCATTCCCCTCATCCCCATCGAAGGTGAGCGAGGCACGACGGGTATTGCCAGTTGCCAAATTGTGCCAGAAAACATCTGGCACATCATTGTTGTCGAATGGAACCAGGTTGGTTGCTTCAGAAACAAACACCAGCCCGGAGCCGCTATCGGTGAGCCGAGGGTAGTATGAATGACCATCCCCTTCGTTGCCATTGGTGGCAATAGAGGCACGCTTTACATTACCGGTGAGGGTATTGTACACAAACACATCTTCAAAACCGTTGCCATCATCGGACACTAAATTGTCGGCAGCACTGGTGTAGGCGATAAGGTTCCCGTTGGCAGAGATTGATGGTTCAAAGGAAGGACCAGCGGCCTCACCCCCATCAACATCCACCGAAACCCGTTCGGTAACGCCGGTTTGCAGATCATGCACAAAGACATCGGTCACATCGTTGTTGTCATTGGGTACCAGGTTGGTTGCGTCGGATTCAAAGGCAATGTAACGGCCGTTTGCCGAGATAGCCGGATGAAAAGAGCCCCCATTCCCCTTGTTGCCATTACTATCCACTGAGACGACCTGCATTACAGACGTGGACGTATCAGAATTAAACGTAAAAACGTAAATATCTGGCGTGGGATCATCATCGTTTTGATGCAGATTCGTTGACTCGGATACAAAAGCGACCCGATACCCGCCGTCCCCTAGAGCCGCAACCACCGGTGTGTATGAAGGCCCATCACCAAGGGTGGGAAATTGATTAAGCAAATCAACAGAAATGAAATTCAGAAAATCGTTTTCACTATCGTAAATATAGATGTCTGGCTCACTACCATTTAAGTCTGGTGTTTCCATAAATTCAGCTAGATCGGTTGCGGCCGTTTCAAACACCACAAAACGGCCGTTTGCCGAAATATCCGGGTTTTTAGAGTCGCCATTGGGTCGAGCAGGCCCGCTAGTTGGCATAAAATCCACAACGCGAGTGATCGTTTCGGTATCCAAATCCTTGATAAAAATATCCTGAAAACTGTTGCCATCCCCCAACGGGTCTAAATTGCTGGCGGCAGAGGCAAAGGCTACGAAACGGCCGTCTCCAGAAATTGCCGGTGTAGTCGAATCACCATTGCCCTCATTGCCTGCCAAATCTTCAGAAACACGAAATGTCATCGGCAGGGATGCACCCCCATTTGGCGCGTTTGGTTCTGCTGCGACACGGCCGTTTAAGGCCAAACTGATCAAAACAACGGCACTCAAAAAAATAGAGCCAAGAATAGCCAGGAATCTGCTTCTCATAGGTTTCCTCTCGATACGATGATGATAGCCAATACAAAACACACAATTGCTGCGAAGCACAACACACAAAAAAGCACACGCTCGCAACGCACCCTATTCATTCTACTGCCAGGGCATTCTTTAATTCTGTTTTCTATTTATCATAATGGCTGTGTTGTAAAGTAAAGTCCAAAAAGAAATTTGATTAAGAGCAAACATAATGGACTTTACTTCAAGGAGAACAAAAAGCACCATCAAGCGATTTGTTTCCAAACGACTTTTTGTTCTCCACTAAAAACCAATATGGAAACTTCAATTACGCCAATCTTTCAACAAGCCAAACCAGTTAAATGAGATTATTTTCGCGCTGCAAGGTTTGAACGGCCGTTAAATCCGATTCTGCATCCAGATGAGCAAACGTCTCTTCTGCCTGCGCCAACACGATTTTGGCTTCGTCTAAATCCTCTTTGCGAACCAGCAAACGGCCAAGCCAATACCGATTCCGTGCCAACTGGTATTCATCCGATGAAGTGGCCAGCAGATTCACGCTTTGGCGCAAATTGGATTCTGCTTCGGCTAAGTCTCCCTGCTCCAGCGCAATCTGCCCCAACACACAGCGGCAGCAGGCCATATCTACCGTCATTTCTAGCTCTTCTGCTAAGGCAATTGCCTCGCCTGCCCAGGATGTCGCTTGCTCCAAGTCGCCATCCAACAAGGCAGCTTCCGCCAAGTAGCGCAACGTTTCTGCCAGAAAATCCTTAGATTGTATTTCTTCGTAAAAGCGACGGCTTTGGTGCAGATGGTGATACGCCTGGGCAGCATTCTTTTGGCGAACATAAGCCGCACCAAAATTCATGTGAATGCCCCCCACAATCCAACCTGATCCGCCCAACTTTTCTGCCAGTTGCAAGCCCTGATCGTAATAATCAAGTGCCTCGTCAAGCTGCCCACGATTTTTGGCAATGCCACCTAGATTATTGTAAGCGATGGCTTGATTATAAATGTCGCCAACCTGCTCAAAAATGCGTAGTGCCTGCCGATAATGGAAATCGGCTTTGCGCCATCGCCCCAGGTTGAAGTAGGCGTTGGCGATCAAATTGTGGGAGGTCGCTTGCCCCTGCACGTCACCTGCCTGCTGGTACAGCTCATAGGCGCGTTGGAATTGAGCAATGGCATTATTGCTGTCACTGCCCAATGAGGTAATACCCAACAAGTTATAAGCGCGTCCTAGCGTGGTCACTTCGCCAAGCTGCTCGGCAATCTCCAGTGCGTTGCGGCATTGCTCCAACGCCTCATCTTGCTGCCCTTGCCGTATGTTGATCAGCCCGGCAATGAGCAAAATTTGGGCATATTCGGCCGTATTCCGCTGCGTCTCATCCGCTAACCCTTTTTCAATCCAGATGAATGCTTGGGGATACTCCCCTTTTAGCTCATGCAGACGGGCACGCCAGCGACAAACGGCCGTTTTCCCGGCAGGATCGTGGTTGTTTTCAGCCAATTCAAAGGCAATTGGCAAATGCTCAACAGCGAGATCATATTGACCCGTGTTTACGTAAAGCTGTCCCAGGGCAAGGTGAATCTGTTGCTGCTGGACGGCCGTATCAAACGCTTCAATTTGGGTGGCACAATGGCGCGCTTTTTGAAAATGGTCGATGGCATCCTGATTGGCCGACAAATCTTGCGCCTGCTCCCCGGCCATAAGCTGATATTTCAACGCCCTTGGCCAATCTTCACCCATGAAAGCATGGTGGGCAATGAGCGGCGGCAGGCTGTCCACGTCGCCCCAGCCTGAGGTACGGCCGTCTTCCAAAAAGGCGGCTACCAAACGATGGTACGTTTTGCGCGAACTCACTGCCAGGCTGTTGTAGGCCACCTCTTGCAGCAGCGAGTGAATAAACGCATAGACCCGCTCTGGGTTGCGCTGCGCCTCGCGGATCATCTCCACAAGCTGCAACTCGGACACATAGCCGTCCAGCGGCTGGTCATTGCGTCCACTGGTAATATGCTCCAGCACGTCGAAGGGGAAGGAACGCCCTACGACGGAAGCCACTTGCGCCGTCCAGCGGCATAATTCTTCCAGCCGGTCCAAACGAGCCAGCAGCACCCCTTCCAACGTCTCTGGCACGGTGATGGAGGCGACGGTTTGGTTGAATTGCCAACGGCCGTTTGCCCCCTCGGTTAACAAGCCATCATTCATCAAGGAACGCAGCACCTCTTCCAGATACAGCGGGTTCCCTTCCGCCCGGTCCAGGATGAGCGTTTCTGCACCCTCAGGCCAATCGTCGCTTGGCACCAGGCTATGCAGCAGCGTCCGAGCATCCTCACGTGGCAACCCTTCCACCCGAATTTCGGTGTAGTGTAAGCCATGGTCTTCTTTTAGTTTGGTGCGTAGCTGCCAGCAGCCCTTCTCTCGTTCGGGGCGGAACAGCAGCAAAAACATCAGCGGCAGTTGCTCTACCAGCGGCAGCAAAAAGGTTAGCAAATCGAGCGAGGCATTGTCCATCCAGTGAATATTGTCGAACCAGATGATAAACGGCCGTGTACGGGCCTGCGCCATCAGTAAACTACGAATGGCAATAAAAGTATGTTGCTGCAACGCTTCGCCATCCAAATAGCGCACTTTTTGCGCCAGTGTATCGTCTAACGGCAGCTTGAGGAAATTAGCCAAATAGGGCAAGCTGTCAGCAGCTTCCTCCTCTGGCAGCGTTTGAAACAAGGTTTGACGCAACGTCTCAAATGCCTGCCCTGCTTCTACCTCAGGCGGAATGCCCACCAACTGCCGCACCAGTTCACGAAACGGCCGATAGCTGACCGACTCCATAAACGAAAGGCAGCGAACGTGCAGCCAGCGCATATCATCCTGCTGCGCTTCGTACGCCAAGCGAGATTTACCCTGCCCTGCCTCACCAATCAATGAAACAATGCGGCCAAAACCAAAGGTGAGATGGTCAATGGCATCTTGCAAGACATACTGCTCATCAGCACGCCCCACCGTCGGTGCCTGCAATCCTTGCAAACTGCGTGAAGATTGTTCCGTAACCGTGCGAAGCCCTGCCACGGCAAAAATAGGAACCGGCTGGCTCTTGCCCTTGAGATTTACGGCTCCTTCGGGCCGCAGATCAGCGACTGCCTCTGTTTGGCGACGCACGTTGTCATTTACCAGAACGCACCCGTCTTTGGCAACAGACATTAATCGCGCTGCCAGATTGACTTCGTCTCCCATAACAGTGTACTCATGCCGCCAGCTAGCCCCCACGTACCCAGCAAACACGTAGCTGTAGCTAATGCCAATGCGCTGGCTTAACTGCCAATCGGCCAAACCGAGGGCATTGGGTAAGGTTTGGTTGAGGTCATCCAGGGCTTCCTGCATGGCTAGCGCGGCGCGCACGGCTCGTTCAGCATCATCCTCATGGGCGATGGGCGCGCCAAACGTCACCAGCACCTTATCGCCGTGGTCGTACAGATCGACCTTGTTCATCACGCCGCCGTACGGCCGTATCGCGTCACTCATGCTGACATAATATTGGTTGAGTGCCTCTACAATTTTGGCTTCCTCACCATCACCCAGGCGAGCTACTGCGTCGCCCAAGCCATCCACGTTGGCAAACAGCGTAGCCACCAGACGATGCTCTCCCTTCAGGCTAGGGCCACGCGGATCGCTGGCCAGGCGGGGCAGTAAGCCAGTGGGCAAGTAAGGGGTAAAGGTCGCCAGCCACGTAATATGACGACGCAGCGATGCCATATCTGGGGCTAAGGGATACAGCGTATCTTGTGGCGGTGAGTAAATGCGATTGGGTGGCTGATCGATATACTCTACCAGCAAAAAGCGGGGATCGTCGGGAAGGGGAACGGCTGTCATCACCACATCGGCACTCACAGCATCATAGGTTTGTTGATCAATCAGCACCTGCCCAGCCGAGGCCGCCGCTTCAACAGCGGCCGTCGCGTTCACGTCTGGGCCAAATAGCGCGTATTCCATATTTTCAATGGAACCAAGCTGGGCGGCAAAGAAACGGCCGCGCTTAATGCCCACGCTCATCCGCAACGGAAACGTGCCTTGCGAGGTCTTCGTTTCCGCAAAATCAGACATGGCGGCCTGCATTTTCATGGCGGCCTGAATGGCAAGCGTCGCGCTATTTTCCCCATTGCCCGCACTCAATTCCGGGAACATATCGTCCAGGTGGGTTGCGCCATTTTCGGTAAACAGTCCCAAGAGGGCGTCCCCGCCAAAGCGAATGAGCTGGCCATCGTGCGCCCGCAAAATGTCTAGCATGGCGTCAAAGTAGCGGTTCACCACCTCGGTGACTTCTTCTGCCCCTTCTCGGCCGATCTGGCTGAGCGTTTCTGACATCGCCGTAAAACCGCTAATGTCGGCAAAGAGCAGCGTACCTTCTACAAATTCGCCATCGGCAAGCCCGGGCTGGGGATGGCGACGCACCTGGCGCACCAGCGATGCTGGCATGTGCGAGGTAGTGGCCTCCAACAGGCTGGCCAAGTGGCTTACACAGGAAGATAGCAGCGAACGAGGTGGTTCGGCTCTGGCCTCAACCAAAGATTGCATCAAGTTAGCAGGTAAATAACGCTGGAGTTGGGTTATCTCAGCATCAGTTAGCTGCTTGCTGCTCTTTTTCTTCTGGGAAATAAGCGGTTGCTCTTTCTTCAATGGCTCACTCATTGTCAATAGACGTCAACTGATTGGTGGCAGGCTATGTTGCAATGATAAACGACGTTCCGTGTCAGGTTCCAACAAAATGATGTGCAAAAGGCGTGAATATTTGGGCCGGCCAACCATTGATATTCGGTGACAAAGCGAAAAATCGCTAAGCCATCTCATTCAAGGACTGAGTTATGTTAACTTTTCGCGGGTTTTAGGGTGTTGGCTGTTGTGATCCCCACGCCTCTGCCTTCCGCCCTGAATAGTAAAGCAAAAACCTTTCCGCGTGGCTGTCTATGGGGATGTGCTGCTTTTGTAAATAGCCTTACACCATTCAGCAACTTCTCGACAATCTCTTATCAATGGGGAAAATGGCAACCATGCATGAGCAAATCGCTTTTTCCACCATGACAAGCCCGTTGGGTGAGATTTTGCTGGCGGGCAATGAGCATGGTCTTACACAGGTTTCATTTCAGGATGGCGTAAATCCGCTGGTTCCCGCACCCGGTTGGCAGCAAGATGATGTAGCCTGGGCAACGGCCGTTTCCCAACTCACTGCCTACTTTGCCGGGAAACGCAAACAGTTTGACCTGCCGTTGGCCCCACAAGGCACACCGTTTCAGCAGCAGGTGTGGGCGTATTTGCAGACGATTCCGTACGGCCGTACCACCACCTATGGCACCATCGCGGCAGAATTAGGCAATCCAAATTCTTCCAGAGCAGTTGGGGCAGCCAACGGCCGCAATCCCATCGCCATCATCATCCCCTGCCACCGCGTCATTGGCAGCAGCGGCAAGTTAACGGGGTATGCCAGCGGCTTGAAGTTTAAGGAAGCATTGTTGGGCTTGGAGCGAAACGGCCGTATTGAGGTTGGACAGCAACTTTCGCTTTTTTAGTAGCCACGGATTTCGCGGATTAAAAAGAAAAAATCCACGTTAATCCGCGAAATCTGCGGCTAAAATCTTTACTCTTTGAAGTTTTCGGCCAGGAAATCGAGCGTTTGCTGCCACGCTTCGCCCGCCGCACCGGGTTCATCATAATTTTCTTCCGTCAGGAAAGCGTGGCCCACGCCGGGGTAGATCGTAATCTGGTTGGGAATTTCCAAGCTGTTGAGCGCAGCTTCAAACTCTAGCACTTCGGCGGTGGGGATAGAGGCATCCTCTTCGCCAAAAATACCCAGAACCGGTTGATTGTCAGTTAACGGCCGTAACAAATCTGGGTTCGTCACCACTGTGCCGTAATACAAAATCGTGAGAGCCAAATTCTCTGATTGGCGCATCCCCAACTGCAGCGAATGCCCACCGCCAAAGCAAAAGCCCATCGAAGCTAGCCGCTCGGTATCCACTGAATCAAGGCTCATCAAATGGGCCAATGCTGCGTCCACATCGTTGAACACCTGCGCCTCCGGCGTAGAGAGCCGCAGGTGAAGCGCACGCGGCACTTGGTCCGTCACTTCACCCCGGTATGCGTCTGCCGCCAGCACCACGTACCCTTCAGCCGCTAAAGCATCAGCCAAAACCGTCATCCCTTCATTAAAGCCCCACCATTCATGAATGAGCAGGATGCCGGGGTACCTGCCCGGTTCCTCTGGCTGGGCCAAGTAGCCATGCAGTTCGGTGC
The DNA here is from genome assembly GCF_965223285.1 of Candidatus Leptofilum sp. GTDB lineage: Bacteria > Chloroflexota > Anaerolineae > Promineifilales > Promineifilaceae > Leptofilum. The sequence goes on along the minus strand of NZ_OZ244997.1, from coordinate 626,940 downwards.
CGTCAGAGTCAGTAAAAGTTACGTTGGTCCACTGCGCCGACGATTCTCCAAACCAGCCTTCATACAATATCACGCCACCTGCCCACAAAATGAATAGCAAGAGAACGGCCGTAAATCCCCAAAATATTCGCCTAATCCACTTCTTCACAAGATTTCCCCTTTTGCCACAGAGTACACAGAGAAAAAAGAGAAAATCTGCGTAATCTGTGAAATCTGCGGATAATTTCGCCTAAAACAAATTCGAGATAATTTCTGCCGCGCCGAGGTAGGTACCCACAACACTGCCCACGCTGGTAAGGATGAACACCAACAGCACCCGCAGCAGCTTGTTCGTCCACCACATCCGCCATTGACTAATATCATCCCCCACAGATTGAAATTCTCGCACGACAGGCGGCAAAAAATACGCCTGCACAAAGGCAGCCACGTAGCCCGCGCCAATTACCGGGGTCAAACTGGTGAACGGCGCGCCAAAAAAGGAAACAGCAATAGTGAGCGGATGGGCAAATGCTAGCAACGCACCAATCGCGCTAGGAATGCCATTCACCAAAAACCAGTAGAGCAAGTTGTCGCCAGCCGCTTCGGCCCCCTGCGTCATGCCAATGTAAATAAGCATACCAATAATAAGCGCAGGAATCCCCCAGCCAATGATTTTGCCCACAGGCGATGGCGGTGGCACCTGCTCAATTAATGACAAATCTTCCTGCCGATTTTCTAACAGTGCCTGCTTGATGCCTTTCAAATGGCCGGCTCCAACAACCGAAACCACCTTGTCACCAACTGCATCTCGCGTTTTTTGGGCAATGTAGGTATCCCGCTCGTCTATAAGCACGCCCTTGAGTACGGGCATAAATTCGCCCAGCTCGTTCATCAATTCCGTTAGCACGTCCGATTGACGAATTTCGCTGAGCATCTCTTCTGAAATTTCTTCGCCTTCGACTGCCCCCACAAAGCCTGAGCTGAGCAGCTTTATTTTTTCCCAAAAGCTCATGCTGTTCCAGGCGCGGCGCAGGGTAATGCGCACGTCGCGATCTACCAATGCCAGGGGGATGTCCAGTTCCTGGGCCACTTTGGTCGCTTCCAGCAGTTCGGTACCCGGTGCCACGCCGAGCTGCTGCCCCAATCGCTTTTGGTAAGAAGATAACAGCAGGTTCACCAACAGAGTCATGAGCTGGCGTTGGCGAATGATTTGTTTGAGATCGAGATTTTCCCACTTGGTTTTTTCTGACAACGTTTTGTAACGCTGCTCGTCCAGCTCCACGCAAACAACATCAGGGCGTTCTTGCTCAATGACGGCCCGCACCAAATCGGTTGATTCCTGGGAAATGTGGGCCGTGCCGATGAGGATGAACTCACGGCCGTTTACCGGCACAATTTCAACATCTGTGGGGTAATTTCGTTCGATGATAGGGTCGTTCTCCATTCAAAAGTCCATTTTAGGGAGGATTAGAGATTGGAAATTAGAGATTAAGCGCAAACTCAATCTCCAATCTCTAATCTCCAATCCCCCGCATTTGAAAATTGCATTTGGTATAGTCGAAAATAGAGGCCGTCTGGATTTTGCAGCAGGTCGCTATGCGTCCCCTGTTCTACTACACGCCCCTGGTCCAGCACCAGCACCCAGTCGGCGTTGATGACGGTACTCAGGCGGTGGGCAATCACAAAGGAGGTACGGCCGTTCATCAACCGCTCCAATGCCTCCTGCACCAAACTTTCACTTTCACTGTCCAGCGACGAGGTTGCCTCATCCAAAATAAGGATGCGCGGGTCTTTCAGGATAGCGCGGGCAATGGCCACCCGCTGCCGCTGACCGCCGCTTAGCTTTACGCCGCGTTCGCCCACCATCGTCTGGTAGCCGTTGGGCAAGTCGTGCAGGATGAATTCATGGGCGTTGGCAGCGATTGCAGCAGCTTCAATCTCAGCTTGCGTCGCTTCCAAATTGCCGTAGCGAATATTTTCCAGCACCGTGTCTGAAAATAAAATCGTCTCCTGCGGCACAATGCCAATCTGCTGGCGCAGGCTTTTTACGGTAATGTCCCGCACATCGTGATCATCAATGAGAATACGGCCGTTCACCACATCATAAAAGCGCGGAATCAAATTCACCAGCGTACTCTTGCCTGCGCCACTCGGCCCCACCAGCGCCACCACCTGGCCTGGTTCGGCCACAAACGACACTTGCTTCAGGATAGAAACGGCCGTTGTGTAATCAAAATCCACCGCTGCAAATTCCACCCGCCCAGCCACAGGTGGCAAATCAATTGCCTCAATCTGATCGGCAATGTCTGGTGGCGTGTCCAGCAGTTCAAACAGCCGCTCAGTCGCGCCTAATGCCGATTGGAACTGCGCATACAGTCCCGCCAGCGAGGCAATCGGTGCCGCCACCATCATCGTGTATACCAAATATGCCACCAATCCGCCCGCCGACAATCGCCCTTCAATCACTTCAAAGCTGCCAAACCAAAGCGTCAGGGTAATGGAAGCGAAGGCCATGAACCCAATGGTTGGCCCCAGCACCGCCCCGATTTTGGCGCGCCACATTGCCGCTTCGTACACGTCATTCACCCTCGCTGAAAAACGGCCGATCTCATGCGGCTCGCGCACAAACGATTTCACAATGCGAATGCCGCTTACGGTCTCCTCAACCACGTTGGCTGACTCCGCCAGCGCATCCTGTACCGCCTTGGCCGCCTTACGAATTTGCCGCCCCAGGAACACCATCGTTAGCGAGATGATGGGAATGCCCGTCAGAATAATGAGCGTGAGCCGCCAGTTAAGCCAAAACAACAAGGCCGATGCGCCAATTAGCGTGATTGCCTGCCGCAACAAAGCCACAAGATTGTCGGTAACGGCCGTTTGCAACTGCGACACATCATTCGTCAAGCGGGAAACCACCTCCCCCGTCCGGTGGTCGGCAAAATATTTCAGCGACAAGGATTGCAAATGTGTGTAAATCTGCACCCGAATGTGCGCAATGACTTTCTCGCCGACAAACGCCAGCGTCAGGCGATGGCCAAAGCTGAACAGGGCCTGCACAAGAAACACCACAAACAACCCAACGGCTAGCTGGTTCAGCCGCATTAGGTTCTTGTCAATCAGCACCACATCCACCAAATTTTGCACCACCAGCGGCAGTACCAATCCCAGCATTGTGCTAAACAGCAGCAGAATAATAGAGAAGATCATTTGGTTGCGATACGGCCGTACATACCTCAACAGCCGCCTAAACGTGTGCAAACTCTCCCGGTTCAGACGCCTGGCCTTTGCATCCGGGTCTGATTCATATTGCCGCCCCGCGCGGCGAAAACGTACTGTCATAGCAAGCTACTGTCTCTCAATAATCTACCCATAAAAAAACCTCCCCACCCAAAAAAGTGAGGAGGCTGCCTTCAAAATTTAGGTGCCAATGATCAAAAATTTAGTCAGAGGAGGGCATCACTTCTTCAACGAGTGCGTCCGTCAGCTCTTCGCTGTCTACTTCCGCGTCGTCAGACTGCGCCGCAAACGCCTCATTCATCAACTTCTCAAACGTACTGCGATCCATCGTTTCTACTTCCATCAGCGCGTTGGCCAACCCTACCATCTTCTCACGATTATCTTCAATGATTTGCTTGGCGCGCTTGTAGTTGTGGTCCAGAATCAAACGGACTTCATCATCTATCGCTTTGGCCGCCTCTTCACTGTAATCACGCCCCATGCCAAAGCCATAATCACGCCCCACAAATGGGTTGCTGCTTTGGTCGCCGTAAGTGGGCAAACCCAGCGACGAGGACATACCATAGTTCATTACCATCGCCCGCGCCCAGCGAGTTGACTGCTGCAAATCAGACGCTGCGCCCGTGGTAATCTGGCCAAAGAACACTTCCTCCGCAGCGCGGCCACCCATCGCCATTGCAATCTGGTCTTCAAACTTTTCACGCGTGTACACCATGCGCTCTTCACGCAGTGGCAATACATACCCACCAGCCCGGCCGCGGGGCACAATCGTAATCTTCTGGATGGGATCCGTGTTGGCCAGGTGGAAGCTAACAACCGCATGGCCTGCCTCATGGTAAGCCACCGTTTCTTTGTCTTCCTGAGTCATCACGTGGCTCTTCTTTTCAGGTCCCAGTGCAATCCGATCGAATGCGTCCTGAAATTCCAGATTGCCAATGGTGCGCTGATCGCGTCGTGCGGCAAAAATGGCAGCTTCGTTGAGCAAGTTTTCCAAATCTGCGCCAGAGAAGCCAGCCGTGAGCTTGGCAAACTCTTTTAGCTCCACGTCTTTGCTGATTGGCTTGCCGCGTGCGTGTACTTCTAAAATCTTTTCACGCCCACGCACGTCTGGCAGGTCTACAAACACTTTGCGGTCAAAGCGACCAGGGCGCAGCAGAGCGGGGTCCAGAATGTCGGCGCGGTTGGTAGCAGCCATCACAATCACGTTGGTGTCATTGTCGAAGCCGTCCATCTCTACCAGGATTTGGTTGAGGGTTTGCTCACGCTCATCGTGGCCACCGCCCAAACCAGCACCGCGCTGCCGCCCCACAGCATCAATTTCGTCCACGAAGACAATAGAGGGTGCAGACTGTTTTGCTTTCTCAAACAGGTCGCGCACACGGCTGGCTCCGACACCTACAAACATTTCCACAAACTCGGAACCAGAAATGTGGAAGAAAGGTACACCTGCTTCTCCGGCAACCGCGCGGGCCAGCAACGTTTTACCCGTTCCGGGCGGGCCAACCATCAACACGCCTTTGGGAATGCGCGCCCCAACCTGCACAAACTTTTCTGGTTCGCGCAGGAATTGCACCACTTCAGCCAGTTCTAGCTTGGCTTCATCCACGCCAGCTACGTCATCAAAGGTTACAGTGGGGCGATCCGCGTCACTCAAATTTTTGGCGCGGCTACGGCCGAATCCAAAAATGTTATTGCCGCCCCCACCCTGCATCTGCCGGAAACCCCGGCTGAAAATCCAGATGAGTAGCAAAACGGGGCCAATGGTGAACAGGATACTCACGATGTTGTTACGCAGCGACAGGTTCCGCACCTGCACTTCTACGCCAAGCTCTTCCAACTGAGCATTATTTAGCCCGTTGAAAGCGAGGACATCTTCCAAAGAACTTTGACTGTCTTTGGTGGTTATCCCTACGGTCTCTGGCTCACCAGCGGCATCAACGCGGTATGCCTCCAGGCGATCACCGCTCAGCTCGATCACATCAACTTGGCCATTTAGGACTTGTGAGAAAAATTGCTGCTGGCTAATTTCTTCTGGCCCGCTTAAACGGCCGCTAAACAACAGCTGCAAGCCCACAATGACGGCAAAAATTGTAATAATCCATACCCAGGTCGGTACCGATGGGCGATTGTCGTTTGGTTGCTCTTCCATAACTTATTACTCTCTACTTAACAATAGAAGGAATCTCACAAAAAATTCCTAAATTAAACATTAAATTGGTCTAAAAATATTCAACCATTGTACGCTTAAACCAGACAGGTTTCAAGCAAGATAGCACCGAAACCGTAGCTGGTTTTCCGCCGAAATTTACCATTCCGACGGTTCAGGCGGATAAGGCGGACGAGTACATACTGGAATGGGGATAGGTGCTGGAGTCGGCTCTAGTTCCGGGACAAAAGCGTCCATCATGCTGACCAAAATGCCGCGCAAATTGCGCCGTGCATACTGAAGCCGCTTTTTCACTGTTGTTAGTGGCAGTTCCAGCAGGCGGGCTATCTCTTTCTGGGAATAGCCATTTAGGTAAAACAGTTGGGTAACAACCTGCTCTTTTTCTGGCAAGGCCTGTACGGCCGTCATTACCCGTGCCTTCAACTCATCATTTTCTACCAAAGCAACTGGCCCCGGCTCTTGAGTGATAATGTCTTGACTGAGATTAATCGCTTGTGCCAACGGCCGTGTGTCGCGCAGCAGGCGGTACGTTTGGCTCAGCACAATTTGCTTAAACCAACCCGCGAAGGCTTCTGGCTGCTGAAGCTGGTGTAACTTTTGGTAAGCGACCACAAACGCTTCCTGCACAGCATCTTGCGCCAAATCTGCATCATGCAGCCGCGAAAATGCCCAGCGAAAAGCGGTCTCATAAAATCGGCTTACCAGTTCCGCGAACGCTTGCTGACGAATTTCTGTTTTTGCTCTGCCACTGCGGGCAGTTTGTACGAGTTGCGCTAACTCATTCATGGTTTACTCCAACGGCCGTTCCAGGTATATCTTCTACAGATTTATTCTTCTGATCGAGTGAATCTAACAAAACTCACCTGTTCAAGACACATCTGCTACTAACTAGAGCCATATTGTAACAAAAAGGTGACAAATTCATTTTATTTTTAGCAAGACCTCTCTCTAAAAGGCAGTTCTCTAATCCATAGCTTACGATGAGTTACTGAAATTTACCGTAAGATTTATGTAAAAGTCATAAAGAACCTTATCGCTTGCAAACATGCAACTTTGCCACGATTCTCTCATTTTCATCCTGCGTCGTTTCGTGTAAAATATAGACATAAGATCAGCAACTTAGAAACCACCTCAGAGAAAAAGAGAAATCTGAGAAAAGGAATCACAGCCTCAAACCTCTCTGTGAACTCTGTGGCTAATCTAGTCCGGTTTCGCCGCGAGAAAACCATATGCAATCAGATTTTCGGGATAACGGCTGGGAAAATGAATCGTTCGATTGGGTTCGCCTGCTTGGGCGCAACCTGCCCATCGTTGTTTTTTTACTGGTTGCCTTTGTGGGCATGGGGCTAACTTACTGGTTTTTCAGCCCGCCAGAAGCCACAGCTGAGATGATTGCCAACAGCAGCAGCAGTTCCCTTTCTGCACCATTTTACAAACCGGTGCCAGCCAAACCAGTTTTGCAACGGCTCACGCAAAGTCCTGGCCCCATTCGTATTGGCCTGATTTCTGGGCACAAAGGGAGCGATAGCGGTGCCGTGTGCGACGATGGCCTGACAGAAGCAGATGTGAATCTCAACATTGCTGAAAAGGTAGCTGGGGCATTGTTGGCGCAAGGCATCCACGCCGACATTTTGGACGAGTTTGATCCGCGATTGGGCAATTATGGTGGAACGGCCGTTATCTCCATCCACGCCGACTCCTGCAACTACTTCAACGATCTGGCCACCGGGTATAAAGTTGCCGCCTCCAGCCGCACAGATTCAACCTTGTTGCAAAACTGCATGGAAAGTGCGTATCAGCAGGCTACCCAGCTTTCTTACCATGCGAATACGATCACGCTGCACATGACCGATTACCACGCCTTCCGCACATTGCCTGATGGCGTTCCGGCGATCATCATAGAGACGGGCTTCATGTACCTGGATCGTGAGCTGCTGACCAACAATGCAGATATTCCAGCAGCCGGTATTTTGAGCGGCATTCAATGTTTTCTGGACAATACACCATGAGCAACGCAAAACAGTTAGATCACATTGATTTGCTGCTGAAACAGGCAAAAACGGCCGTTCAGCAAAAAAACCAGGCCCAAGCTCGGCGACTGCTGCAACAAGCCGTCCGCCAAGACCCGCAAGATTACCGGGGCTGGCTTTGGCTGGCGAGCGTTGCGCCCACGCCCCAAGCAAGCCTGGAATATGTGAATCGGGCCGATATGTTGGCACCGAACAACGCTACCGTGCAAAAAGCGCGCCGCTGGGCTGAAAAACGATTGTCACACACTGAGCAAATGGCTCCAGAAACAATAACCATTCCGGCTCAAGAGCGTAAAAGTCGCTGGCCGCAGCTGGCCCGCTGGCTGGCAATTGCCTTAGTAGTGCTACTTTTGGGCGCAGGCGGCGTTTTCGCCTGGCAATATTTTCAACCTGCCACCGAACCAATGGCGGATACGGCCGTTCTCACTAGCAGCCTCAGCCCAAGCAATGATATCGAATTGGCCAGTTCGGAAGTTGAAGCGGCCCCTGCCAAAGCCACCGCTACGCAAACGCCACAACCCTACGTGCCTGCCAAGCAAATTGCCAGTACCGGTAGTGACCAGCCTCGCCCCACCTGGACGGTCACCCCTACCCCATCCCCTACACCTACACCAACCCCCACCGTCATTCCCACCTTTGTGAATCCAAATTACCAGGACGCCGTACGGCCGTTCGGCGTCGGCCCCAACGAACGGTGGATTGATGTCAACTTGTCCACCCAAACCCTACGCGCTTACGAAGGGGACAATGTCGTTTTCTCGACCCTCATTTCCAGCGGCACTTGGGAACATCCTACTGTCACTGGTCAGTTCCGCATCTGGCTAGAGTACGAAAGCCAAACCATGGACGGCCGTCTTCTCGGTTACGACTATTATTTGGAAAACGTTCCCTACGTCATGTACTTCTACCAAGATTACGCTCTGCACGGAACCTTTTGGCACAATAACTTTGGCACCCCCATGAGCCACGGCTGTGTCAACATGGAAACCAACGACGCCGCTTGGATTTACAACTTCGCCACCATCGGCACCCTCGTCAACGTCCATTATTAATTCTTCCTGATGGACGCTAATAAACCTCGAATATCCTGATCCTCTAAAATCACCGACAGTCGCCGAAGTCTTACCTCCATCAATTCTGCCTGTCTCCTATCTGAAAAATCAAACAGAAATCCACCTTCTACCAAAATATGAATCCGGAAGAAAAACGATAGGCGATAATCGGCCAAACATTGTTCAAACGAATAGTCTGGTACACCCTGTTCCAATAGCGTGCGATGATACTGGTGCAGAAGGTTTAGTTCTTCCACTCGTCTCAGTTCAATTCTAAGATTGTCACTTAAAAAATAGGCTACGTCGCAGGTGCCCGAACCCAGTTTCATCGTTTGCCAGTCGATTGTCGCAAACGGAACGCCATCGCCAGACTGATTGAAGAAGAGATTGTCTAGGCAAAAATCACCGTGGATCATTGTCTGCGGCCGATTCCCCATTCGCTCGGCGATTTCAGGCATCAACTCACCATATTCTCGCGTGACATCGAGAATCACCTCTGATAAGAATGGGCCTAGTTTCTCAAAGAATCTAGGCCACTTATATTGCTGATAGGCTTTCTGGTCCATGCGATCTGGACTCGATATAACGCGGGCCCAATCGAACTTCTTCAGCTTTGGACTATTCCAAAACGCGGCATGTAGTTTGGCGATATCTACGAGTGCTAATTGAGCCTCAGCTGAAGTGCATCCAGCAATTTGATCCCCAACCTCGGCTGGAGCCATGTCCTCTAACAAGAGGAGCGGATTTTGCCCCAATTCATCGATCGTGCTGAAATAGCAGCGGGGAATACGCATCTTGATTTGACCTGCCACATCTTGATAGAAACGAACTTCTCTTTCGTACAAGCGGTTTACAGCCAAGGCGGCTCGCAGTTTAAGATTGTTGGTGGGGAATTTGGCAATCAGTGTTCGGGGAGCCTTCTTTTCCGGCAGATCATAGAATAGAAAAATGCGGGTAATCTCACCCATGAACCCCTCAACATCACCGATCGGTTCTAAGCGTATTTGAGAGACGGCAGCCGCTTGAATAGTCCCAGTCGAACGCAACGCTTCGGTCAGCCAAGCAGCTGTTATTGTCTCTGCAGAATCTGGAATGTGTTCCATTTTGCCATGCCTTCGTGCATTTCGATGCGTTTGATTTGGTCTTCGCCAACTATAACCCTGTATCGTTTAAGAACCCAGAGAAGACCGTTTGTTTTTCATGAGGAATCAACCCGAACAGCTTGACTGTGTTGGTTCCCATTGATTCCTTGAAGTGAATTGAAAAAAGTGGACATGAGTTTAGGTCAGAATCAAGAGAAACTCTACCGCTGCGCTGTGGTCGGCGTCTCGCCGTGCCACTTTCTTTGCCTGTGTGGAATGTGGGGGAACGGTGCTTGTTTTGAAGGGAAACGGTCGTTTCCCTTCAAACTTTTGCTAAAATCGTGAGTTAAGGCGACATAAGCAGCGTAGCCTGAAGTCGCAGCAGGTGAGGTTTGGTGCTTGTCAGAGACCGCACCACAGCAGGGCAACAAATCGTCACTAGACCACGACGAATCGCGCACCTGCCGTTGTAAACAAAATATCCGCCGGGCCACTCGCCTCAGGCGGGACAACAAACTTAACACCAACCGAAATGCCAAGACCATGCTTAATCTCAATCGCTGGATCAATTTCCCAGCTATTGTACTCGTCAATAGATTGGCTATGGTTGCCACCACTTTCCAAAAGAGGGAGACCATCTAACGATTTCACTTTTTTCCGGCCATCATATATATGAACGGCCGTAATCATCGTGAAATCCAACGGTTTTTCGTAAAAAACATAAATATTTTTCAACAACACTTTTTTCGGCCGTTGGGTGGAATCATCGTTATCCAATGGGAAGCGAATGTTAGGAATTGAAAAATGGAACCAATTATCAGACCAACCCTCTCCCCAAAAATGTGCCCCCCATCCCTTCAGTTTAAAATTCTCAATGCGATCTTCATACTCAACATGCACTGATGTCCCGTGAACCCAAACCGTCGAATAATAATCATCCATTACTGACCTCCTTTCTAAATGTATGTTGCCTCATGATACATGAACCTGCCAGAACACGCATAAAAGAGCAGAAAACGTTACTTGTTATCTGTTGCCTGTTAATTGTTGAAACGGCCGTTTATGAACGCAATCTAGCCCGACAAGTGCGCAGGGTTTTTCAGTGTTTGGAAAAGTGCCCAAAAGCTAGCGGCCTCAGGCCGTGCTACTTTCCGGCCTGAATGGATTGTATGGTAAACGGCAACTGTTTGGGTGTAACGCCCGTTTGCCTGCAAAGCAAGCAGCGCAAAGCCATGTCACAAGTCGAGGCGCAGAAAGAATCTGCGGCTACAAATATGCTGGGCAAGAATTAGGTCAAGTTGCCTAATCGAAAGGGTAACTTTTCTGCTATAATTGGTTCGCAATAGAGTAACTGCCCAAAAATTCAACAAGCAGTTCGTCCTATTGCCAGAAATTACCGTCCGCAAACCAAGCTAACTGCGGTAGATTCATGGCTATTCAAAAAATTAATCTCAACTAAAAAGTGCCCGACCGCAGGGAAATCAAACTCCCGGCTGGTCGGGTATATTTATTTTGGCAAACTTCAGGAGGATACAATGCCACTAGACATGATTATTGGTGCTCAATGGGGCGACGAAGGCAAGGGACGGGTCACTGACATGCTGGCCGCCCAAACCGATATTGTGGCTCGCTACAGCGGTGGCGATAACGCCGGACATACTGTCACTGTGCAAGGCGATATTTTCAAGCTGCACCTCATCCCCTCAGGCATCATTCACCCCAACACCACCTGCCTCATCGGCAATGGCGTGGTGCTAAATCCAGCGGTTTTGCTGCGCGAGATGGCAATGCTCACCGACCGAGGCATTGATGTTGGCCCGAAGCGGCTCAAAATCAGCCGCAATACCCACCTCATTACCCCAGCACACATTGCTCTGGACAAAGCCAAAGAGGCGCGGCGCGGCGACAGTGCAATCGGCACGACGCTGCGCGGCATTGGCCCAGCTTACACAGACAAAACTAGCCGCGTTGGCCTACGGGCGGAACTGTTTGCCAACCCAGAGGAGCTGGCCGACCAGATTCAGGCACACATCGCCGAGAAAAATGAAGTCCTGACAAAAATCTATGGTGCAGAACCGCTGGATGCGGATGCGGTAGCTGCCGAATATGCTCAATTTGCCCAACGGTTGCGGGACTACCTGGTGTATGGGTCGGTTTATTTGGATAAGGCATTGAAAAACGGCCGTTCCGTCCTGGCAGAAGGCGCGCAAGGCACATTTTTAGATTTGGATCACGGCACCTATCCGTTTGTCACCAGCTCTGCGCCGACATCGGGCGGTGTTTTGGTGGGCTTAGGCGTTGGCCCACGCATGGTGGGGCGCGTCATCGGCATCGCCAAAGCGTTCACCAGTCGCGTTGGCGGTGGCCCCTTCCCCTCAGAATTGGATGGCGAGATGGCACACCGGCTGCGGGGTACAGGTGACAAGCCGTGGGATGAGTACGGCACCACCACGGGGCGTCCGCGCCGGGTGGGTTGGCTAGATTTGGTGATGCTGCGCCACGCCGCCCGCATCAACGGCCTCACGGAGTTGGTCATCACCAAGCTAGACATTTTAAGTGGCATTGACGAAATTCGCGTCTGCAATGCGTACAAATTAGATGGGGAAACGATTGACTTTTACCCCAGCGACATCCCCTCGCTGAGCCGCTGCCAACCTGTGTATAAAACGCTTGCTGGCTGGCAAGAAGATGTGATGGACATTCGTGAACTGGCAGATTTGCCACAAGCTGCTCAGGATTATATTCAGTTTATTGCCAATGAGACGGGGGTGCCGGTAACGGCCGTTTCCGTTGGCCCCGGCCGCGAGCAGGTCATTCATTTGTAAAACAATCCACAGATCACGCGGATTTCGCAGATTGGACAGATTTTTCTCTGCGCCTTTGCGTTAAATTGTCTTCAGAGGAGCTAATTTTAGATGGCAAACCAAAAGCAAGCATTGCTTTCTGTTTCAAATAAAACCGGGCTGGTCGAGTTGGCCCAAGCGCTGCACGAGCTAGGCTATGCCCTCATTGCCAGCGGAGGAACGGCTCGCGCCGTCCGCGAATCTGGGCTGTCTGTGCAAGACGTGGCCGACCTGACGCAGGCCCCAGAAATGCTGGGGGGGCGGGTCAAGACGCTCCATCCAGCGGTTCATGGCGGCATCCTGGCCCGCAACATCGACAGCGACCAGGCTGATATGAAGGCGCAAGGGTACCAAAATATCGATCTGGTGGTGTGCAATTTGTATCCGTTTCAGGAAACCGTTGCTAAGGAGGGGGTGACGCTGCCCGAAGCGGTGGAGCAGATTGACATTGGCGGCGTCACGCTGCTGCGGGCGGCGGCCAAAAACCATCTGCGCGTTACTGTTTTGTGCGAGCCAACTGATTATGAAAAGGTGTTGGCCGAACTGCGCGGCCAGGGAGACACGGCACTCACCACCCGGCAAACGTTGGCCTTGAAAGCGTTTCAGCATACGGCCGTTTACGACGACGCCATCTCTAATTTCTTACGCCAACAGTTCCCCCACAGCCACAGCCAGCTCACCTTGCGCTACGGCATTAATCCGCACCAGGCACCTGCCCAAATTTACACCATGCAGGGGGAACTGCCGCTAAAAGTCCTCAACGGCTCACCTGGGGCTATCAATTTGCTGGACGCACTGAACGGCTGGCCACTGGTGCAGGAACTGAAAGCGGCCCTCGATTTGCCCGCTGCTGCCTCGTTTAAGCATGTCAGCCCGGCGGGAGCAGCTGTAGCCGTACCGCTAACCATGCAAGAAGCACGCGCTTGCTTTGTGGATGATTTGCTGGATGAGCTGACACCATTAGCCACCGCCTACGCCCGCGCTCGCGGGGCGGATCGCATGTCTTCTTTTGGCGATTGGGTGGCGTTGAGCAACCCGGTAGACGCGGTGACGGCGCGTCTCATCGCCCGCGAAGTGTCTGACGGTGTGATTGCCCCCGATTACGATCCAGACGCGTTGGAGATTTTGCAGAAGAAGAAAAACGGCCGTTACCCCATCATCCAAATTGACCCCAGCTACCAACCACCGCTGCTAGAGCGGCGCGAACTCTTTGGCATTACCTTTTCCCAGCGGCGCAACGATGCCGAGATTAACGCCTCACTGCTGCTAAACGTCGTTTCGGCCAGCCAGGAGCTGCCCGAAAGTGCCCAGCGGGACCTTATCGTGGCCACCATCGCGACCAAATATGCCCAATCGAACACGGTGTGCTATGCGCTAAACGGCCAAGTCATTGGCCTGGGCGCGGGGCAACAGTCCCGCATTCACTGCACCCGCCTGGCTGGGGACAAGGCCGATAACTGGTGGTTACGTCAGCATCCGCGCGTTCTTGGCTTCCAGTTTAAGAATGGCACGCCTCGCGCCGTGCGGAACAATGCCATCGATTTGTACGTTTTGGATGAGGTTGGTGAAGTGGAACGGCCATCCTGGGAAGCATTGTTCGAGAAAGCACCTGCTCCGCTCACGGATGCCGAACGGCGCGACTGGCTGAATCAGCTACAAAATGTGTCTGCCAGTTCTGATGCGTTCTTCCCCTTCCGCGACAATATTGACCGCTTGCATCAGAGTGGGGTTAAATATGTGGTGGAACCGGGCGGTTCGGTGCGCGACGAGGATGTAATTGCCGCCGCCGACGCGTACAACATGACGGTCATCTTCACCGGTCTGCGCCTGTTCCATCATTAACCAACTTACGTAAGGGCGTTTCGCGAAACGCCCTTACACAAATTGCACATGCAAAAATTGTCCTCAAACTTTATTCTGCTTGTCATTCTGTTAATGCTTCCATCATTCGTAAGCTGTGCTGCGGCCCCGTCAGAAGATGTGGCCGAGCAGGAGCTGCTGCTGGAGACAGATTTCCGTGAGGTTAGCAGTTGGCCAGAGAAATTAGACATGGAAAGCGGGACGGCCGTGCAGTTCACCAACGACGGCTATGAACTCAGCTCCAACTCGGCAGCTTACGTGTGGGGGTTTGGCGAGGCCGAGTATGCAGATGTGGTGCTGGAAACGGCCGTGCGCCAGCAATCCTCTGAGCAAAATAACGCGTACGGCCTGGTCTGCCGCGCCAGCAATGCAGATAGTCGTAATGGGTATCACTTCCTCATTAGCGGAGATGGCTTGGTTTCGATTCGCCGCGTCGAGCGTGGGCTATCCTCCCCAATTGTGGATTGGGCACCCCACAATGCCGTACGCCAGGGCGAGCGCACCAACAGCTTACGCGCCATTTGTGCAGGAGGGTACTTGGCATTTTATGTCAACAATCAACTGGTTGCAGAGGGGGAAGATGGCCGTTTCTCCTCAGGTCATGTTGGCTTTGCAGCCAGTGGCTCAGAAGCTGGCTCGGTCCGTGTCACCTTCGCAAACCTCGTCATTCGCGCCGCTGAACTGTCTCGATAGTCCGGTTTTTCACTCAGAATTTGCCCCTTTTGCTAGACATTCCCCCTGTTGGGTTGTATCTTAATAAAACCTTGCGACCCAAATTCAACATATGGAATTGTCATGATACTTAATTTGCAGAGCCTAATGATCGAACATTTTGTGAAGGCCCTGAAGGATGCCTACCAGCAAACCTACAGCCTGATGGAACCTCAAAATGCCAACATTCTGGAATGGACAGGGCGGCTAGCACTGGAAAACATCGCCAATTCAGACGCGCTTTACCACAATGTTGATCACACCATCATGGTGACGCTCGTTGGGCAATCCATCCTTAAAGGCAAGCATTTGTGCGAAGGCGGCATCACCCCCAGCGACTGGCTGCACTTTATGATGGCTCTCCTCTGCCACGACATTGGCTATGTCAAAGGCGTTTGTCTATTAGATGAAAACGGCCGTTACGCCACCGGCATCAACGGCGAAACTGTAGAACTTCCCTTCGGCGGCACGGACGCCGCCCTCACGCCTTACCACGTTAACCGCAGTAAACTGTTTGTCATGGAGCGATTTGGTAACGCGCTCGTCAGCCAGGTAGACGCCAAAACCATTGCCAGCTACATCGAAATGACCCGCTTCCCCGTCCCCAGCGACGATCCATTTTATAAAGAAACCAAAACCTTCGCCGCGCTGGTCCGCGCGGCAGATTTTATTGGCCAGCTAGGCGATCCGGATTATTTGCGCAAAATTCCGGCACTCTTCTACGAATTTGAAGAAACGGGCGAAAATGTACGCATCGGCTACACTAGCCCCGGCCACATGCGCCAAAACTTCACCAAATTTTATTGGAATGTGGTACGGCCGCATATCCAAGACGCCCTCCACTACCTCCGCAAAACGCAGGAGGGCAAACAATGGATCGCCAACCTGCATTCCCACGTCTTCGATGTGGAGCACAGCGAAATTTAAGCAAGAGAGAAATTCACTTAATTTTTCTGAGCAAATCACGAATGACACAAATAAACAAATAACATGAATATCTCAAAAAATAATTCGTCATATTCGTTGATTCGTGGGATTCGTGATAAGAATTTTTCGGAGCCATAAACAATGGACATTACATTAGCAGACGAACGTGCTTTTTTACTCAAAGAGCAGCTAAGTTTAGAACAAGCAGAAGGCCGCGCCTGGGAAAAGAAGGTGGAGGCATTTGGACGGTTAGATAGAGTTGCCAGCTTTTTGCAGCGTCCCAAAGATAGCGATTTTGAACTCATCTACAAAGAACACCGCTACGAACCGTTTTGGCATGTTGTTTGTCGGGCACGCTACGTGTACGAGCGACGGCGCGATTATCCCATCACCCTTTCTGGCGATGAAGTCCATTCGGTGACGCTGGATGGGCAGGAATATGGGGTGCAGAACGGCCGTATCCACCTTACCTTTACCGAACATTGCCGTGAAGAGCCAGAACGCATCCGCTACATCAACGGCTACACTAACCAGCCAGATGACACCCTCAGCCAATACCTCAACCACCCCGCCAACGAAGTGCCACCCGAACATTTAGAAGAGCTAGGCAAAAAAGGCGTCATTGTTGTGCCTGCCCAAGCACGCGCCTCCGCCATCGTCCGCGACGTGCTGCTAGAGGTGCTAAAAAGCATCCAGGCAGACACCATCCTGGAAGATGCCGTAGAAATTGCCAACGTGGATTTGTACTACCATCCTGTTTACGCCTTCCAATACCGCTGGCACAGTAAGCAAAAAGAAGCCATCGTCGAGTACGATGCCGTCACCAGCGAGCTGCGCACCGACGGCAAAACGTTCCAGCAATATATGGGCAAGCTGCTCGATCCTGAATTTTTGTTCGACGTGGGCGCCGACACCATTGATTTGCTCGTGCCCGGCGGCGGACTTGCTGTTAAACTCGCCCGCAAAGGGCTAGATGTCGCCCGCAACCGTAGCAACGCCTAACTTGATAAAACAATCCGCAGATTTCGCCGATTAACGCAGATTTTTGCTTCTAATCTGCGTTAATCTGTGGATAAATCCTTACAAATTTGTAGTAACCCATGAACCTCGTTCGCCTCGATAACGTAACCCACCATTACAGTGACCGCATTCTGTTCGATTCCGTGAACCTGCTCATCAACGCAGGCGACCGCATTGGCCTGATTGGGCGCAACGGTTCGGGTAAAACGACCCTGCTGCGGCTCATTGCTGGCCTGGAAAACCCAGCGGAAGGGCAAACCACGGTGTGGGGCGGCGTGCGCATTCAATATTTGCCACAGGAGCCAGCTTTGCCGTTGGAAACGGCCGTTCTCGACTACATCTTCCAAGGCGACGCCCCCCAACTGCGGCTGCTGCGCCAATATGAATTTGTCAGCGAATTGCTGCAAAACGACCCAACCAACGCAGATTTGCAAACCCAATTTGCCCAAATTACTCAGGAAATGGACAGAACCCAAAGCTGGCAGGCCGAAGCAGAAGCGAAGGCAATTTTAACGCGGCTGGGGATTACCCGCTTCCAGGCCAAAATTGGCACTCTCAGCGGCGGGCAGCAAAAGCGGGTGGCACTGGCGCGTGGCCTCATCGCCCCCGGCGACTTGCTCATCCTGGACGAGCCAACCAACCACATTGACGCCGAAACGATTAGCTGGCTGGAGCAATTTCTGCTCAACATGCCCGCTGCCTTGCTCATGGTGACGCATGACCGCTACTTTTTAGACCGCATCGTCAACAAAATTGTGGAGCTGGATCGGCGGGAACTGGTGAGCTATTCGGGGAATTACGGCCGTTATCTGCAACAACGCGCCACCCGTGAAGAACAGCTAAAAACGGCCGAAAGCAAACGCCAGGCCCTGCTACGGCAGGAGCTGGCTTGGCTGCAACGGGGCGCACAATCCCGCACCACCAAGCAAAAAGCCCGCAAGCAGCGCATTGCCGAGCTACAAACCATCAAATATGACAAAGGCGACCAGCGGGTGGCCTTGGCGTTGGCCAGTCGACGGTTGGGCAAGCGGGTGCTGGAAGCAAGTAATCTGAGTAAGCGTTACGGCCGTCTCACCCTGTTCCAGAATCTGAATTTGCAGCTAGACCCTGGCGACCGGATCGGCATCATCGGGCCAAATGGCACAGGCAAAAGCACCCTGCTAGACATTTTGGCGGGCAAAACAGCCTCAGACAGCGGGGAGGTGCGCTGGGGCGAAACGGTCGAGCTGGGCTACTACGACCAGCAAAGTGAAGATTTGCAGGACGATAAAACCCTGCTCGATTTCATCAGCGACCTCGCACCGCTCATCAAAACAAAAGATGGAGAGCGGATTGAAGCAGCCCAAATGCTGGAATGGTTCCTGTTCACCCGGCCAGAGCAGCGAGCCAAAATTGGCAGCCTCAGCGGCGGCGAACGGCGGCGGCTCTACCTGCTGCGAACGCTGGTGCGCCAGCCCAACGTCCTCTTTTTAGACGAACCCACCAACGATTTGGACGTGCAAACGCTCACCGTCCTGGAGCAATTTCTAGACCAATTTGCCGGTACGCTGGTGGTCGTCAGCCACGACCGCTACTTTTTAGATCGCAACGTAGACTTTTTGATGAGCTTTGAGGACGGTATTTTAGGCACGCGCTACCCCGCCCCCTACGAAACCTACCAGCACCTACGCGAAGCAGAAACTACCCCCGCCCCCAAACCAACCAACAAACCAGCCACTAACAAACCAGCGACTTCTCCCCGCCCCCGCAAGCTCACCTGGAAAGAACAGCGCGAACTGGAAACGGCCGAAGCCATCATCGAAACCCTCACCGAAAAGATCGCCGCTCTCTCCGCCCAAATCAACGACATCGGTTCCGATTATGAACGACTGCAAACTTTGGTGGACGAACTGGAGCAAGCCAAAGCGGATTTAGAAACAGCCGAATTCCGCTGGCTAGAACTGACCGAAATTGCCGAAAACAACCCATCATAACCCGCATATCGTTGCAACTGCATACAGTTTCCCCATAGGCCGCAGATCGTCAGTGCCAATACGTGACCTCTGACACTGTTCGATCTTCCCCTAAAAGCTGAACATAGGGACTGAATTTATAGTTAGCTGTCCCTTAGCGCACAACAAAACCCTCCCTTTTATCCAGCTAAGGCAGCAAACCATCACTGTTTTTCTAAAAAGTTTAAGAGGATAGAAATCGCATGGCAGAAGCAATTACCCATGATGTGATTATTGTCGGTGCTGGGTTGGCAGGCACCTGGGCCGCCATGACGGCGGGCAAAATGGGCGTCAAAGATATTGGCGTTTTGTCCAAAATCCACCCGCTGCGATCACACAGCGGCGCGGCGCAAGGTGGCATTGCCGCCGCCTTAAGCAACGTGCGCCCAGTGGCCGACACGGGGCCGCGCGGCCCGCTGGAGCCAGTTCCCACCGGAGCAGAAGCACCGGACAGTTGGGAACTGCATATGTTCGACACGGTGAAAGGGTCAGATTGGCTGGGCGACCAGGACGCCATTGAAATTATGGTGAAAGAAGCACCGGAGATCATTTACGAATATGAGCATATGGGCTGCGTCTTTAGCCGGTTGAAAGACGGCCGTATCGCCCAACGACGGTTCGGCGGCCATAGTTCTCCCCGCGCCAACTACTCAGCCGACTACACCGGCCATGTCCTGCTGCACACCATTCATGAACAAGCGTTGCGCCACGGCGTCCAATTTTATCCCGAATGGTACTGCCTCGACCTGATCATTGAAGACAACGTTTGCCGAGGCGTAGTGGCCCTGGACATCATCAAAGGGGAAGTTCATGTGATGCGCGCCAAAGCGGTGATGTTTGGTACGGGTGGCTACGGCCGTGCCTGGAAAATCACCTCCAACGCCACTGCCAACACCGGCGACGGCGTGGCTATTGCCTACAACGCAGGCGTGCCGCTGATGGACATGGAATTTGTCCAGTTCCATCCCACCGGACTGTACGGCAAAGGCATCCTCATGAGCGAAGCGTGCCGAGGTGAAGGCGGCTACTTACGCAACCGAGAAGGCGACCGCTTCATGGAAAATTACGCCCCCGGCCAGATGGAGCTGGCGCCGCGCGACCTAGTGAGCCGCTCTGAGCAAACCGAAATTGAGGCCGGACGCGGCGTGGGTGCCGATGGGCAAGGCATTCATCTGGATATGACCCATCTTGGTGCCGAGAAGATCATGTCCCGCCTGCCGCAGGTGCGCGAACTGGCCCTGAACTTTGCCGGCGTAGACATCATCGAAGGGCCAGCACCCATCCAGCCCACCGCTCATTACAGTATGGGCGGCATCCCCACCAACGCCGCTGGCCAGGTCATTGCCGATGCAGACGGCACGCCGCTGGTTGGCTTTTTTGCCGCCGGGGAATGTGCTTGCGTCAGCGTTCACGGGGCTAATCGGTTAGGCACGAACAGTCTGCTAGAAGCATCCCTCTTTGGCCGCCGCACTGGGCAGACCATTGCCGATTTCGTGCTGGGTGGCGCAAAACTGCACGACGTTTCCAACAATCCCATCGCCAGCAACCAGACGCGCTTGTCCCATTACCTGGATGACAGTTCGGTGAACGGCAATCGGGAATCGGTAGCACTGATTGCCAACGAACTAAAAGAGACGATGACCAAAGATATGGGTGTTTTCCGCAGTGAGGAGCGGATGGAACGCGCTGCGGCAAAGGTTAGCGAACTGCAAAAACGGTTCCGCAACGCGCGGGTGATGGACAAGAGCAAGCGGTTTAACAATGATTTGCTGGCGGCAATTGAAACGGAACATCTGCTGACCTTCAGCGAGGTGATCATCAAAGGTGGCTTGGAACGGACAGAAAGCCGGGGCGCACACAGCCGCACCGACTTCCCCAAGCGAAACGACGATGATTGGCTGAAGCACACCCTGGCCCACAAAGATGAAAACGGCCGTCCCGCCCTCAGCTACAAACCAGTAACCATTTTCTGGGATCGCTTCCCACCACAGGAACGGAAGTATTAGGAAAGAAAGATGACAACAGCTAACGGAACCTCAAAAACAGTCACCGTCCGCGTGCAGCGGTTTAACCCAGACGTGGACAAGAAGCCTTATCTGGCCGATTTCCCGGTCCAGATGACGCCAGATACCACAATTTTGGATGCGCTGGAAAGTATCAAGGCAGAGCAAGATGGTAGCGTCACCTACCGGCGTTCCTGCCGCCACGCCATTTGTGGTAGCTGCGCCATGAACATCAACGGCCACAACGTGCTGGTCTGCCACGAACCGCTGCGTAATCATTTAGATCGCAAGGGTCAGGTGACGATACGGCCGTTGCCCTACCTACCCATCATCAAAGATTTGGTCGTAGACCGCACCTCCTTCTGGCAGCAATATTTACGCGTCAAGCCGTGGCTCATTCCGCCGTCCGATTCCTCTGGCAACGTACCCGAAACAGAGTTTCGCGTCTCGCCAGAGGAAGTGGCCGCCCTTAACGATGCCGAAAAATGTATCATGTGCGGTGCCTGCTACTCAGCCTGCACCGTCGTCGCCTTCAACAAAAAATATATTGGTCCACACGCCTTACTCAAATCGTTTTTGCGCGTGATGGACCCCCGCGACAGCACTCCGGCCGAACGGCTGGCCGATCTGGACCAGGGAGATGGCGTATTCCGCTGCCACACCATCTTCAACTGCATAGACGCCTGCCCCAAAGGATTAGACCCCACCAAGGCCATCGAAA